>CAYVQL010000139.1:8896-27316 GCA_964454135.1 uncultured Enterobacterales bacterium | reverse complement strand
CCGAGGGCAGCGAGGTCTGCAATGGCGGGGTGGACGACGACTGCGATGGCCTGGCCGACGAAGCCGACGACAGCCTGGATACCAGCAGCGCCTCCACCTGGTACGCCGACGCGGACGGCGACGGCTACGGCTATGCCGCCAACAGCACCCTGGCCTGCCTGCAACCCAGCGACTACGTCATGGACGACAACGACTGCGATGACACGGACGCCTCGGTGAATCCCGAGGGCAGCGAGGTCTGCAACGACGGATCGGACGACGACTGCGATGGCCTGGCCGACGATGCCGACGGCAGCCTGGATACCAGCAGCGCCTCCACCTGGTACGCCGACGCGGACGGCGACGGCTACGGCTATGCCGCCAACAGCACCCTGGCCTGCCTGCAACCCAGCGACTACGTCATGGACGACAACGACTGCGATGACACGGACGCCTCGGTGAATCCCGAGGGCAGCGAGGTCTGCAACGACGGATCGGACGACGACTGCGATGGCCTGGCCGACGATGCCGACGGCAGCCTGGATACCAGCAGCGCCGCCACCTGGTACGCCGACACGGACGGCGACGGCTACGGCGATGCCGGCAACAGCGCCCTGGCCTGCCAGCAACCCAGCGACCACGTCGCGGACGACAACGACTGCGATGACGCGAATGCGTCCGTGAATCCCGAGGGCAGCGAGGTCTGCAATGGCGGGGTGGACGACGACTGCGATGGCCTGGCGGACGACGACGACGACAGCTTGGACGCCAGTGATGGCTCTACCTGGTACGCGGATGCCGACGAAGACGGCTACGGCGACGCTAGTGACTGGATCACCGCGTGCGAGCAACCTGGCGGCTACGTCGAGGACAGCAGCGATTGCGATGACGGAAGCGCGACCGTGAATCCCGGAGCGACCGAGACCTGGTATGACGGCGTGGACGCCGACTGCGACGGCTCCAGCGACTACGACGCGGACGCCGACAGCTATGCCAGCGATTCCTTTGGTGGCGAAGACTGTGACGACGGCGACGCCTCCATCAACCCCGACGCCTACGATATCCCCGAAGACGGTGTGGATCAGGACTGCGATGGGACAGATGCTTCTACCGATGACGGAGCCACGTTCGACACGGGCAGTGGCACAGGTGGTGAGGCCCACAAGGGGGGGCGGGGCTGCTCCTGCGGTTCGCCGGTATCGATGCGTCCATTCTTGGCTTGGATTCCCATGCTGGTCCTGACAATGGGCTGGCGCCGTAGGGCTCGGAAGGTGCCATTGCGTTGAGATCGGCCTCCCGGTAGCGACATGCCGGGCATGTGGGGGCTGGTGTTGCGCGCCAGCATCGAGCGACCGGAGGCCGTAGAGGCCGGCACGTGCGCCTGGGGGGCACGGATCCGGTCACTGCCCGTCGCCCGTCTTTCCGGGGCCCGCGATGGCTCCACGCCTCATAGTCGCCGTCGAAGACGACTGGGAGCTGGGGATAACGCCCATTGGCGTGAATGAACTTCCTACTCCACGTATCCCAACGCCCTCAGCCCCTCCATCACCTCCGCCGAGGGCCCGTCCTCCGCCCCCAGCTCCACACTCACAGCCCGCGCCGCCACCTCATCCAGCATGGCCTGCATGCGCGCCACCACCTCGGGCTCCTCGTAGGCCAGGTTGCGTTGCTCGCCGGGGTCCACCGCGACATCGTAGAGCTCCACCTGCCCATTGTCCCGCAGGATCAAGCGCCAGGGGCCCTCCACAAGCAGGCGCGCCGACAGGCCGAAGGCGTTGTTCTCGCTGTTGCGCGCCGGCATGTCCAGGCCGCCCTGCCAGGTCCCGCGCAGGCTGATGCCGTCCGCCCAGCTCTCGGGCTCGGGTGGCTGCAGGCCGGCCAGGTCCAGCAAGCTGGGCCCCACGTCCACCAGCCCCACGGGCTGTTGCACCACCTGCCCGGCGGGCACGCGGCCCGGCCACCACAGCAGCAGCGGGATGTGGGTCACCTCGCGGTAGTAGTCGTGGGAGTGCTCGAAGCCGCCGTGCTCCCAGAACTCCTCGCCGTGGTCGGCGGTGAAGGCCAGCAGCGGTGGTTCGGGGCGACGGCGCAGGGCCTCCATCAGGCGCCCGGTCTGCTGGTCCACGTAGCGCACCTCGGCGGCGTAGAGCTGCTTGACGCGCTGCCTCTCCAGCTCGTCCAGGTTGATCTCGCCGGCCCGCAGGGCGTGCACGGCGGCGAAGCGCTCCCCCACCAGGGATCCGTCCTCGGCCAGCTCCACCTCGCCGCCCATCTCGATGAGCATGGAGTTGTCCTGGCTGGCGGCCGGATCGGCCTCCCAGGGGGCGTGGGGATCGATCATGTGGATCCAAAGGAAGAGCGGCGCCTCGGAGGGCTCGTCCAGCCAGGCCAGGGCCTGGTCCACCAGGGCTTCCGCGCGGTCGTCACCGCGCTGGGCGGGGATGATCCTGGCTGCCAGGCGCACCAGGGGGATGTCCATCAGCACGGCCAGGGCCTCGCCCTTCACCGAGGGATTGACGAAGCGCTGGAAGCCCTGGTTCATGCCGAAGAAAGGGGATGCCCAGGGATTGCCGACGATAGCCGCCGTGCGGTAGCCGGCGGCCTGGAAGCGCTCAGCCACGGTGTCGATGTCGCTGGCCAGCGGGCTGCGAGCGGCGAACTGCAGCTTGTGGAAGAGCTGCGCCGAGCCGGTGCGGCTGACGGGCAGGGCCGCGTGCATGGCCGAGAGGCTGGGCAGGGTCCAGCAAGAGGGCGACACCACGCGCGCGAAGCGCAGACCCTCCCGGGCCAGGCGGTCCAGCTCGGGCGTGGGGGGAGCCGTGGCCGCATAGGAGCGCAGGTGGTCGGCGCGCAGGGCGTCCACCGTCAGCAGGATGACGTCGGGGGCGCCGTCGGGAGCCTCCACGCCCGCCTGCAGATCCTCTGCGCCGCCGCCCTCCACTCGGGCCACGGCGGGCACGCTGGCCACGGCGAAGCCGGCCATCAGGACCACGGCCGCGATCCCGCCGATGCGCAGGGCGCGTAGGCTGGGCCGGGGCAGGCGCGTGGCCAGCAGGCCGCAGAGCAGCGCGCTGACCAGGGCCGTCAAGGCCATGCCACCCTCGGCGAAGAGGCCGTACTCCTCCAGGGGCTCGGCCAGGGCCCAGCCTGCGGACCAGCCCGCCGTGGCCAGCGCCGCCTGCATGGCTGCGGTGAAGGCGCGCGGCGCCACTCGCTCCACGGGCAACCCGCCTCGCAGAAAACCCGGGCTGCGCAGGGCCACCCAGGGCAGGCAGAGCAGGATCCAGACCACCCCCAGGGGCATTACGCCGCCCAGGATGCCCACCACCGTGAGCAGATCGGTGATCATCAAGGCGTTGCGATAGCAGGCGAAGCCCGCCTGGAAGATGCCCAGCAGCACCCCTGCCAACAGCAGAGGGGCCGCGCGGTCGAGCAGGCTGCGCAGCAATGGCCTAGAACTCGAAGGCTATGCGCGACTGCAGCGTGAAGAAGCGCCCCTCGGGGTCCAGGCCGGCCGCCTCCAGGGGCAGGCGATCGCTGACCTGGGCGTAGGCCGCCTCCAGGCTGAAGAGCATATGCTCGCGCCAGCGGTGCTTGACGGCCAGGTCGAGCTCCCAGCCGAGGTTCTCGTCCTTGGCGATGTACTGGGCGCAGTCCACGTCGTCGCCCTTGGCGCAGAGCACGCGCGTACCGTCGGGCTTGTGGGGCCAGGCCATCAAGAAGGCGCCGATGATCTCTGTGTTCTCCACAGGCCGCAGCTTGACCTGGGGGAAGATGTAGCGCGAGTTGTAGACGCCGCCATTGCTCCACAAGCCGCGGGCGGACTCGCTCCAGGTGGCGGCGGTGACGCGGGCCAGGATCTCCTCGTAGATCAGCAGGCCGACGTTGAAGTCGGCGTGCAGTGGGCGCCCGCTGAAGTCCACGTCGGCCACGTTGTCGTCGCCCGAGGCGAAGCCGTGCTCCATCAGGGCGGTGACGAAATCCGTCTCGTAGCCCAGCCGCCCCACGTAGCCCCAGATGCCCGCCTCCTTGTAGAGCGGGTTGTCCAGGTCGCCATAGGGATCGTAGCTGCCGGGCAGCACGATGGCGTTGGTCTTGCCGCGGATGTTGAGGCCCTCGAACTCGGCCAGCACGCCGTAGAGCTTCGCGCGCAGGTAGTAGTCGATGATCAGCACGTTGGACTCGGTCTCCTGCTGCCGCCGGTTGACCACGTACATGCCGGTGACCAGGTCGCCGGTGGTGCCGAAGATCTCGATGTCCTCGCCCTTGAACATCAGCACGTAGATCATCTCGTAGACGTCGTCTTGCTGGTCGGCCCACCAGTCCTCGTGGCGGTCCTCTGCCGTGCGCTCGTCGTCGGAGTAGCCGTGGTCCAGGTCGGTGACACCGTCGCCGTCCGAGTCGCAGCGCTCGTCCCAGTCCTCTTCGCCTTCGGCGATGTCGGGGCTGCAGTCGTAGCCGTAGTACTGGATCAGCGGATCCTCCACCAGGCGGTCGATGCCGAAGGCCACGATCAGGGGGAAGCCGCTGTCTTCCTTGCCGGCGATGCCCTGAGCCACGGCGGTGGGGCGCGTGGCGAAGAGCACGCGGTCGTAGGTGGAGCCGCCGTAGTTATCGCCGAAGGCGTCGTCGAAGCCGTCGCCGCTGTTGGCCAGCAGGCCCATGCCCCAGTGGCTGGGCTGGCGGCCGATGCGCATCTGCCCGATCATGACCGGGAACTCGATCCAGGCGCGCGTCAGCTCGATGAGCGGGCCCTCGTGGCCCTCGATCTCGGTGTAGGAAGGCGAGCCGGCAAAGAGAGCCGTGCTGGCCAGCGAGGCGTTGTCGCCCCAGACCATATTGTCCAGCGCCTCGATCTCGAGCTTGACCTTGGTGTCGCCCTTGTACGAGATCTCGGGCCCAAGGCGCAGCCGGTGGGTCATGTAGCGGCCCCAGTGGTCCTGGTCCTCGAACAGCTTGGGGAAGGCGTAGCCGCGGGTGCGGTAGTAGCCCTCCAGCTCGAACTCCAGGTCGTGGTGGGCCTCTTCGTGGGCCGCCTCTTCTTCCGGAGCCGCTTCTTCGGCGAGCGCCTCTGCCCGCGCCTGGTCCTGGGCCGCGCTCAGCTCCTCGGCGGCCGGCGGCTCGGGCGGCGGGGGCGCCTCCTCCACCGGGATCGCCAGCTCTATGGGGGGGGCTTCTTCGACCGCTGGCTCCTGGGGGAGCTCAGGGGTGGCGGGGGCCTCGGGCGCAGCGTCGACCTCGCCTTCCTCCTCCCCCGAAGGGGCCTCCGGGGGCGCTGCAGGCTGCTCAGTCGCTGCGTTCTCGCCGCCGTCCGACTCGTCCTGAGCCAGGACGTCTCCCACTCTGGCGCTGGAGCACAGCAGCGCTCCGGCCAGCAAGAAATGCCGCTTCATGGATCACCTCGGGCTGCGGTCAGTCCGCCATCAGGCAGCTGTCCGGGTACTTCACGCCTTTGTCGAAGCCGGTATGGATATTGGAGATGTTGATGCTGTCGGCGAAGGTCTCGAGCTCGGTGGCGCCAACACGGCGCAGATCGCCATCGACGACGGCCCACAGCTCGACGGTCCAGGTGCCTGGGGGCACGCTGGTGGCCACCCACAACCCGTCGGCGCTGGTGTGGGGCTGGTCGCGGATGGGCCAGTCGTCGACGAAGTAGTTGACCACCAGGCCCTCGGGGATCTCGCCCTGGTCGTCCACCACGATCACCTGGGCCCCCTCGATCTTGCCGTCCTGGCAGTCGTAGGCCGTGCCGGCGATTACGCTCTTGGAATCGTCCAGCGAGATGCCCAACAGGCTCAGGATGACATCGTGGGTGCCCTGGGACACGGAGTTGAACTCGGTCTCGATGGAGCCCCCCTTGACCTTGGGCGGGGCGTAGACCGAGTGGGCCTCGTAGGTGTCCATGGTGCGCTCCAGCTCGGGGCTGGTGAAGGTCTTGTAGGCCGTGGGCGTACAAGACATCAGCTCGATGTTGACCGAGCCGGCGGAGTCGCTGGTGGCCTCGACATCGGCCGCACCACCGAAACCGTCGTTGAAATAGACCTCGAGGTCGACCTCGGCCACGCCCACCTTGTCCTCGAAGTCCTCCACCAGGCCTTCCGTCGGGTAGGAGATGGCCTTGCTCTTGTCCACGGTCTGGCTGAGCCAGTCATCGCCCGCTGCGTAGCAGGAGAAATCCCCGGAGGTCTCATCGCTGATGTTGATGTACTGCTCAAAGGGATCGATGGGGCCGGAGCCCGTGTCGCTGGCGCTGTCGTCGCTGGAGTCGCAGCCCAGCGCGAGCAGGCAGAGGGTGGAGAGGAAAAGGGCCAGGCGCATGGGACCTCCAGGACAAGACCGCAGAGAAAACCGTCGGGGTGCGTACTTGTCCGGGGTTTTAGGTGAAGGCGGGGGGCGTGTCAAGCGGACAGGGGGCGCAGGCCGCTCCTGCGACGCTCTGGTCTGCTCCCCGCTGCCTCATCAGGGGCGGCAGCGGCCTCTCATGCCCCCCCGTCCAGGGACAGCTGCGCTTTCGCGACAGCCGGATGCCAGCTGCCCAGGAGGTAGATCCCGTTCTCCAGCTGTACGGGCTGCTGCTGCCCGGAGAGGGTCTCCAGGCGCGCTTCGCCGGTGAAATCCACCTCGAAGTGGGCCACGCCGCGTGCGTCGCTGGCCGCCGCCATGGGGGGCTGGTGGGGCAGGCGCAGCAGCGCGATCTCACCCGGCGCGGGCTCGCCAGCCCGCAGCAGGGTCACCTCGAGCTTGGCGGGACCGCGCCGCGCGTCGAGCGGAGGCGCCTGCACGCCCGCGTCCGCCAGGCTGCTGGCGAAGGCCTGCTGGTAGTAGAGCGTGAGGTCGCCCTCGGTCTTCAGGCCGCCCCAGACATTGGGCAGCACCAGCCCCAGCCCCTGCGCGCTGTGCCGCTTCACCAGCTTTCGCAGGTTGCGGACCAGCACCTCGGGGTCGATGCGGTTCCAAGGCAGCTCGTTGATATAAGGTGGTAGCAAGCCCTTTTTCATCAGGTCCCTGGCGGGGGCCATTCCCACGCCCTGGCTGTCGTCGAACAGGGCCGTCGGGATGCCTGTGCGGACGAAGGGTTCAAAGAGCGAAGGCCGATCGAAGAAGTTGCCGCAGCTGGCCCAGAGCACCAGCGAGGGGTGGTCGCGGCGCGCATCGGCCAGGCGCAGGCCGCTGCTGACGATGAAGCGCTCCCAGTCCTCGGGGGGCCGCTTCCAGCTGCGCAGCTCGCCCTGGCCCTCGCAGCGGGGGGTCAGCACGAGCAGCAAGCCCAGCTCGTCGGCGGCTTCGAAGAGCTCCGCCGGATGGGGCTCGCCGTGCAGGTCCAGGGCGTTGCTGCCCCGCTGGTTGCAGAGCTGCCGCTGCTCGGCCAGCTCCTGGCGCGGGATGCCGCGATGGCTCACGAAGCGCTGACCAGCCAGGTAGCACAGACGCCCGTTGATTCGCAGCTGTCCGTCCGCCAGCGTCAGCTCACGGGCGCCGAAGCGCAGCTGCCGCGATCCGCCTCCCTCCAGCTCAGCCACCATGTACTGCAGGAAGGGCTCGTCGCTGCCACCAGGCTGCCATAGGGGGCCCGACCAACGGGCCGTGGAGCTGGCCAGGTCGTCTTCGCCCACCTGCGCCGCGGGAAAGCGCTTCAGCACCCGACCGTCGCGCACGACCTTGAATCTCAGCCGCTGGCCCCGGGCTCCCTGCGTACGCGCCGTGGCCGTCAGCTGCCCGTCCATCAAGTCCACGTCGAGATCTTCGATGCGCTGCGAGGGCCGGCGCTCCAACCAGATGTCGCCCCGCGACAGCACGCGCCCGGGGCGGGGCTGGGAGAAGGTCCAGGGCGCGAGGTTCTGCGCCACGCCTCCAGGGCGCACGTTGCTCCCTTCCGGGGAGATGAACTGCAGCTGCAGCTGGTTCATGCCCGGCTTCAGCTGCCCGCTGAGATCGATCTCCACGGGCCAGAGCCCGCCAATGCCCGTGCCCGCGTCCACGCCGTTCACCGTGACCTGCAGCTGCCAGCCCGTGGCGTCGGCGTGCAGCACCAGCTGCGACTGGGATCCCCAGTCCTCGGGGATGCGCAGGCTGCGCTGCGCGTAGAAGGGCAGGCGCTGCCGCGGAGCGGGGATGTTCAGCAGGCCCATGGGGCTGGTCCAAGCGCCATTCAGCGAGATGCGTAGGGAGCCCGCATCGCCCGTGGTCCAGCGCTGCGCGCCACTGCAGGCGCAGAGCCAGCAGAGGAGGCAGAGCAGCAGCGGACGCATCGAAGCCAAGGATCAGCGCCTGAGAGGCCGCAGCGTCTCGGCCAGGGCCTGGCCCACGATGCGGTTGCCCGCCGCTTTCATGTGGTTGCGGTCCTGAAAGAGGTCGCGGGCCGTCTGCCTGGAGGCGTAGAGCGCCTGGCAGGTGGGTGCCACCGGATAGCCCTCGGGCAGCTCGCCTGGGCGCGTGTGGCAGGACAGGCGCCAGTCGTCGGTGCTGACCGGGTACTCCATGAACACCACCTGCACGCCGTTGTCGTCGCCCCAGCGCCCTATCAGGTCGTGGTTGCCGTGGCCCTGGGCGTTGGGGGCCAGCTCGGTCTCTTTCTGGTCGAGCCAGCGCGCCCGGTCGGGGCGCAGCTTCTCCAGCAGCAGTCGCAGCCCGTAGTAGACGCGGCTGTGCCACAAGATGGGCTTGAGGCGCTGCAGCGGCGAGCCCAGGGGCGCGTCCTCCAGGAAGCCATCGTCCCGCGGGCTGTCGAAGGGCATGCAGTCGATCACCACGATGTCGGGCTCGAAGTAGAGGATGCGCAGCTGCAGCAGTCGCAGGGCGTTCAGCGAGCGGTAGCCGCTGATGCCGGCGTTCAGCACCTCCCAGCCCTCGCCCAGGGCCAGCTCGGCGTAGTGGGCGTAGGTCTGATCCGGGCCCACGCCGGCCCCCAGGGTCTGGCTGTCGCCCAACACCACCACCCGGGTCACGCCGGCGGGCTTGCGGCGCTCCATGGGCTTTGTTCGCCGGAAGCCGAAGCGGTTGATCTGCATGGAGGGGGAGGGGAGCCCGCGCCAGTACCAGTAGAGATCGGGGTGGTAGCGGAAGCCCGCGGCCCGCAGGTGGGACTGGATCTCTTCGTTGGGCAAGGTGGCCGTGCGGATCACGGGGATGACCGCCCGCAAGGCCAGCTCGGCCCCGGCAAAGACCACCACCAGCACGATGGCCGTGAAGAGCAGCTTGCGCAGGGATCCCAGACGCCTGGCGCCTGCAGGGGGATCGCCGCTTGGGGGACTGGGGGGCATGGATCTCGCCTCTGACCGCCTCCTCCCTATCACAACGCGTCCATGCCGTCGCCGCGCCTTGGGCCTGCGGCGCCGCTCGCTCCGTGCTAACCTCTGGGCGTCTCGCACTCCATCTGCTGCCGGCAACGCCATCAACGGGCAGGGAGGCTCCATGCGCGCATCGCAGCCCCATTTCCCTCTCGCGACTTCCACTACCGCGCTCCTGGCGCTCGGCGTGGCCCTGGCGGGCTGCAACAAGGACGAGGACAGCGCCGATCCGGGCCGTGGCGACTGCAACCCGGTGGGGGGCGGCACCCACTGCCTGCTGCCCTTTCCCTCCAGCTACTTCTTGACCGAGGACAGCTCCACAGGCAGCGGCTTTCGCGTGGACTTCGGCCCCGAGTCGCTGCCCATCAACAACGAGGACATGCGCACCGATCCGGCCTACTGGAACGAGCTGGACGGCTTCCCCATCCTGGGCAGCATGTACACGCACTTTCCCGATGTGGCGGTGGATGGCGTGGTGGGCCACCAGGACCTGGATGCCTACCTGGAGGACGACGTCAAGACGGTCATCCTGAACGCCGAGACGGGCGAGCGGGTGCCGCACTTCGTGGAGCTGGAGGTGCAGGTGTTGGACGACAGCCGCAGCCTGCTGATGCTGCGGCCCGTGAAGGCCATGGAGCACGCCACCCGCTACGTGGTCGGCATGCGGGGCCTGATCGATGGCTCGGGCGGCACGTTGGATGCACGCCCCGGTTTCTCGGAGCTGCGCGATGGCAGCGACAGCGCGGATGCGGACGTGGAGCGGCAGCGCGAGCACTACGACAGCGACATCTTTCCTGTCTTGGAGCAGGCTGGCTTCGCGCGCAGCGAGCTTCAGCTGGCCTGGGACTTCGTGACCGTCAGCGCCGAGACCAACCTGGGGCGCATGCTGCTGATCCGGGACGACGCCCTGGAGCGCGTGGGGGACGCCGGCCCCAGCACCAGCTTCACGCTGCTGGACGAGGCCGACTGCTCGGTGAAGGGCACCGAGACAGGCCGCACCCTGGAAGGCACCATGAGCGTGCCCCTCTACCTGACCGACTGGGAACCGGGCAGCTTCCTGACCCGTGACGAGCAGGGCATGCCCTACTACAACGGCGAGGTCGAGGTGGACTTCACGGTGCGCATCCCCTGCTCGCTGCTGGAGGACCCGCGGCCCGGCACCTTGGTGCAGTACGGCCACGGCCTGCTGGGCGATCAGTCCGAGGTCTACACGGGCTACCTCTCGGAGATGGCCAACGCCTACGGCTGGGTGGTCTTCTGCACCGACTGGACGGGCATGAAGTTCCACGACGTGGGCGTCATCATGTCGGAGATCAATGGTGGCATGTCGGGCTTCGCCACCCTGCCCGAACGCCTGCACCAGGGCTTCCTCGAGCACCTGATGGCCGGCAGGGTCATGCTGGGCGACGGCGCCCAGGATCCCCTGCTGATGCAGGATGGCGTCTCGCTGGTCGATACCTCGGCGCTGCACTTCTACGGCAACTCCCAGGGCTCCATCCTGGGCGGCGGCTACGTGGCCATGTCGCCGGACATCGAGCGCGCGGTCTTCGGCGTGGGGGGCACGCCCTACTCCCTGCTGCTCACCCGTTCCCACGACTTCGAGCTCTACTTCATGATGCTGCGGGCCAAGTACGACGACGACATGGACATCTCGCTGCTGATAGCGTTGATGCAGATGCTGTGGGATCCGGGTGAGAGCGCTGGTTGGGCCCACTATATGAACGAGCTCTCCCTCGATGGCGTCACGCCCGCCAAGCAGACCCTGATCCAGGTGGGCATCGCCGACGCGCAGGTGCCCACCCTGGGCGCCCACGTCCAGGCCCGCTCCTGGGGCGCCTCCCTGGTGGAACCCGCCAGTCGGGCGGTCTGGGGTCTGGAGGAGCGCACGCCGCCGTTTGAGGGCTCAGCCCTGGTGGAGTTCGACTACGGCTACGAGGAGCCTGAGGAGTGCGTGCCCTCCGAAGAGAAGACCGACACCCACGAGGGTCCGCGGCGCGAGGAGGCCGGCCAGGCCCAGATCCGCGATTTCCTGGAAGAGGGCACGGTGGCGCACTACTGTGATGGAGCCTGCGATCCAGATTGATTCCTCTTCCCAGCCCACCCATCCCCGCGCTTCCATCCCCGCTGCCCGATGAGCCTCTCGGAAAATCTCGCCCGCCAGGCCCTGGAGAACCTGGTGCGGCAGTTCGCCCGGCCCATGGAGTTCCTGCGCGAGCTGGTGCAGAACGCCATCGACGCCGGCACGCCGCGCGTCGAGATCTGGCTGCGCTACCAGGCCGCCGAGCAGCTGCTGGAGATCCACGTGGACGACCATGGCGAGGGCATGGACGAGCGCATCATCGACCAGCAGCTGACCCGCATGTTCTCCTCCACCAAGGAGGACGACCTCACCAAGATCGGCAAGTTCGGCATCGGCTTCACCTCGGTCTTCGCCATCGAGCCCGAGGCCGTGCAGGTGCTCACCGGCCGGCACGGCGAGCACTGGGAGCTGATCTTCCATCCCGACCGGAGCTTCGACAAGCTGCGCTGGCAGCAGCCCGTGGCCGGCACCCGCATCACGGTCTACAAGCGCCTGCCCCCGTCGCAGGTCGAGGAGTTCGTCCAGGAGTGTCGCTGGATCCTGGAGTACTGGTGCAAGCACTCTGACACCCCCATCGAGTTCTGGGATCGCACAGGCCACGAGCCCGCCGCCCCGGCGTCCAGCGAGGATCCCTTCGGGGCCTTCGCCGAGCCGGTCAGGGCCCCAGCGGGTCCGCAGCGCATCAACCAGGACCTGGGTCTGCAGGCCGACCTGCAGCTGCGTCACGAGAGCAAGGGCGTGGTGGTGGTGGCGGGCTACGGCGACAGCCCCTCCTACGGTTTCTACAACGGCGGCCTGACCCTGATCGAGACGGCCAACGCGGACGCCCTGGGCAGCTTTGGGGAGCAGCTGGGCCACCTGCGCTTCAAGGTCAAGTTCGACGCCCTGGAGCACACCCTGACCCGCGACAACGTGCTGCAGGATCAGAACTGGAGCCGCGCGCTGGAGGTGGTGGAGGAGGGCGCGGCGCGGCTGCGGCAGGCCCTGCTGGAGAAGCTGGAGGCCGAGGCCAGCGCTGGGGCCGACCTGGCCGTCTGGCACCGCCACCTGGCCACGGAGTGCAGCTGGACGGGCATGCACCGCGAGGAGCCGGCCTTTGCCAGGCGCGTGCAGCTGCGCTGCGTCAGCGGGCACCAGGTGTCCCTGGCCCAGGTGGAGGCCCAGGAAGAAGAGCTGGGCGCGGTGCTGCTGGACTGCGCGGCAGGCCCGGTGCGGCAGGCCCTGCTGGCGGACGAATGCATCCTGCTGCCCGACCAGCCCGCGCTGCGCGCCTTGCTGGAAGCCAGCTACCGTCCATCGCCCTTTCCCTTCCTGCGCAAGGCTCGCAGCGTGCAGCCCGCGGACGCACTCTTCACCATTCCGCAGCTGGTGCCGGTCGAGTCCCTCCCGGCCCGCGAGCGCGTGCTGCTGCGCGGGGCCGGCGAGCTGCTGGCCGAGGTGGTGGGGGAGCGCTTGCTGCTGCGGGTGGGCGAGTTCGGCGGCGATCGTCGGGCCGTGGACGAGGCCCTGGCCATGGAGGGGCCTCCGGAAGGCGGTCTCTTCCTGCGCAACGAGCCGGGCGCGCTGCGTTGGCCGCTGTTCTTGAAGCGCCGCTGCCTGCTCTTGAACCGCCACCACCCGGTCTACCGCTCCTGCGCCGTGGCCTGCGCCGAGGATCCCCTTCTGGGCGCCTTCGGGCTGGCCCAGCTGCTGCTGCGGCGCGCCGGCCTGGGGCGCGAGGGCCTGGAGCGCAAGCTCTTCGAGAACGCCGCGAGCATGCTGGAAGAGGGCCAGCAGCTGGGGGCCAGCCCATGAGCGGCCTGGACGCCATCCTGGCCCGCAGCCGCGATCCGGGCGTCTTCGTGGAGCGCAGGGAGTTCACCCTGTCGCGCGAGAAGGCCCTGGAGAAGCTGCGGGAGTTCTCCCTGCGGCACCCCTCGCAGTACGTGCTGGAGCTGATCCAGGCGGCCGTCTTCGCCGGGGCCAGCTACATCGCCGTGGACATCAGCGAGGATCGTCTGCTGGTGGCCTGGGTCGGCGGGCGTCCATGCCAGGCCCCCGAGCTGGAGCAGCTCTTCGACTACCTCTTCGCCGATCGCGCGGCCCCTGAGACCCGCCACCTGGTGCAGCTGGCCATCGGCCTCAACGCGGCCCTGCAGCGCAGACCAAGGCTGATCCGCATCGAGAGCGGCGACGGCGATCCCCAGGGGGCGGTGCGCCTGGACCTGGACAAGCGCGGCGAGGGCTCCCTGGGGCGCTCGGCCGATGCGCTGGCAGGCACCTACGTGGCAGTGGAGTACGCCAGATCCTGGTTCGCCCGCTTCTCAGGCCAGGAGTTCCAGCCGGAAGAAGCGCTGATCGAGAGTCGCTGCCCCTACCTGCCGGTGCCCCTGTTGCTGAACGGACGGGCGCCCTTTGGCTACCGCGCCCAGCGCCGCGTGGATGACTTTGGCAGCCAGAGGCAGCTGCGCTTCGACGAGGGCGGCCGACGCGGCGTGTTGGCCCTGGAAGACAAGCCTGCCGCCTTCGAGCAGGAGCGCGCCCTGCGGCCCGAGCGGGGCTTTCACATGGTGGTGGGTGGCGTGTGGATCACCACCCTGAAGCTGCCCCAGCTGGGCAGCCTGCCCGACGGAGAGGGAGGCGCGCGGCCCCTGCGGGGCGTGCTCTGCGACGACCGGCTGCGAAAGAGCGCCGACCAGTCGGACATCGTGCAGGACGAGCGATTCCTGGAGCTCTTGCACGCCGTGCAGCCCCTGGCCACGCGCCTGATCCGCACCTGTCCGACGGGGAGCAAGTACCGGCCCCCTGCGCTGCCCCCCCTTAGAGCCAGCCCGGCCTCCGCGCCCGACGCGGACGAGGGCGCCGCGCCCGAGCTCCTGCCACCGCGCATCTCCCAGCTGGCGCCCAGGAGGCAGTGCGACCTGGCCGCCCTGCGGGCGCTGCCGGCCGAGCTGCCCGTATTCTGGGTCGACCACGATGAGCAGCAGGAGCTGTCCGTGGCCGGTGATCCGGGGCGCTTTCCCTACCCGGTGCTGGTCCTGACCCCCGGGCAGGTGGAGACCCTGGCCCGGAAGGCGCCCCAGCTGGCGCTGGGCAGGCTGCGTACGCCAGCTGACGTGGACTTCGTGCGCGGCGCTCTGGAGCGGCGCAGGCCCATGCGCCAGGTCACACGTCCCGTGGCAGGGGGCAGCCTGAACCTGCACCTGCACCTGGCGGGTGGCGTGCCCGATCCCCTGCAAGGGGGCGAGAGCTGCCCCAGCCTGGCGTTGGTGGCGGACGGGCGCAGCGCCTGGTACGGCCACCTGGACCTGCGGCTGCCCGGAGTGAGCGCAGCACTGCAGCTGGACGAGGAGCCCGAGGATCCGCAGCAGCTGGCGGAGGCGCTGCTCCGGCCGGTCATGCTGGCGGCCTGGAGCCTGTTGCAGCTGGAAGCCCCCGCGGATCAGGCGCCGGACGGCCCTGCCGAGCGCGACCTGCTGGCGGCGCTGTTGGCCCACAACCTGCTGCCGCTCTTTGCCGAAGAGGGGAAGGCCGTCAGACTCGAGGCCACCCTGGCGGGATTGAGCGTCCAGCAGCGGCGCGCCGCCTTCCAGCGACCGCTCTGCGACAGCCAGGCTGGACCCCTCTCCATGGCGGGCTTCGTCGCCCTGCTGGGCGGCAGCAGCGTGCTGCAGCTGGCAAGCGAGGCCGACGCCCGCCGTATGGCGCCCTTGGAGGAGCGCCTGGGCTTCGGACACCTGCGCCACGGCGAAGAGCGACCGCCCATGCTGCTGGTGGCCCAGGTCGAGGGCTTCTGGCAGCTGCGCGAGCGCCCTGTGTCCGGCGGCGCCACGCCCGAGCGCGTCCTGTGGCTGGGCACCAGCTTCGTTCCTCCGCCGCCCGAGGCCAGCTGGCGCCGCGTGCCCAGCCCCTACCCCATGCTGGGCATGGCGGCGCGGCAAGGGGAGGGGAGCGAGGGCTTCCAGGAGGGCTTGCGGGTCCTGTTCCAGGAGCTGCGCGTCATCGAGGACCAGGACGGCTGGGAGAGCTTGGCGCCGGGAATCTCCTCGGCGCGACGCAAGCGCGCCATGGGGCGCTTGGCGCTCTTGCGCCTAAGCGGCGAGGGTCCGCGCGCCTCGGCCTTCTCTTTGCTGGCCTCCGACGGCCTGACCCGCTGGCTCGTGCACCCTCACCAGGAACCGCTGCCGCGGGTGGCGCCCCACTCTGGTCCCGAGATCCACGAACGCGCCACCGTGCTCTTGACCTGCGACGAGCTGGCCGCTGCCAACGCGGGCCTGCGGGGGCGACGCTTGCGGCCGCGCTTCGACGATCCGCCCTCGGTCTGGGAGTCCCTGCTGCAGGAGCGACACCCGGACTGGCTGCTGCGGCAGGAAGTGCGCCTGCCCGGGCTGCGGGGTTGGCTGGGCCTGCGGCTGCCCTTCGACGCCTCCACGGGGGTCTTCGTGCAGTCGGCCCGCAGCGTCTACGCCCTGCCCTCGGTCGATCGGGCCGTGCCTTGCCACGGCCTGCTCTGGCTCGAGGGCGGCGCCTCGACGCCCAGCGCCAGCCACGAGGAGGTGCTGCAGCTGGAGCGGCTGGAGCTCTACCAGCGGCTGGCCGAGCTGATGGCGGACGGGCTGGACGGGCCGCCGGCCCGTGCCGCGGGGCGCTACGCTGCCGCGTTTGCGGCCGACGCCTGGCGCCGGGGAGGCCTGGGCGCGGGAACCGCTCGTGAGCTGGCCCAGCGCGTGCAGTTGGTGGGGGAAGACGGCCCCTGGGGCAGCCTGGCGCGCTGGCTGGAGTGCGAGAACAGCCCCCGGCCAGCGCCGCCGGGCTGGCTGCGGGTGTTGCTGCGCGACACGGCGCCCGGGAACGCCAGTAGCGCCGTGAAGCCCAGGAAGGTGCTCGACCAGCTGGCCAGGCGCTTTCATGGGGCCTTGGCGGGCCTGGCCCCTCACCCCTCGCGCATCATGAGCGACTACTGCGGCATCTTCTCCAACGGCGCGGTGCACGTGGCGGGCTACGGGCGCCAGCCCCAGTGCCTGATGACCCTCAACCTGGAGCATACGCTGGTGCTGCGCGCCCTGGACCGGCGCTGCCCGCGGGCCGCCGAGCTGCTGCTGCTGGAGATGGCTCGCATGTACTGCGACTGGGCCAAGCTCAGGGGCATCGCCGTGGAGCTGGAGGACGTGCAGCGGGCGCTGGTGGCGGGGCGGTTGGAGGGGTGAGGAGCAAAGGTCCCCCTATTCCGCTGGCGCCTCCACCATCTCCCGGAACTCCTGCGGAAAGCTCACTACGCGGCGCTTGCTCAGATCCATGGTCAGGAACCTGATACGGGCCTGGGCCGCCAGCTTGCCGTCCGGACGGTGCATCAGCTGCAGCAGGTGCCCCATCTTCGAGGTGATCGCCACCAGCGCGGCGCTGACACGCACCTCGTCGTGGAAGCGCACCTCGGCGCGATAATCCACCTCTACACGCACGATCACCGGTCCGATGCGATCTTCGTTGATCATGCGCTTGAAGTCCAATCCCCCGGCCTCGCCCCACTCCCAACGCGCCCACTCGAAGAGCTCCAGGTAGGCGGCGTGGTTCAGGTGGCCGAACTGGTCCACCTGGGTGGAGCGGATGCGGAAGCTGGTCTCGAACATGGCGCGCCTCGGGGAAGTGCACGGCTGCGACATGTAACGCCCCGCGCCGCGGCCGGGCTGAAGCTGTCGATGGTCGGCCGAGTCCAGGCCGCGGGATCGTGGTTACAAAACAGTTACGGAACCCAACCCATGGGGCTGTGGACGAGAGGGTTGAACCCTCTGCGGGAGCCCCCATGTCACCGAGCTTCTTCGACTCTTCCTCGCTGCTGGCCGCCCTGGCCGGCCTGCTCTGCACGGCCTGCGCCCTGCTGGCCGTCTTCCCCGCCGCCGCCCAGTCGCCGCCGCTCCCCGGTCTGGCCCTGGACGTCGGCCACAGCGTCGGCGACCCCATCCAGCTGGAGAACCTGGCCGTTTATCCCATCTACGCCGCAGCGCAGCGAGATCTGGGCCAGTTCGAGACCCTGGAGGCTGCCCTGGCCGCCGGCACCGCCGAGCTGCAGGAGCTGGGCTCGGGTAACCAACCGTACGAGCGCAATGTGGAGATACCCAGCTCCTCACAGCCCCAAGCGCAGCAGCAGCGCACCGCGCCGCAGCTGGCGAACCAGGATGTGCAGCAGGTCCAGCAGCAGTATCAGCAGATTCAGCAGGTCCAGCGGCCAATCCAGCTCTCTAGCGGCGGCGCCACGGTCAACACCCTGCAGATCCGCAACAAGGGAGAGCGGCCCATCCTGCTGCTGGCGGGCACCGTGGTCAAGGGTGGCAAGCAGGACCGCCAGATAGGCCAGGACCTGGTGATCGCCCCCGGTGAGGCCGTCCCCGTGGATGCGTTCTGCGTGGAGCGCGGTCGTTGGAACAGCAACCGCGAGGGCCAGGAAACCAAGGGCGAGTTCGTGGCCACGGGCATGCTGGCCACCAGCAGCGTGCGCAGCGCCGCCCAATACGAGTCGGACCAGAGCAAGGTCTGGGCCGAAGTGGCCGAGGTGAACAAGGCGAACAAGAAGCAGGCCGCCACCGGCACGCTGATGGCCACGGTGGACGACGCGCAGGTGCAGGCCCAGCTGACCAGCGCGACCACGGCCCTTGCGGCGCAGCTGGTGGCTCTTCCGCAGGCCTCCCAGGCCGTGGGCCTGGCCTATGCGGTGGGCGACAAGGTGCGCGGCGCCCGCTGGTTCGTCTCGCAGTCCATCTACCAGCAGCACCGCCAGGCCATGTTGCGCAGCATGGCCCTCGAAGCCGCCACCGCCCACGCCGCGGGCCAGGCCCAGGTCGAGGCGCCCGCGTCCAGCGAGGTGGTGCAGCTGGTGGAGCGCCTGCGTCGCGGCCAAGTGGAAGAACGCGATACCGCAGGGCTCAATGACAACCGTTATCGTAAGAGCGCCGCGGGCTACAACGCCGAGTGCCAGATGACGCAGGGCGCGGAGAAGGTCGTGGTGACGACGGATTTCGTGGCCAAGTGAAGCCGGCAGGATCAGATTGTCATCATCGGCGGGGGGGGGGGGGGAAAATAAAAAAAATATTTTTTTAAAAA
>CAYVQL010000139.1:0-8886 GCA_964454135.1 uncultured Enterobacterales bacterium | reverse complement strand
TTTTTTTTTTCTTCTGGGGGGGGGTTTGTTTCCAAATTTATATTTTTTTTTAAAAATAAATTTTTTTTGTTGACATCCTGACCCCTTCAGGGGGATAGCGGCACCACCAGGGACTCGAAGTCCCCTCCCCAGAACCTGCAGGCCTCCAGTAAGGCCGGCGAAGCCGCGAAGCGGCGCTCGCGGTACAGGCCGTAGCCCTGCGGCAGGCGCTCGCCGATCACTGGCGGCAGCCAGGGATCGCGGTGAACGCTGCCCGTGATGTCCTGGGACAGCACTTGGCTCGAGAGGTGCAGCAGCAGGCCATTGCCCAGCTCATCGGGTACGTCGGCCGGCAGGGGCAGGCCCGAGAACCAGAAGGGGCCGGCCAGGGAGCGGGCCAGGCGCTCCACCCGGGCGTCCAGCGCGTCCTCCAGCTGGGCGTGCAGGGCGCAGAGGGGGGTCAAGGAGTGGCGCATCAGCAGGTGCTTGAGGCTGGCTGCGGCCCGCACGCGCCCCAGTTCGTCCAGGACCAACGGAGCCGACGCCTCCCAGCCCGCCGGACCGGACACGTCCAGCCCTAGGCGCATCCAGCTGCCCACGGGGCTGATGCGGTCCAAGGCGATGGCGAAGGTCGTGCGTTGGCCCTGCCGCTTGAGCGCGGCGCTGAGCTCCGAGGCCGCCAGCACCTGGCGCACGCGCAGGAAGCGATGCAGGCTGCGCCGCCAGGCGAGGCGCTGCCCAAGCTCGGGGTTCAGCCGCCCGGCGCGCGCCAGCTCTTGATCGTCCATCTCACCGTCGGCGTCCCTCGCCAGCGCTTGCTCGGAGATGGCACGCTCCATCCAGAGGAACGAGGGCATGCCCGAGCGCTCGTCCGCCTCGGCTGGACCCAGCAGCTGCCCCGACACGGCTGGATCCAGCGCCTGCAGGTGGTCAAGGGCCCGCTGCAGAGGCACGTGGTCGGCGTTGGGGGCCAAGGCGTGCAGCCCGGCCTGCAAGGCCCGCAGGTAGGGACCCACGCGCGCCGGGGCCAGCTCCATCAGCGCCCGTCCAGGCAGGTCTCCACCTCGTCCTCGGCCGCGCGCCGCAGCGCCTGATCGGCCAGGGCGCGGGCGCGCTCGCGGCTGATCTGGCGCAGATCCGAGGTCAGCGCGAGATCCTCCACCGCGCCCTGTCCTGCCAGCTGGGCCGAGAGATCGGGCAGCACGCGTACCAATAGATCCTGGGCCTGCTCCACGTACTGCTCGGTGGCCTGCATGGCCGTGCCCAGCTCCAGCAGGGACTGCTGCAGCTCGGCCACGACGGCCGGGGCGTCGGCCGCCACCCCCAGGGCCTGGATGCGGCGCCCGGCGCTGTTGACCGTGGAGCTGGCCCGCAGCACGAAGGCGGCCATCTCCTCGTGCAGCGAGAGCATGGTGTCGCGCAGCGCCTTGGCCGGCAGCAGCTCCTGCCCCAGCAGCTCCACCTGGGCCTGGTGCAGCTCCACCCGCAGGGTAGCGCTGCGTTGCTCGAACTGCATCTGGTCCAGCTGGGCGGCTTCCTGAACATCACCACAGCCCGCGGACTCCAACTCCTGGATGGCCTGATCCAGGTCCAGCACAAGCTGAGCGCCGCGGCGCCGGTCCCGGGCGGCGCGGGCGATCTCCTCGTGCAGCTGCTGTACGCCCTCCTGCAGCTCCAGGGCGCAGAGCTGCAGCTCGTCGCTGAAGGCCGAGGCGCGCGCCAGGCTCTGGCTTACGCCCTGGTAGCGCTCCAGCAGGTCCTCGGCGACCGAGTGGCGCTCCAACAGGCGCTTGCGGCGATTGAAGCTTCGCATCAGGCTGGCCAGAACGCCAATGTCCTGGTCGCGGGCCTCCAGCGCGTCCAGCTGGGCGCCCTGGGCCTGCATGTCCTTCAGCTCGCTGCCCAGAGATCGGCTGAGATCCTGCTGGGAGCGCACCAGCTCGTCCACGCGCACCAGGGCCCGCTGGTTGCGCTGGCGCAGCTCGCCCTGGCGCTCCAGCAGGCGCGCCTGGCTGGGGTGCTGGGACTCGTAGCGGGGTTGCAGGGGACGGTTGATGGTGCGACTGCTCATCAGGGGAATGTGCACCGTGGGGCGCCCGGGCGCAATGGAGCGGCTCAGGTTCCCGCTGCGGCGGCCTCTGTCGACCGCGGCACGACATGTCCGTGGTATCCTCCCCATCTCACCCACGAACTCCGAAAGCCATGCCCGCAAAACGACCCCTGCTGCTCTGCCTCGCCCTGCTCGGCTGCACCGAGAGCAAGCCCCAGGACAGCGGCCGGCGCGTGTCCAACGTGCCCGTCGACGATGACGGCGACGGCTCGCCCTACGGCCAGGACTGCGACGACACCAACGAGGCCGTCTACCCCGGAGCCGACGAGATCTGCGACGGACTGGACAACGACTGCGACGGCGGCATCGACGAAGACATGCTCGCCGAGTATTGGCCCGACGTGGACGGGGACGGCTTCGGCGACGCGGCCACCTCGGTGGAGGACTGCCTGCGGCCTGCCGGCTACGTGCCCAACGCCGACGACTGCGACGACGACAACGCCCAGGTCTACCCGGGCTGCCCAGAGAGCTGCGACGGCATCGACAACGACTGCGACGACGAGGTCGACGAGGGCGCGCTGCTGACCTTCTACCGCGACGCCGACGAAGATGGCTTCGGCGACGAGGACAACGCCGTGCAGGCCTGCGAGGCGCCAAAGGGCTACATCGAGCGCGGGCGCGACTGCGACGACCAGCAGTACCTGGTCAACCCGCGCGCCCCCGAGGTCTGCGACGTCATCGACAACGACTGCGACGGCGAGGTGGACGAGGACGACGCCGTGGACGCCCCCACCTGGTACATCGACATGGACCGCGACGGCTACGGCAGCGACCTGGCAACCCGCGAGGCCTGCCAGCAACCCAGTGACATGACGGACAACGACGACGACTGCGACGACCATGACGCGGCCGTCAACCCGGGCGCCAGCGAGGTGCCCGACGAGATCGACAACGACTGCGACGGCATGATCGACGAGTTCGACCTGAGCGGGGCCCACGCCACCCTGATCGGTGAGGTGGCGGGCGACCGTGCCGGCTACGCCGTCTCCGCCGCTGGCGACGTGGATGGAGACCGCATCTCCGACCTGCTGGTGGGTGCGCCGGGCAACGACTTCACCGGCGGCGACGCCGGCGCCGCCTACCTGGTGCGCGGTCCCACCGAGGGCAATCTGGACCTGGGCGCGGTGGCCGAGGTGCTGCTGGGCGAGGCCGCCGGCGACCAGGCCGGCCACAGCGTGGCGGGGGGCCAGGACGTGGACGGCGACGGCATGGACGACCTGCTGGTGGGCGCCCCCTACTACGACGCGGGGGGGGGCAACGAGGGTGCGGCCTACCTGGTGCTAGGCGCAGCTCCCATCACCTGGAGCGCGTACCTGCCGCTGGGCATGGCCGACGCGCGCCTGCTGGGGGAGTGGCCCTCTGACTACGCCGGCTACGCCGTGGCCATGGCCGGCGACGTGGAAGGGGACGGCTACGCCGACCTGCTGGTGGGCGCCCCCTTCCAGTACGCCCAGGCCAGCTACGGGGGTGCCGCCTACCTGTTGCGTGGCCCTGTCAGCGGAGAGCTGGGCCTGGAGGAGTCCGACGCCAAGCTGATGGGCGAGAGCTATGGCGACGGCCTGGGCGTCAGCGTGGCGGAAGCCGGCGATACCAACGGCGACGGCTACGCCGAGCTGCTGGCCGGCGCCAACTGCGAGGACGCTGGGGGAGGGGACGCCGGCGCCGCCTACCTGGCCTTCGGTCCCTTGAGCGGGGTCGCCAGCGCGGCCAGCGTCTCCCTGAAGCTGCTGGGAGAGAACAGCTATGACTACGCCGGCTTCAGCGTAGCCGGCGCCGGCGACGTGAATGCCGACGGCTATGCCGACGTGCTGGTGGGCGCCCCCTACGAGGACAGCGGCGGCAGCGCCGGCGGGGCGGCCTACCTGCTGCTGGGGGCCCCGCTGCTGCACCGCACCTCGTCCCTGGATCTCTCCGCCGCCGACGCCAAGCTCTACGGCAGCACGGGGGAGAGCGCGGGCCAGGCCGTGGCCGGCGCAGGCGATGCGGACGGCGATGGCCTGGACGACGTGCTGGTGGGTGCGCCCTTCTACCAGTACACCAGCCAGAGCGGCGCGGCCTACCTGGCCTGCGCCCCCATGCGCGGCGTGAACGCCCTGGCGGACAGCTGGCGCCAGCTGCCCGGCGTCGATGCGGGCGACTACGCCGGCTACGCACTGTCCTCCGCCGGTGACCACGACAGCGACGGTCGGAGCGACCTGCTGGTGGGCGTGATCTACGAAGACACGGCGGACACCGACGCTGGCGCGGCCTGCCTGGTGTTGGTGGGAGGGCTCTGATCCATGCTGCTGGACAGCAGGGCAGAGGAGCTCGACGGCGATCTCCGGAGCGCCTACATCGAAGAGGTGCTGAAGAGCGAGCGGCTGCGCTCCGGGCTGTTGGCGCTGCTCTTCGCCGCGCTGGCCGTGGTCCTGGGCGTGGCCACCCGAGTGGGCCATCTGGCGGAGATGGGGCGTTTCTACACAGGCCCCGAGCGCTTCGGTGCGCCCTTGGTGCCCACCATCGTCTGCCTCTTCGAGCTCGGTGTCTGGCGCATGCTGGGCAAGGCCCTGGCGAGCGGACGCCCCCCGCCGCGCTTCATGCGCTACGTCGGGGTTTTCTTGGAGGTCACGGCCGTCTCCGCGCTGGTGCTGGGCGCGGCTCGCTACTTCGAGCCCCTCTACGCGCTCACCGGGCCGCCGAGCACGGTCTGGCTCTTCTTCATCGTCCTGGCGGTGTTGCGCCTGGACTGGCTGCTCTGCGTCTTCACCGGCGCTCTGGCGGGCCTGGAGTACCTGCTGCTGGCCGCTTTTCTGGCGCCCGGCTTCCAGGACGCCTACGCGGGCACTATCTTCTCTCTGGCCGGGCCCTTTCTGGCCCGTGCCATGAGCTACGTGCTGCTCGGCGTGCTGGCCGGGGCCGTGGCCCACGAGGTGCAGCGGCGCTTCCTGAGCTCGGTGCAGCTCTATGCGGAGCGCAAGCGGGTGATGGACCTCTTCGGCCAGCAGGTCTCTCCGGAGGTGGCCAACAAGCTCTTGCAGCAGAAATCCGAGCTGCTGAGCGAGACGCGCTCCGTCTGTGTCATGTTTCTGGATATCCGCGATTTTACGACTTTTTCAGAGATGCGCGGCCCCGAGGAGGTGGTGGAGTACCTGAACGTCCTCTTCGACTCCCTGATCGAAGGGGTCAACACCCACGGCGGCTTCATCAACAAGTTCCTGGGTGACGGCTTCATGGCCGTCTTCGGCGCCCCCGTGTCCGACGGCCGCGACAGCAGGAATGCCGTGGAGTCCGCCCTGGAGCTGCTGGCCCGTGTGGATGAGCTGGTCCGCAGCGGCCGCATTCCCGCCACGCGGGTGGGCATCGGGCTGCACAAGGGACCGGCGGTGGTGGGCAACGTGGGCTCCCAGCTGCGTCGGGAGTACACCATCATCGGCGACGTGGTGAACACGGCTGCGCGCATCGAGGCGCTCAACAAGCGCTTCCAGTCGGCGCTGCTGGTCTCGGAGCAGGTCTGGCAGGACCTGGGCGAGACGGAGATCGAGGGGGAGCTGATGGAGCCGGTCCCTGTCAAGGGGCGCCAAGAGCTGGTCAGGTTGGTGCGCCTGGCTTGATGGTCCCGAGCCGGGCGAACGGATAGTCGCCGTGCTGAAACGCAGCAGGGATAGCCATGTCCATCCTCCCGCTCCTCGGTCTGCTCCTGGCGCCCCGTGCGCAAGACGGCGCGTCTCCTGTGACGGGGGCTGAAGAGCCCCCGGCCGCCCAGGAACAGGGCGCGCCCCCGCTCACCGCGGACCAGCAGCGCTTCGAGCGGATCCAGGCACGTGTGCTGATGTATCGCCAGGGCGTCCTGGCCGCGGACGTGCCCCAGGAGCTGGCCGGCATGGTGGGGCTCGCCAGCCAGATGGGCCTGGCGCTCCACCGCCTGGACAGCGCCGCCCTGCGCGCCTCTGCCGCCCTGGTGGCCGGCGGAGCCATCAGCGATCCGCGGCTCTGGGGCTGGCTCTGCATCGACGCGGGCGAGGTGGTGCACGTGATCTTCGCCGGCGGCGCGCCCGACGGCAGCGGGTCGCCCGGCGGGCTGTACCACGCCCTGGTGCCCATGGCCGGAGGGCCCGTGCAGTGGGGGGATTTTTCCATCGCCAGCGCAGAGCGTCCGCTGCGCGACGAGCCCGGTTCGCCCCCCGAAGAGCTCTTCCCCTTTGACGAGGGCATGCAGCGCGAGTGGCAAGCGCGCCAGGCCGTGCTGGCCGCCCACCCGCCCGCGCCGGGCTCCGCCGTGGACACGCTGGTGATCCAGCTCGAGAACACCCCCGGCGCCCAGCGCTACCTGGTCTTTCAGCTGGCGCGCGCCGCGGACAAGGCTGCCATCCAGCTAGGGGGGCATGGAGCCTGGAGTGTGCGCTTCCAGCAGGACCGGCTCTCCATCGAGCCCTACGCCCTGTCGCAGCCAGCCGAGCTGCTCTCTCGCGCCGAGCTGGAGGCGGCGCAGCAAGAGCCCGACTTTCCAGGCCTGATCCGCAGCACCGGCGACGTACCCGTGCCCCGCGAGCTGCACGTCTACGAGAGCCTGGTGAACCAGCTGCCTTTCTACCTGGCCACCCAGCAGCAGCTGTGGCGCGTGGATGGGATCGACATCCGCTACCTGGGCCGCCTCAGCAACCCGTGAGCGCCAGTGGCGCGTCCCAGCCACGCCCCCGGTCCTGGGATAGACTGGAGGGAAGAACTCGAGGAGGTCCGCCTTGGATCCGGCCGCGCTACGTGAATTCGCGTCGAGAGAACGTCGCACCGTGCAACGGAGCAAGCGCGACCACTGGGCCGGGCTCTTCAGGGAGCAAGGACATATGGCCACCCTGGGCGCGAGCCAGGCGCTCTTCGAGCACGTGCGCCTGGTCCAGCCCGGTTTTCCAAGCGAGCAGCAGCGCCGCGCCGACTTCGACCACCACGTCGCTCTGAAGCAGCTCATCGACAGGGCTTCCCGTGCGTTCGCCGATCGTTGAGCTGCTCGAGCCGCTGGCAGCTCGCTTCGAACAGCTGAAGATCCGCTGGTACCTCTTCGGGGCGCAGGCTTCCATCCTGCACGGGGCGGCGCGCCTGACGGCGGGCGTGGACATCACCGTGCAGCAGGGAGCTCGCTCCACCACCGAGATCGTCGCGGCGCTGCGGCAGGCTGGCCTGCAGCTGCGCGTGGACGACGCCGAGTTCGTCGAGCTGACGCGCGTGCTCCCGGCGCAGCACGCCAGCTCGGGCCTGGCCGTCGATGTCGTGCTGTCGGGGCCAGGTCTGGAGGAGCTCTTCTTCGAACGGGTCGAGACGCGCGACCTCGGTGGTCTCACGGTACCGGTCGCCTGCGCGGCCGACATCGTGGCCATGAAGATCCTGGCTGGGCGACCCAAGGACATGGAGGACGTGGTGGCCATCCTGGCGGCGCAGGGCGAGGACTTCGATCTCGCGCTCGCCGAGCAGACCCTCGATCTGCTGGAACGGGCGCTCGGCCAGAGCGACCTGCTCCCCGAGCTCGATCGCGCTGCGAGGCTGGCAGGCCTCAGCAACCCGTGAGCGCCACCAGCAGGTCGTACTTGTCGGCCTCATCCAGGTCGTTGCCCTCGATGGTGTAGTCGCTGACGCAGGTGAGCGAAGAGAGATCCACGTCCGTCAGATCCGAGTTCTCCTGGATGGTCAGGCTGCTGCCCAGGGAGGAGAGCGCAGGCGCCGAGAGAGTGACCATGGAGCTGTTGTAGCTGACCGTCATGCCGCCGCCGATGTCGGTCAGGGCGGGCATGGAGAGCTCTTGCAGGTCGCTGTTGTAGTAGCAGTAGAAGGTGGAGCCCACCTCTTCCAGGGCCGACAGGTCCACGCTCTCCAGGCCGTAGTTGTAGTAGAGGTAGAAGCTGGAGGCCACGTCCCTCAGGGCCGAGAGGTCCAGGCTGGTCAGCGAGTCGTTGTTCTCCATGTAGAAGCTGGATCCCACCTCTTCCAGGGCGGACAGGTCGATGGTGGCGAGGTCCGTGTTGTCGTAGAACTGCAGCTGGTCGCTCACGGAGACGAGCGAGGGCGCCGAGACCTCGTCCAAGGCGTCGTTGTACTCGACGTAGAAGGAGCCCTCCACCTCCTCCAGCAGGGGCAGCTGCAGCGCCTCGAGCTGGTCGTTGTTGTAGATCTGCAGCGAGGAGCCCGCCGAGACCAGGCCCGCCAGGGTCAGAGTGTCCAGGTGGGTGTTGCTGGCCACGTAGATCTGGCTATCAACGGTGTCGAGCGCCGTCAGATCCACGCTGGCCAGCTCGTCGTTGCTATTGATGTACAGGTAGCCGCCGACCTGCACCAGGGCCGACATGTCGATGCCGGCGGTGGCGTCGTTCTCGTGGATGTAGACCTCGTCGCCCACCGACAGCAGGCCGGACAGGTCGATGTTGGGCGCCGAGCTGTTCTCGATCTCCACGTAGCTCTCGACGGTCTCGACGCAGGACAGGTCGATGTCGTCGCTGCCGGTGGCGTTGATGTAGAGCTCCTCCAGCCAGGTCTCGCCGGTAGCGCAGAAGTCGTCGGCGTCCGAGGCGGCAAAGACCACCAACGAGTCCTCGCTGCCGCAGGTCAGGGCCACCAGCAGGTCGTACTTGTCCTCGTCGGACAGGTTGTTGCCCTCGATGGTGTAGTCGTCCACGCAGGTCAACGAAGAAAGGTCCACGTCCGTCAGGTCACTGTTCTCCTGGATGGTCAGGTTGCTGCCCAGCGAGGTCAGCAGGGGCGCCGACAGCGTGACCATGGCGCTGTTGTAGCTGACGGTCATGCTGCCGCCGATGTCGGTCAGGGCGGGCATGGAG
>CAYVQL010000138.1:0-27318 GCA_964454135.1 uncultured Enterobacterales bacterium | reverse complement strand
CACGGGCGAGAACTACACGACGGCCCTGATGCACGTCGACGCGAAGCACCGCAGGCGAAAAGAAGGGCGCTCCGGCGCTGATGGCGGTGCAGACAGGGAGATGTTGATTCCGTCCTCCGTCCAGGACGGCACGGCGACACTGCGTCGCGAAAACAACAAGGACATCAGGACCTTCCTCGAGAGCGAGGAGTCAGAGCGCTGCCTGCGAAGCCTCACCGTTCGGGCCTGCGATGTCCGTGAGGCGGCAGCTGTCGTGACGGCGTGGGCTGACTGGCCCATGCTGCCCACCCACAACCACTCGCTCCGCATCGAGCTCGACGGGCGGGATGGCTCGCCGACTGCGCTGACCATCACCCGCTCGGCACCGGATCCCGGCCTGCCCGACCACTCCTCGATGGAGGATCTGAACTGGGGGGTCTGCTACGAGATCACCTGGGATCCCGAGTCGCCAGACATCTTGTGGATGTGGGAATTGGAGGCACGACTCGAAGAAGGGAACGAGCAGAGCCAAGAGATCGTCTACGCCCTCCGGGAGCAACTCGCTCGCATTCGAAGGCCTGTGGCCAGCAGAACCTGATCCTGCGGATCGCCCGGCGGGCAAGCAGCACCGACCTTCCCGGCATCCTCCTGGCGGGCGACCGAAAAACCCTTGCCCCAAGGCCGCACTTCAGCGTATAGTCAATCCTGACTAAACAAAACTGACCAACCGTGTCCGATCAATCCCGCAAGACCACCCTCTACATCCTGGGCCTGCTGCTGCAGCGCGGCCCCCAGCACGGCTACGCCCTGCGAGGCACCATCGAGCGAGAGGTGGCCGACTTCGCCCACATCAAGCCGCCCACGCTCTACTACCACCTGCGACGCCTGGAGAAGCAGGGCCTGGTGCGTTCCCGTGCCGAGCAGGTGGGCCGCCGCCCGGAGCGCTCGGTCTACGAGATCACCGAGCAGGGCCGCCAGGCCTTCGGCAGCCTGGCGGAACAAGCCCTGGAGGGCCCCTTCTGGGGCGAGTTCCTGGTGGATGCGGCCTTCTACTTCGGCGGGCTGCTGGGGCGCGATCGGCTGCTTCAGGCCCTGCAGGAGCGGCTGGCCGTCCAACAGCGCGCCCTGGCGCAGCTGCGGCAGCACCAGCAAGAGGTGCTCTGTCAGCTGCAGGGCTTTCAACAGCTCGGGGCGAGCGCCATCTTCCAGCACCACCTGCTGCACCAGGAAGCCGAGACGCGCTGGCTGCAGCAGACCATCGACGCCCTGCAATCTGCCACAGGCCAGGAGCGAATATGAACATCCGCAGCGCGATCTTCCCGCACGTGCCACAGGCCATCCCCAGCTCCAGGCATATGGGCATGGTGATGCTGCTGGTCTACCTGGCCTGGTTCTACGCCAACCTGGCCGCCAACAGCATCTTCTTCATCGCCGCCAAAGACGTCCCGGCCTTCGCGCCGCTGGGTTCGGCCACCTACTTCCTGGGCATCTCGCTGGTGGGGATGGTCACCACCTGGCACCTGTCGCAGCGCTGGGGCTTCGAGATCCGCTGGTGGCCCAAGCGCATGGGCGCGGGTTTCTGGCTGGGATCCCTGGCGGTGCTGGCCTTCGGCGTGGCCATGGGCATCGGCGCCATGGCGGACGAGGGGCTGACACCGGCCGATCTGCCCGGCAAGCCCCTGGGCTGGCTGCTGATCGTGCTGCCCCTGTTCACCTTCCCCATGCTGGCCTACACCCTGCTCTGGAACGTCTTCTTCCTGCAGGGCTTCCGGCGCCTGCTGGGGCCCTCGCGGCTGGGCACGGCCGGGGCCATCGTCTGCACAGCGGCCGTCTACGCCGTCTACCACCTGGCCAGCATCGACGAGATCGCCACGCTGGACGCCATGATCATGGAGATCGGCATCACCTTCGGGATCCGCGTGGTCCTGCTGCTGCTGGTGGTGGGGACCCGCAGCATCGGCGCGGCCTTCGTGGTCGACTGGGTGATGAACTGGTTCATCTTCCTGCCCATGGAGCAGATGCACCCCCCGACCTGGTATCTGGTCTTCGCGCTGCTGCTGCCGGTGGCGGTGTGGCTGGCGTACCGCCATGGCTGGCGGTCGAGCGGGTCCTAGAACCAACCCCCCCCCTACCAAACCGAAACCGCCGTCGAAGCCGTCGTGTCACCGTAGTCGAACTGCACCGCCAGCTGCCAGGTGCCGCTGGTCAGGCTGCCGATGCCCTCCTGGTCCTCCACCGACTCACCGGGGGGCAGCACCCAGCTGGTGATGGCGGCGTCGCAGTCCCGGTAGGCCTCGGACAGGTCGCCGTAGCAGTTGGTGGCCCGCCAGTAGGAGAAGAGGCAGCCGCTGTTGGTGGTGAACTCCAGCTGCTCATCGCAGGGATTGCTGACCATCCCCACAGCCCAGATGTCCTCCCCCACGTCGAAGCTGTTGCTGGCGACCCCCTTGGCGTCGCGCGCCTCCATCGAGTACTGCAGGTCGTCCAGCCCGCACTCCACGTCGGTGTCGGCATCGGCGTCAGTGTCGGCGTCGGTGTCGGCGTCGCTGTCCGCATCCGTGTCAGCATCGGCGTCCGTGTCGGCGTCCGTGTCGCTGTCGGCGTCGGTGTCGGTGTCGGTGTCGGCCTCGGGGGGATCTCCGCTGTCCTTGGAATCGCACCCCAGGCAAGGGGAGAGAAGGAGCGCGCCGAAGATGGTGAGGGTCGTGGCTTTCACGGGGCCTCCAAGGGTCAAAGGGCATGGCAAGAGCATGCCCCCATGGGGCCGATCTCGCCACCCTGCAGCGCACCCGTCCCCGCGATCTCCCTTTCACCCCCCCGCCGCTCGCGGGTCGAAGGAGCATGTTCATCTTGCTGCCCCTGCTCCTGGCCTGCTCCGACGACGGGTTCTACACGGATCCCGTCGAGGACCTCGCCTCCTACGAACCCGGCGACGTGCTGCGCTTCGAACACATCGCCCAGGTCTCGGCCCTTTCCATTCAGTGGAAGGCGGGCGTACAGACGGACCGCGGCGCCGAGGTGTACCGCCTGCTCTACCGCACCGAGGGCGTGACGGGCGAGGCGGACATGGCCTCGGCGCGCCTGGCCCTGCCCGACGACGCGCAGTTCGGCGACGCATTGCCCCTGGTGGCGCACCTGCACGGCACGCTGGGCCTGGCGGATGCCTGCGCGCCCTCGCGCGACGGGGGCTTCGGCTTCGAGTCCGCCTCCAACCCCCACGCCGCCCGCATGATCAGCCAGGGCCGCGCCGTCATCGCACCCGATTTCCTGGGCCTGGGCCCCCCGGGCCCCCACCCCTACACGGCCAGCGGACCCGCCGCGACCAGCGTGCTGGACGCGATCCGTGCGGTAACGCGCTTCTCCGATCCCGAGCATGGCGTAGCGCTGGGCCAGCCCCCCGCCATCGCTCTGGAGGGGCACTCCCAGGGCGCCCACGCCGGCCTGGCCACGCTGGCCTATGTCGATTCCTACGCCCCCGAGCTCGAGCTCGCCGGCGCCGTGCTGCTGGCCGCGCCCGGTGCCCCCCGGGAGCTCCTGCAGCACATCGCCCTCGAGGATCGCTACGCAGGCTTCATCGCCCTGGCCCTGCTGGGGCTGGGCGCTGCCGGCGCCAGCGTGGGCGAGCCGGAGGACTGGCTGCGCGACGACTACGCCGCAGACCTGCCCGAGCGCGTGGAAGAGGACTGCCTGGCCGGCCTCTCCGACATCGTCGGCGCACCGCTCGAGGAGCTCTTCCGCTCGCAGTACGCAGAGGCCATGCTGGCCGGCGACTTCGAGCGCATCGACCTAACGGAGGCGCTGGACCACGAGGATCTGAGCGGCCTGATCACCGATGTGCCTGCGCTCTTCGTGCACGGCAGTGACGACGATCTGCTGCCCCTGGAGCTCACCGCGGCCCTTGTGGAGGATCTGCGCGCCGCGGGCTCCGCCGCTGAACTGCTGGTGGCGGACGGGGGAGACCACCTCTTCCTGCCCTGGACGGCCCGCGAGGAGGTGTGGCGCTTTTTGGACCAGGTCCTATAGGAGCCCGCAGGGCAGCGCGGCTGCCCCCACAGGAGGCCCCATGAAGACCGTCGTCATCACCGGCAGCACGCGCGGCATCGGCCTGGCCCTGGCGCGGGCATTCCTGCAGCGCGGCTGCGCCGTGGTCATCTCGGGTCGGCAGGAGCCCGACGTGCGGGCCGTGGTGCAGGAGCTGGCCCAGGAATTCGACGCTCAGCGCGTGCACGGCCAGGCCTGCGACGTCACCTCGCCCGAGCAGCTCCAGGGCTTGTGGGACGCGGCCGCGGCGCGCTTTCCGCGCGTGGATCTGTGGATCAACAACGCCGGCATCGCCCACGGCCAGGCGCCGCTCTGGGAGCAAGATCCCAGCCTGTTCGGCCGCATCGCCGCCACCAACCTGGCCGGCGCCATGGCGGGCAGCGCGGTGGCCCTGCGGGGCATGCTGGCCCAGGGCGGGGGCGCCCTCTACAACATGGAGGGCCTGGGCAGCGACGGCCGCATGGTGCAGGGCATGACGCCCTACGGCGTCACCAAGCGCGGCCTGCGCTACCTGGACCTCGCCCTGGCCAAGGAGGTGAAGGGCACGCCGGTGATCGTGGGTGCCATCCTGCCCGGCATGGTGGTCACCGACCTGCTGCTGGCGGGGCTGAAGGGCCCGGAAGAACAGGTGGCCAAGGCCAGGCGCGTCTTCACCATCCTGGCGGACCGGGCCGACGCAGTGGCGCCCTGGATCGCGGACAAGGTGCTGGCCAACCGCCGCAACGGCGCTTGCATCAACTGGCTCACGAACGCCAAGGCCGGCTGGCGCTTCATGACGTCGCCATTTTCAAAGCGGGATCCGCTGGGGCTCGAGGAGTAGGAGCACGCTCCAGTCTGGCGGGCAACGAGGAACCCCATCGTCACTGAGCGGTCTGGTATCCTGCGCCCCAGGCGAAGCCCTGCCCGCCCACCTGCGCACAAGGAGCCTCCGTGCGTCGCACCCCCAACCTTGTCCTCCTCCTGTCGCTGACCGCCATCGCCGTCACCGGCTGCGATCCGCAGCCGCGCCAGGATCCGCAACCGCGCCAGGATCCCCAGGCCGCGCTGCGCGCCCTGACCGATGGCCTGGCGCTCCCCAACAGCGGCAGCGACCCGCTGCCGGCCGCCTTCACCGTCGTGATCGTGGGCAGCGACGACATCGCGGTGACCGACTACCAGTCGGGCACGACGCCCTCCGAGCCCCAGCTGCGCATCCCCCTGGTCGAAGGCAAGCCGGCGCAGGAGCTCCTGCGCGGCAAGCTGATCACATCCCTCTACGACGAGCTTCAGGAGGAGGCCTGGAACCGCAAGCAGCTCGCAGAGCTCGCGAACATCCCCTTCGACGGCCACCTGCACTTGGCGGTGGATCAGAATGCCAGCTGGGAGACGCTGCGCTCGGTGCTCTACAGCGCGGGCCAGGCCCAGTGGTGGGATTTCTCCTTCATAGGCCGCCAGGGCGAACAGCTGGGCTTGCTCCCCTGGTCGCGGATCAGCCTGCCCGCCATCTACCCCCCGCGTCCCGTGGAGGAGAGCGCCCCGCCCGCCCCAGGCAGCTTGGAGCCATTCGCGCTCACGGTCTCCGTGTTCGGCGAGGATCGCTACCGGGCCCAGCTCCACCTGGCGGGGCCGGACCATCCCAGCTGCGAGGCGCACAAGCCTGCCTCGGCCCCGACCGGCGGCGGCACGAAGCGAGCGTCCGGCGAGCAGGGCACGCAGGAGGAGTCGCAAGCATCCATGATGCGCAGTCTGACAGAAGGCGACTACGAGTGGACGCCCATCTGGGCTGCCGCCACGCTGGGCACAGAGGACGGCACCTGCGAGCTGGCCTTGCCGGCTCTCTCCGAGATCCTGCAGGGGATCCTGGCGCCGGACCAGCTGCAGCTGGCCATCTTCATCACGGACGATGACATCACCTACGGTCAGCTGGTCGCGCTGGAACGCAAGACAGCCCGCTTCTCGCAGACACGGACCATCCTGGCGGGCTCCCTGCCTCTCGAGAGCGGGGGCGCCTGCGAGGCTCCGTTGCTGTGGAGCAGGGCCCAGCTGGCCTCGATCCCTGCCGCCTCCAGCCCTTTGCAGATCGCCACCTGCTCGGGCTTCGAGCCCAATGTGGATCACGACCTCATCAAGGAGAAGAGAAGAGCCGAGGTGCGTGAAATATCCCCTCTCCTGAAAGCCCTCCTTGAAGGCCGCCAGGGCGAGGAGCGGGACTGACGAGCACCGCGCACCGCCCGCACCCTCAACGCGGCCTGGGCAGCTCGAAGAGCTGCTCGATCATCGCCTCGTCGTAGACTGCCACCACCCGCACGCTGCGGTAGCGGCTGTGCTCCTTCAGCGAGGCCTCCTCCGGGCTCTGGCTCTCGCCCGTGCCGTAGGCTCGCAGCACGCGGTGGCGCTGGTTCACCAAGTACTTATCGATCACCTCGGCGGCGGCCTGCGCGCGCTTGGTCGAGAGCCCGTCGTTCCACTCCTGCGAGCCCCGGGCGGACGCGCTGCCCACGCAGACGAACAGGAGCTCCCGCCCGGCGCTGGCCAGGACCAGGTGATCCAGGAAACGCACCAGCCGCTGGTGGCGCAGGGTATCACCGGGGATCCCCTTGGCATTGGGGCCGAAGAAGAGGGTGATGTCCCCCGTGCCCTGGCGCCGGGCGATGTCCAGCAGCTCCTCCAGGGCCTCGTGGGTGATCTGCTGGCCCTGCAGCAGCTGGTCCACGTTGCGATCGATGCGCTGGGTGGTGGCACGGTGCCGCGCCGGCACGCAGGCCACCGCCAGCGTACTGAGCAGCAGGACGAGGATGGGGAGGCTGGGGCGCATGCGGTTCTCCGGTGAGGATGCCTCCACCAACCCCCGGAAGGCGGGGACCGTTCCTCTGGGCGCTACCCCCGCTGAGCCGCCTCCAACAGCTCCCGCCCCAGATCCAGGTGCCCGTACATGCCCACCTGCAGGTTCTCGAAGCGGGTGCGGATGGCCTGGTGGTGCAGCTGTCCGCCGGCCACATCCAGCAGCAGCACGTGGCACATCTCCCCCTTCCAGGCCGTGTGGCGCGGGACGTCGGTCACCCAGTCGATCATCTCCTGCTCCACGCCCTGCCTCATCACGATCACGGTCAGCAGGTGCGGATGGCGCATGCGCAGGCCCTTGGGCAGCTTGAAGCGCCCGTTGGCGAAGGCGCGGGCGCGCTCGTGCTGATCCTTGACGTGGGCCAGCTCGGGATCGTGGAACGCGAAGAGGTGGGAGTCGCTGCCCTTGTTCTTGCGAAACGCCCAGAAAACGGGGCTCAGTCCCGTGGGCAGGGGCTCGGGATCGATGGCGAATCCCTTGTCGATCAGCAGTTGACGCATGGTCCTTCTCCTCTCACCGGGGTCACATGTCCAGCAACCAGCTCACCGTGTTCTTGAAGATGATCTCGATCTGGGCCTCGGCGTCGCCGCCGATATGGCCCTCGTTGGCCGAGTGCAGCCCGGCCACCAGCGTGCTGGCGCGCACGCCGCTGGCGCTGTCCTCCCAGACCAACCACATGGGGTAGCCCCCCGAGTGGCTGCCCAGCACCACCTCGCCCACGCCGATGGTGGAGGTGCGGTCCATGTCCCAGTTGTACTCGAAGCCGGTGGGCGTGCCGTAGGGCCCCAGGTAGGCCGGGTGCTTGGAGCTGGCGTCGATGGTGGCCGTGGAGGGCTGGGTGCCGTTGTCCGAGGCATCCGCCAGAAAGACCAATCCCTCCGAGTCGGTGACCTCGTACTGCCGAAAGGCGATGTCGTCGTCGAAGAGGAAGGTGGCCGTACCCCGGCCGCGGGCGTCCAGGAAGGCGTGCACCATGTCCTGGTTGTGGGACTCCCAGGCCCAGCCGCACTTGCAGAACAGGGCCAGGGGGTAGCTGCCCACGTAGGCCTCGTCGTCCCCGGTGCTGCCGTCCTCGTCGATCTCGTCCCAGCCCAGGCCCAGGTCGGACAGGTACTGGTAGACGGCCCCCACCTCGTCGGGCCAGAAGGACGAGGCGTACTCCTGGCACTGGTAGCCCACCACGATCAACACCACGGCCTCGTCGGTCAGGCCGTCGCAGTCGTTGTCGACCCCGTCCTGCCGCTCCAGGGCGTCGGGAAACACGCTGGCATCACCGTCGTCGCAGTCCTGGTCGTTGTCCGCCACGCCCGAGCCCTGATCGCAGGCCTCCACCGGGCTGTCGGGGTCGCCGTAGCCATCGCCGTCGGCGTCGGCCCAGCCGCTCTCGGTCTTCAATCCCTCGTCCGCCAGGCCGTCGCAGTCGTCGTCCGCTCCGTTGCATATCTCCTTCGCTCCGGGATGCACCGCGGCGTCGACGTCGTCGCAGTCGCCTCCCTCGGTGACTTGGCCGGATCCGGCCTCGCAGGCCTGGGCCTCGCTGTCCTCGTCGCCGTAGCCATCGCCGTCGGCGTCGTCGAAGACCGCCTGCCCATCGACGGCATCCTCGTCCGTCAGCCCATCGCAGTCCTGGTCCACGCCGTCGCAGAGCTCCTCGGCGTCGGGATGCACCGCGGGATCGTCGTCGTCGCAGTCGCTGGCGCTGGCGTGGCCGTCGCCGTCCAGGTCGTCGTCGGGGGTGCTGGAGTCGCAGTCGTTGTCCAGGCCGTCGTAGGGCAGCTCGGTCATGCCCGGGTTGACCTGGGCGTTTTCGTCGTTGCAGTCCTCCCAGGCCAGCCAGCGATCGCCATCGGCGTCGATGCCGGCGCTGTCCGAGGTGTCCAGCTTCGTGGAGGTGCAGGCCAGCAGGAAGAGCGCCGTGGGGAGCATGGGATCCTCGTGGTTGCTTCTGTCGAAGAGGATAGCACTCCTCGGGGCTCGAGGGACGAAGTGCCGACCCAGGGCGACCTCGACACAGCCTGTCGGTCTTGCCATGCTTCGAGATGTCTTTTCGCCAGGTCCGGCTCCGCTATCCGCCAGCCCGGCTGAACGACGAGACCGGAAGCCGCGGGCCGGCTACCATATTCTCCCGTCTCGCCCAGGAATCCGCCATGCACCACGCCCGTCTCGCCAGTCTCTCTCTGACGGTCTTCATCCTGGCCTGCTCCGGTCTCTTCTCGCCGTCCGAACCCGAAGCTCCCGAGCCTGCGGTCGCCGAGCCCGAGCCGGTCGCGCAGCCCGAGCCCCAGCCTGCGCCCGAGGCCGAGCTCCTGCCCATGCCTGAGCGCGTGGCCGGCGACGAGACGGTAGATTGGCCGCTGCGCAGGATGGCCCGAGTGCCCGACGGGGCGAGCGCAGGCATTCCCGCCGGTCAGGTCTTCGTGGACCTGGACATCGCGCCCCACGGTGAGCACGCCATCGTGGTCACCAGGGACGGCGAAGGCGGCGCGCACTGGCTGCGCTGGGACTTCGAGGGCGCACCCACGCCCATGGCAGCGCCCTACGATGAGGCGCGCGACATCCTCGAGATCGGCTTCAGCGAGCTGGACGGTAGCCTCTACGTGCTCGGCAAGGGCGACGGGCACTGGTTCATCGACCGCTGCCTGTCGGATGGCGACGGCATCGAGGTGGTCCACACCGCATACCTCAGCGCCCTGCCCCTGTCCGACCTGGTCGTCCCCTTCCTGCGCTACGACGGGCGGGAGCGCGTCTACTTCGCTGCCGAGGACCCGGGCGGGGGCCACCGGGTGCTCACGGTGACGCGCGGCGCGCAGCGCGCCTACGAGGTCACCTCGCCCACGGGCGAGCTCACATCGTTGACCGACCCGGGCATCCGCGCCATCGAGCCGCAGGAATGGGGTGAGCAGCCACCCTCCGTGCTCGCGGCCGGCGACGCCGTGCCCATGGGGCTGCACCCGGCCACGGGCGCGCTCTTCTGGCGCGACGGCGATGGCGGCATCCACCGCCGGGCCTATGCCGACACCAACTGGGGCGAGGACGAGAAGATCGCCGTGGCCGAGACCTGGCTGGCGCCTTCGCCCAACGGCTGGCTCGAGATCGGCTGGACGCAGGGTCATAGCTTGAACCTGTACTCGCCCCAGGGAGACAAGCTGGGATCCGTGCCGATCCGCTTCTCCGCGCCGCCCGCCGTGGCCGCCAACGGACGCGCCGTGGTCGGCCACACCGCGCAGGGCCTGGTCAGCGCCGCAGTCGGGCACCCGCTGGCCCCGGTCCGCTACCTGCGCCACGCCGGCTACGACGCCGACACCGTGGCCGGCCTGCTCGAGAACGGTCTGCACGTCGAGCCCAGCGGGGACCAGCAGGTCTACAACTTCTACGAGTACCTGCTCTACGAGTACGACGGCACCTCGCCACCCGTGTTCGCCTCCATCGACGGCGTGCTCGAGGTGCTGCACGCCGGCTTCCAGGCCGTCTTCATGCGCCTGGAGCGCGATGCGGCCAAGCCGCGCCTGGACACCCTGCTCGGCAGGCTGAAGACGGTTGCCGAGGGCGAGGGCATGGAGGAGATCGCCGGACTGGCCGACGCCAGCCAGCGCATGCTCGCCGGCGACTACGAACATCCGGAGGGCCAGCTGGTGCTGGCCGAGGCCGCGGCCGAGAGCCCGCTCCACGGCCGAAGCATCGACTACCAGGACTTCAAGCCCCGCGGCCCCTACGACCGCGACGACGAAGCGCGCAACTACTTCCGCGCCTTCAAGAGCGTCAACGCGCTGCGCCTGAAGGAAGAGGAGCGCGCGGCCCTGGCCGAGGACGCCGAGCTGGTGGAGGCCTGGCGCGCCTGGGTCGGGGTGCAGGAGGCCTTCCTGCAGGGATCCCGCCAGCAGGGCATCTTCGAGGAGGACAACATCCTGCCTCCCTGGACCTCCGAGACCTGCCTGCCAAAGAAAAACAAGAAGGACCCCTTCCGCGTCTTTCCGCTCAACTGGGGGCTCGACAGCGAGATCCTCGACCGGACCACGGCGCACGACGCGCTGCCCGCCCAGTGCGGCGTACCCCGCCGCGGCCTGCCCAACGGACTCGATCTGCTCGTCGGGATCGGCTCGGATCCGGCCCAGGCCCTGGTGAGCTCCAGCTACGAGGACTTCCCGGGGCTGCAAGCGATGCACGAGACGCTCAGGCAGCAATGGAAGGGCTCCGTGCCCGACGACGACGTGGTCATGGGCTGGCTGCGCCTCGTCCAGCTGCTGACCACCGACGCCTATGTGCCCGAAGGGGTCGAGGACAGCCTGTGGAGGCGCAGGCTGATGGAGACGGCGCTCGCCAGCTGGACCAGCCTGCGGCACACCATGGTGCTGGTCAACGAGTCCGGCGTCGCCGAGGCGGGGGACGGCGAGGGCCCGTTCTTCGAGCAGCTGTCGCTGGAGCCGGTGCGCCACGTGGTGGACCCCGTACCCGAGAGCTGGGCGTACCTGGCCGGCTTGTTCGAGCGCCTGGCCTCCGAGGCGCAGAAGGGCGAGACCACGGACCGGCTGGCCGAGATCCTGCTCGAGTCGGCGGAAAACGCCCGCGACTTCGGCGACATGGCCCGCCGTCAGCGACAGGGCGAGCCCCTGACCCAGGAAGAGTACGACCGCATCCTGCGCTTCGCCCGCGTGGTCGAGCACCCCTTCCTGCTCCTGCAGGCCGCGGCGCAAGAGCGCGGGGGCGAGGTCATCCGGCCGGATCCGGTGGCCAAGATCGTCGATATCTACTTATGGAACGACCCCGCCGGTCCCACGCAGTACTGGCATGCGGCCGTGGGCGAGCCCCAGCAGCTCACCGTGCTCATCGGCGACCGCGGTCTGCTCGTCCCCGGCCGCGGCAGCATCTACTCGTACTACGAGGTGGTCGCCGAACAGCGGCTCAACGACGAGGACTGGCGCAAGCGGGTCAAGACCGCCGAGCGGCTGGACTGGGTGGTGGCCTCGGTCCAGGACCGATGAGCGCAGTCGGGCTCGCGCTGGGCTGCTTGGCTGCCTGCACCCAGGGCGTCCCCATCGAGGACAAGGGCTGCGTCGTCTTTGGCGGCGACGTGATGCTGTCCCGGGGCGTGGCCGCCGAGCTCGACGCCAGGGGCAGCCCCTGGTCCGGCTTGGCCGAGCTCGCCGGTCATGCCTGGATCGCCAACCTCGAGGGCAGCCTGGCTCCGAAGCGGGCGAGCTGCGCCAAGCGCCAGGATCTCTGTCTGGGCATCGCGCCGCGCCACCTGACGGCGCTGCGGCCCTTCGCGGGGCTCGGCCTGGCCAACAACCACAGCCGGGACTACGGCGAAGAGGGCCTCGAAGAGACCGTGGCCGCCCTCGAGTCGCTCGGGATCCATGCCCTCACCGAGGAGGGAGCGCCCCACCTGCTGCAGCTCGCCGGGCGCACCTGGGGCATCGTCCCGCTGGACCTGGCCGGCCGCAGCGGCAGCCAACAGGCCGTCGAGAGGGCCCGCCTCGCCATCGGCCTGGCGCGGGCGCAGACTCCTCGCGTGCTCGTCTTCGTGCACTGGGGCCTGGAGGGCGAGCCCCGGCTCGCCCCGGAACAAAAGCCACTGGCGGACATCTTCCACGCCTGGGGCGCGACCCTGGTCCTCGGCGCCCACGCGCACGTCCCCCAGGCCGTGGACTGCGGCACGAGCGCGTCCACCTGGTACGGCCTGGGAAATATGCTCTTCGACCAGCTCCCCGAACAGAGCCGCAGCGGCCTGCTCGTCCGCTGCTGCGAGGAGGGAGGGCAGCTGGCATGCAGCTCGCTCCGCACTCGGCGCCCCCCGCGTTCCACCTTCCCCCAGCTCACCGAGCCTGGTGAGACCTGCGTCATCCAGCTGGCCGAGCCCCCGGACACCCGCTGGAAGGCCCACCCCCACGCGCCGCGCTTCGAGCACGTGCAGGCCATGCGCAGCGCCGGCCCCGACGCCTTCATCGCGCTGGAGCGGCGGCTCTCGAGCTTCGACGACGAGGAGGGCCTGCGACCCTACGTCTTCCGGGCGGTGGCCGGCGGCACCCAGGACCTTTGGCGGGGGACGGCGCTCAGCCGCCCGCTGGTGGCAGCCCGCGTCATCGACCTGGAGGGAGAGGAGCTGCTCTGCGCGCTCCACCGCGGCGACAGCTTCCTGGCCCCCGATCCGGACAACAAAGAGCGCATCCGCAAGGCCTGGCGCTGGGACGGCTTCGGCTTTCAGGGCGTGCCCGGCGTGGACTGCGACCCGCTCTGACGCTTCACCGGCGCGGCGTCTCCGCGCCGGGGATGCCGCTGCCGGGGAGTGGCTTCCACCGCGATCTGCCACCATGCGGTGCCCAGCAAAGGACCCGACCATGACCTGCACGCAAGACGCCCGCTGCGTTGCCTTCCTGCAGTGGGCACTGCCGCGCCTGGGCATGCGCTGGGCCGGCTTTCGCAAGGTGCGTCGCCAGGTCTGCCGCCGCATCCGGGTGCGCCTGCGCGCCCTGGGGCTGGAGAGCCTGGACCAATACCGAGCGCTGCTGGAGCGCGACGAGGGGGAGTGGACCCAGCTGGAACGGCTCTGCCGCGTGACCATCTCGCGCTTCCTGCGAGATCGGGGGGTCTGGGACACCCTGCGGACCCGCGCACTCCCCGAGCTGGCGCAGCAGCGAGACGGCGCGCTGCACTGCTGGAGCGCGGGCTGCGCTTCGGGCGAGGAGCCCTACTCGCTGGTGCTGGTCTGGGCGCATGCGGGCCTGGATCCGGAGGCGCTCGACGTGCTGGGCACCGACGTGGATCCGCACATGGTCAAACGCGCTCGGCGGGCGCGCTACAGCGAGGGCAGCCTGCGCGAGCTGCCACAGAGCTGGCGGCAGCGCGCCTTCGAGCCCGTGGAGGGCCGGGAGCCCTGGGGGCTGCGGGAGCGCTTCAGGCGGCCCGTGCGCTTCTCCTGCTCCGACCTGTGGCGCGAGATTCCCGCAGGGCCCTTCGACCTCGTGCTCTGCCGCAACCTGGTCTTCACCTACTACGAGTTCGCCGCGCAGCGCGAGCTGCTGGAGCGCTTCGTCCGCTCGCTACGCCCAGGCGGTCTGCTGGTGGTGGGCAAGCACGAGCGGCCGCCCGAGCACCGGGCGCTCCGTTGGTACAGCCAGCGCGATCGCATCCTCCAGCGCGCAGATGCCCACAACGGCCCCGGAGAAGCGACGCATCCTCTGTGACAGGATGCCGGGCCCCGGCTATCCGGCGGCCCCTACTCCAGCTCATACGCCACGCGCTGCGTGAAGAGAGGCGCGCCCGCGTCGCCAGCGGAGCCGGACCGGGAGACCTGCAGCTGCAGGCTGCCGAAGTCCTCGTTCACGGGGACCATGATCTCGAAGAAGGCAAAGGAGGGGCCGAACTCGGCCAGGCTGGCCTGGCCCACCCACTGCGCCACGCTGGCCACCACCTCGCCCTCCACCCGGACATCGGCCCGCAGCCAGTAGGCGTCGCCCTCGAAGCCGGCACGCGAGCGGGCCAGCAGCACCGGCAGCTCCACCACGACGGCGTCTCCCTGCACCGCTACGATGCTGGCCCGGTAGTTGTCGTCCAGGGCCTGCTTGCCGGCCACGTCGAGGCGGAGCGGGTCGGGCAGGTATCCGGCGGGCTCGAGCTCGGCCTCGGCCGGCTCGTCGTCGTCGAGCAGCTCGAGGTCGTCGGCGAAGGCCAGGTCGTCCAGCGTCTCCAGGTCCTCGAAGGGCTCGTCGTCGAGCTCGGGCACATCGAAGTCCTCGACGGGTTCGTCCTCCAGGTCCCAGTCCAACGCCACGGCGTCGAGATCCATGCCCTTGTCGGCCTGGCGACCAGCGAGCGCGGCATGGGGCAGCGAGAGGGTGAGCAGCGTCAAGGTGGCGAGGACGGGGGAGGTCGGGGACATGGCGGACTCCGTGGGCAGGGGACAGCCATGGCAGAAGCAAGGGACGTGCCAGCGGCCCGGGTGGCTCGCAGGGCCGGCGCCGGCGCCTGACAGCAGCCGTGCCAAGCTTGTTTTCGCTCACCCTCCGCCACCGGCGGGATCTCGGGCGCGTGCACCCGTGTTCCACCGCCGGGACACGGACCGTTCCGCGGAACACAGCCTGTCCCCGCTGGGCGGGCAGGGTTCCGGGCGGCGGCGCGCCCAGCGTGCATCCGCGTCAAGGCTGTGCCATCCTGAACAAGGTCCTCTCCAGGGAGACATGCCGAGATGGAGCTCGATCCCCGCGTCGCCCGTATGCAGCAGCGCATGCTGACGGCGCCCTACGAAATCTGCCTGGCTCGCGCTGCGCACTTCACGGCCGCCTATCGAGCGACGGAAGGCCTGGATCCAGCTCTGCGCAACGCCCGCGCGCTGGCCCGCACCCTGGCCCGACAAGGCATCGAGATCAGGCCTGACGAGCGTCTGGCAGGCAGCAAGACGGAGCGCTTCCTGGCTGGGCCCCTGTCTGTGGAGCGCGGCGATTTCCTGCGCTCTCTGCAGCTGGAGCTGGAGATCCTGGAGAAGAAGCACCGCCCCTTCCACATCGCGCCCGAGGATAGAGCGCGCTTCCGGCGCGAGATCCTCCCATGGTGGAGCGGCAGGACCGTGCGAGACGCCAAGGCGCGGGCCTGGCAGCGGCAGGGCCTGATCGACACGGAGGGCGGTCTGCGGGCTGGGCTGCGCCGCCAGCTGCGGGCGCTGCGTTTCCTGGATCACCTGGGTTCCCAGAACTTGCGCCTCCTGGCAGGGGCGAACCTGGGGGGACCGCTCACTGCTGCACGTCTGCGCGACTTGGCGGCGCTGCGTCACGAGTGGGCACGCAACAACCCCTCGGCGGCCGTGTACTGCTTCGACGTGCAGGGTCATCTCTGCCTGGGGATCGAGAAGGTCGTGCGCGAGGGCCTGCAGGCCATATGCGACCGGGCCTGGCAGCGGCGGGCGCAGCTGCGGGCGGAGAGTCCGGCGGACAGGCATGCCGCCGACTTCCTGCAGGCGGTCTGCGAGAGCCTGGAAGCCGCCATGGCCTACGCCGAGCGTTTCGCCGCCCTGGCCGCGCGCCAGGCCAGCGCTGCGACAGGCCCGGAGCGGGAGAGGCTGGAACGCATCGCCTCGGCCTGCCGCCGCGTGCCGCGCCTCCCCCCGAGGGACTTCCACGAAGCCCTGCAGTCAGCCTGGATGGCCCACGTGGTGGGTGAGATCCAGTACGGCACCCACGACGTCTTCGCTCCAGGACGCGCCGATCAGTTCCTGTTCGCCGCCTTCCAGGCCGATCAGGCCGCAGGGCGCCTGGACCGCGGGCGCGCCATCGCCCTCCTGCAGGAGTACATGCTCAAGCTGTCGGCCAACGTGGAGCCCATCCCCGAAGCAGGCATGGAGACGAACGGCGTGCTGGGCAACAGCCAGCACTGCGTCACCATCGGCGGCCTCGATCGCCATGGCCGCGATGCCACCAATGCCCTGTCGTGGCTCTTCCTCGACGCCTTCGAGGGCATGGGCGGCGCGGTCAACCAGCTCTGCGTGCGTCTGCATCGCGACACGCCGCGGGCCTTCCTGCTGCGTGCGGTCCAGGTGTTCCAACGCTGCAACGGCATCGCCTTCTACAACGACGAGGCGGTGATCCGGGGACTGGTGGCCGACGGCATGGCTCTTGGGGAAGCACGCGACTACTGCATCGTGGGCTGCGTGGAGACCTGCGGCCACGCGGATAGCCACCCCTGCCCTGGGGCCATGAGCTGGTCCTGCCGGCGGTGCTGATGATGGCGCTCACACGAGGGCGCCAGCCTCCCCCAGCCCCAGGTCAACGGCCTGGTCGCGACTGCGGCGACCCCGCCGAGCTCGGCAGCTTCGAGGCGCTGTGGCGCGCTTTCGAGCGCCAGCTCGCCGACCAGGTCGAGGTGCTGGTGCGGGCCGTGGAGGGCAAGGACCTCGCCCACCGAGACCTGCTACCGGCCCCCTACGTCTCGGCGTTGATGGACGACTGCGTGGAGCGGGCGACCGACATCACGGCGGGTGGCGCGCGCTACGACTTCACCTCCATCGACGCACGGGGCCTGGCCACGTTGACGGATTCCCTGCTGGCGCTGCGCCACTTCGTCTACCAGCGGCGCGAGCTCTCGCTGACGGCCTATGTGCGAATGGTGCTGCGCGACTTCCGCGGACAAGAAGCGATGCGGCAGCGCATCCTGCGCGAGGCCCCCAAGTACGGAAGCGGGCAGGCCGAGGCGGACGCCCTGGCGCTGCGCGTGCTCGAGGCCCTCTCGCGGCAGGCCGCCCGCCACCGCAACGTCAGAGGGGGCCGCTTTCGCGTCTGCTACTACTCCTACGGAAACCACGTGCTCGACGGTCTCTTGATCGGCGCCACCCCGGACGGGCGCCGGCGGGGCCAGCCCATCTCCAATGGCGTCTCGCCCAGTGACATCATCGACCCGCCTGCGGTCGCGCTGGACGCCTTGGGGGCCGTGGCTCGCTTCCCACCACAGCAGTGCTCTTCCGGCGTGTCGCTCAACCTGCGCTTCCACCCGAGCTGTCTGGCATCAGACAACGGCGTCCAGTCCTTCGCGGCGATGATCCGTGCCTATTTTCGGGAGGGTGGAATGCACTTGCAGCCGAACATCGTCTCCACCGAGACCCTGCGGGCAGCCCAACGCGATCCGGACCGGCACCGCGGGCTGGTGGTCAAGGTGGCCGGCTACTCGGCCTACTTCACCGACCTGGGCCGATCGGTGCAAGAAGACATCATCCAGCGGGCGGAGCTGGGCGCGAGCTGATCGGGTAGATCCAGACTATCGTCATTCATAAATCCAATACAACGCAGGAGATGACAGAAAGGGTAATGGTGACATCCTGACCCCTATGGGGGTCTATGGGTGGGTGGGGTTACCACAGGGTGCGCCGGTCCTCCAGTATCGCCAGCCCGATGCGCTCGCGGCCGATCATCCAGCCGTCCCGGGCGTTGTAGTACATCCACAGCGCGTCCCCCACGCGCTTGACGTCCATCTGATAGACGTGGGCGCGGCGCCAGCGGGGCTCGCCGCCGCTGGGACCCAGGATGGGGTTTTCGGCGTGCTCCTGCCAGCAGAGGCCGTCGCGGGAGCGCAGCAGCAAGATGGCGGATGACGAGCGCCCCTGCTGGTCCCGGTAGATGCCGTTCTGGAAGCCCACAAGCCAGCCGTCCAGCAGGCCAGCGTACACCTTCATGGCGCCCGCGGCGCGGTCGCGGAAGCGGTGGCCGGGCTCGGGGCCCATGATGGGCTCGGCGCGCTTCTCCCAGGGTCCCTCCGGGGCCGGCGCCCAGGCGCGGGCGATGTGCTTGGGCTCGGAGAAGCCCATGTCCCGCAGGAAGACCAGGTCGGCCGAGTAGTACATCCGGAAGCCGCCCCTCCGGGCCGGCAGCACGCAGGCGTTGGACAGGTTGCCGCCCTCCCACGGCAGCTCGGGTTCCAGCGCCACCGAAGCTGCGCTCCATCGCTGCAGGTCGCGGCTCGAGCGATGGACGATGCGACTGCGCTGCCAGAGGCGGTGGAAGCGCTGGTAGTAGAGGTGGTACACGCCCTGCCAGGGCAGCACCCAGGCCCGAAAGCCGTTGCGGTCGATGCGCTGGACCAACTCCCAGCGCAGCCCGTCAGCGGATCGGTACTGGTAGATGCCCTGGACGTTGTTGCAGAACAGCCGCCAGGAGCCATCGGGCGCCTGCGCGGGTGAGAGCACGGAGGGATCGCCCACGATCCAGCTCCACCAGCGCGGCTCGATCAGAGGGTTTTCAGGATGGTCGATCCAGGGCATGGCCTAAGGTATCAGCCCCGCAAAATGGTCTCCCCGGGTTCTGACCCGGCCGCCTCAGTTCCAGCAGTTGGCCTGCTGATCGTCGATATAGGTCCAGAAGCGGTCGGTGCTGGCGATGTTGCCGTAGCCCCACCAGGTCCAGCCGCCGCCGCCGTCGTGGTGCTCGCCCATCACCCAGCCCTTGCCCAGCTCGGCGGCGCAGTAGGCGTCGGCTGCGGTCACGCTCGTCAGCAGGCAGCCCTGCACGTCGCTGGTGATGTCCACGTAGCCGCCCAGCCAACCCTCGTAGTAGTCGGTGTAGATGCCGGGATTGGCCGAGCCGTCGATGTAGACGCAGAGGATGGGGTGGAACTCCTGGCAGTCGGTGTCGCCGTTGTAGGGATCGCAGCTGACGCAGCCCACGTGGTCGATGCCCAGCTTGGAGTCGTGGGCGATCAGCTCCCAGGTCATACCCAGGGAGGAGCACTTGACGCCCTGGCAGTCGATGATTCCGTCACCATTGGCATCGGTCTCGTCCGTGGGCAGGGTGCCGTCGCAGTCGTTGTCGATGCCGTCGCAGATCTCGGTGGCGCCGGGGTAGGTGTTGGCGTCGTTGTCGTCGCAGTCGCCGTTGCAGGTGTCGACGCCGTCACCGTCCAGGTCGAGGGCGTTGACGAGGTCGTTGTTGTCGTCGCAGTCGCCGGCGCAGGCGCCCTGGCCGTCGCCGTCGTGGTCGGCGCAGATCTCGAGATCGATGGTGTGCTGGCCGGCGGCGTAGGAGCTGTCCTCGGCGCGCAGGGTGATGAGGTGATCGCCGACCGTGAGGTCGCAGGCGGTCTCGGAGACGTTGCCGTCGGCGTCGGCGGGGCTGGTGCCAAGGGTGTGGTCGAGGTGGCTGTCCCAGGTGATCTGGAGGGTGTCCGGGGCGTCGAGGTCGTCCGAGACCGTACCGACGAGATCGACGCAGGCGCCCTCGGTGGCGCCGTCGCCGTCGGGGGGCAGCAGGATGGTGACCTCGGGGGCCTGGTTGCAATCCTCGAGGGTGGAGACGGTCACGGTGACCTCGTCCTCGCCGCTCACACCCTGGGGGTCCTCGACGACCAGGGTGATGGTGTGCGTCCCGGGCACGGTCATGACCACCTCGGTGGCCAGCGTACCGTCGGCGCCCACGGCCTGTGCGTCGGCCAATCCGGGCTGCAGGTCGCTGTCCCAGGTGGCGATCAGGGTGGCCGCGTCGTCGTCCTCGTCGTCCACCTCGGCCTCGAGAACGCTGGTGAGGGTGGCGCAGAGCACGTCGTCGGGGGTCGGGAAGACGATCTCGACGACGGGCGCGGCGCTCTCGACCACGGAGAACTCGTCGGTGGCCGTGGCCGCTGCCGCCTCCGTGTCCACCACCTTCAGGGTCAGCGTGTGGGTTCCGGGGCCCACGTTCTCGGTCGAGACGGTCAGGGCCACCACGCCGCTGTCGTCGGGGGTGTATTCACCCAGGCTCAGGCCGCCGGAGCTGGCGATCACCTGCAGGTCGGCGGCCGCATCCTCCTCGTCCGCCACCACGGCCTCGACGTCGAACATCAACCCCAGGCCGTAGGACGCACCGCCGGGGCCCGATGTGATCTCGATCGTGGGATCCCGGTTGGGGGGCGTGGTCTGGACCTGGGTGCATCCGCCCAGCGCGACGAGGTGGGCCAGCAGGCAACAGCACAGCAGCATAGAACGGGTCATGACACCCCTCCGGTGTGGATCCGACTCGGATCCGGGTTCCCCGGATCGTAGTTTCCGTGGGACAGCGGGTCAATCGGCGGCGGGCATGCCGGCGAAGGCGAGCATGTCCTTGGCCAGGGTGGGGTCGCTCCACTCGCGGGGTCCGATGAACTGGTGCACGATGCGCCCCTGGCGGTCGATGAGGTAGGTCTCGGGCACCTTGAAGGTGCCGTACTCGTGGGCCACGGCGCGGTCGTGATCGGCGACGACGAGGATACCCTCGCCGAACCCGGTCTTCTCCATGGCGCCGACAGCGTCGGCCCAGTTCTCGTCCAGGGTCACGGCCACCACGGCCAGGTCGGTGCCGGCCAGATCGGCGGTCAGCTTCTGCAGCGAGGGCATCTCATCGAGGCACGGCGGACACCAGCTCGCCCAGAAGTTCAGCAACACGGGGCGCCCGGCCAGATCGGCGAGGGAGTACTCGGCGCCGTCGCGGTCCTTGAGGGTGAATGCAGGCGCCGTGCGGGGGGCGTCGCCGGTGGTGCTCATCGCCGCGCGGGGGTCGTCCGAAGGGGTGGACGTCCCCGGAGCGCCACGGACCAGCAGCGCGCCGAACACGAGCACCACCCCCATGGCGAGGCCGGCTCGCGCGATGGGGTTGCCAAGGATGGGGTGGATCAAGGGGGTTCCAGGCGGAATCAGGCCTCGTCGGCCGCGCTTTCCTCGTCGGCGGAGTGGGAGGCCAGCTGCGCGTCGACGAGCTCGATGATGCTCACCGGGGCGTTGTCGCCCGGGCGGGCGCCCAGCTTGATGATGCGCGTGTAGCCGCCGTTGCGCTCGGTGTAGCGCGGCGCCACCTCGGTGAACAGCTTGTTGAGCACCTCGCGGTCCTCGACCCAGCGCCGGGCGCGGCGCACCGCGTGCAGGCGCTTGGCCTCCAGCTCACGCTTGGCCTCGCCGTCCGCCGCCTCGATCTCGTCGGGGGTGACTCGCTTGCCCAGGGTGATCAGCCGATCCACCACCTTGCGCAGCTCCTTGGCCTTGGCGTCGGTGGTCTGGATGCGCTCGTGCAGCAGCAGCGAGGTCGCCATGTTCCTGAACATCGCCTTGCGGTGGGACGAGTTCCGGCTCAGCTTACGTCCCGCTTTCCGATGTCGCATCGTATCGTCTCCAGCTCTCCGGACGGCGTGGCCGCCGAAGACGCGCCACCGCGGTCTCCCGCGACGGGTGCTATTCCTGCTCCTGGTCCCGACGGCGGGGGAAGTTGTGCAGCTTCATGCCCAGCTGCAGCCCCATGTCGGCCAGGATCTCCTTGATCTCGTTGAGAGACTTGCGGCCGAAGTTCTTGGTCTTGAGCATCTCGGCTTCGGTCTTCTCGACGAGTTCGTAGATGTACTTGATGTTGGCGTTCTGCAGGCAGTTGGCCGACCGAACGCTGAGCTCCAGCTCGTCCACGGTCTTGAAGAGGTTCTCGTTGAACTGGGGCTCTTCCTCTTCCTGCGCCCCGGGCAGCGGCTCCTCTTCCTCGGTGAAGTTGATGAAGACCTGGAGCTGCTCCTTGAGGATCTTCGCGGCGTAGGCCATGGCGTCCACCGGCTCGACGGAGCCGTCGGTGAAGATCTCCATGGTCAGCTTGTCGAAGTCGGTGCGCTGACCGACACGCGCGTTGCCCACCGTGTAGTTGACCTTGCGGATGGGCGAGAAGATCGCGTCGATGGGGATGGTGTCGATGGGCGCCTCGGGGTCGGCGTTCTGCTCCGCAGGCACGTACCCCTTGCCCTTCTTCAGCGTCAGCTCGGCGCGGATCTTGCCGTCGCGGGCCAGGGTGCAGATCTGGTGGTCCTTGTTGAGGACCTCCACGCCCGTCACTTCCTGGATGTCGCCGGCGAGCACGGGGCCCTCACCCTTCTTCTCGAGGATCAGGGTGCGGGGCTCGTACTCCTCCATGTGGATCAGCACGCTCTTGAGGTTGAGGATCAGCTCGGTGACGTCCTCGACCACACCATCGAGGGTGGAGAACTCATGCAGCACGCCGTCCAGCTTGATGGCCGTGATGGCGGTACCCTGCAGGCTCGACAGCAAGATGCGCCGCAGAGCGTTGCCCAGTGTGATGCCGAACCCCTTCTCGAGGGGACGCGCCACGAGCTTGGCATAGGTGGGCGGCTTCTCGGTGTCGATCTCGACGCCCCGGGGGCGAATCAATGTGCGCCAGTTCTGGTACATGGGTGGTTCTCCCTACCTGCTACCTACGGCGTTTCTAGCGGCTGTAGTACTCGACGATGAGCTGCTCCTCGATCGGAGTGGTGAGCTCCTCTCGAACCGGAAGCCCCGTCATCGTGCCGGTGAAGTTGTCACGGTCAATCTCGAACCAGCTCAGCAGGGTGCGACCCTGGGAGCGCTCGAGGTTGTCGGAGAAGCGCTGCACCTTGCGGCTCTTCTCCTTCAGAGCGATCGTCTGGCCGGGCTTCACCGTGAAGCTGGCGATGTTGACGATCTTGTCGTCCACGGTGACGTGGCGGTGCGAGACGATCTGTCGCGCCTCGTTGCGAGTGGACGCGAAGCCCAGGCGGTACACCACGTTGTCCAGGCGCTGCTCGAGCAGGCGCAGCAGGTTCTCGCCGGTGACACCCTTCATCCGCTCTGCGCGGCCGAAGGTGATGCGGAACTGCTTCTCCTGCAGACCGTACAGACGCCGCACCCGCTGCTTCTGCCGAAGCTGCTGGCCGTACTCGCTGAACTTGGACCGCCGAGTGCCGTGCTGCCCGGGCGGATAGCTCGTCCGCTCGAACGCACACTTGTCGGTGTAGCAACGCTCCGCCTTGAGGAACAACTTGAGGCCCTCGCGACGGCAAAAACGACAGACAGGCCCGATATAGCGCGCCATGATTCGACTCCTACACGCGACGCCGCTTGGGGGGGCGGCAACCGTTGTGCGGGATGGGGGTCTCATCCCGGATCATCGTGATCTTCATTCCCGAACTGGCGAGGGCTCGAAGCGCGGACTCGCGACCGCTGCCCGGTCCCCGCACGTGCACCGCGATGGACTCCATGCCGTTCTCCCGTGCGCGGCGAGCCGCGTCCTCGGCCGCCAGCTGGGCGGCGAACGGCGTGGACTTGCGGGAGCCCTTGAAGCCGCGAACTCCTGCAGACGACCACGAGATCACGTTGCCCTGGGGATCCGTGATCGTGATGATCGTGTTGTTGAACGTGGCCTTGATGTGGGCGACGCCCACGGGCACGTTCTTCTTGATTCTCTTCTTGGTGCGCCTTGGACCGGCCATTTCGTACCTCTATCTTCCTGCGGACTACCGCTTGCCCTTGCGCCGCGTGACGATGCGCCGTGGCCCCTTGCGGGTGCGCGCGTTGGTGTGGGTCCGTTGCCCGCGCACCGGCAGAGAGCGCCGATGCCGCAGCCCGCGGTAGGTCTGCAGGTCCATCAAACGCTTGATGTTCATGGCGATCTCCTTGCGGAGGTCACCTTCAACCTTGTACTTCCTGTTGATCACGTCCCGAACAGCCGCAACCTCGGTGTCGGTGAGCGAATCGGACCGTGTGTCCGGGTTCACGCCCGCCTCGGCGCAGATCCTGTGAGCCGTGGACCGCCCGATCCCATAGATATAGGTCAGGGCGATTTCCAACCGCTTGTTCCGCGGAAGGTCGATTCCTGCGATTCGTGGCACGTCCTATCCCTCTCGACGCCAGATCAGCCCTGGCGCTGCTTGTGCTTGGGGTTGGAGCAGATCACACGTACGACCCCGCGCCGCTTGATGATGCGGCACTTGTCGCACATCTTCTTTACCGATGCCCTGACCTTCATGATTCGCTCCTCGAATCAGCTGCCTTCGACGGCGGTCACGATCGAGGCGAAGATCTCCTCGATGTTGCCGACGCCGGCCACGGGGCGGAGAAGACCCTTCCCCGCGTAGTACTTGGCCACCGGCGCGGTCTGGTCGTGGTACGTGGCCAGCCGGGCCCGCACCGTGTCGCCCGTGTCGTCCGCGCGCAGGTAGATCTCGCCGCCACAGTCGTCACACACACCCTCCGCCTTGGGCGGGTTGTACATGAGGTGGTACGACGAACCACACTTGCAGACGCGGCGAGCGCCGAGGCGATCGACGATCTCGTCGTCATCCACCTCGATGGCCACGACCTTGTCCACACCACGGCCCACCTTCTCCAGCATCGCATCGAAGGCCTCGGCCTGGGCCACGGTGCGGGGGAAGCCGTCCATGATGAAACCGCCGCCGCAATCGTTGGCGGTGATGCGCTCCTGGATGAGGCGAATGATCAGGTCGTCGGGCACCAGCTTGCCGGCGTCCATGAAACCCTTGGCCTCTTCACCCAGCGCCGTGCCACTCTGTCGGGCCGCGCGCAGCATGTCTCCGGTGGAGATCTGCGGCACCCCGAACTTGGCGACCATACGCTTGGCCTGCGTGCCCTTGCCGGCACCCGGAGGACCAAAAAGAACCAGATCCAGAGCCATCGTCTAACCTCTTCTTCCGCGGCCGCGAATGCGCGTACCGCCTGCGCCCATCAGGCCGTCGTAGTGGCGCGTCAGCAGGTGACTCTCGATCTGGGCCACCGTGTCCAGCGCGACACCCACGACGATCAGCAGGCTCGTTCCGCCGAAGTTGAACGGCACGTTGTATCGAACGATCAGGATGTTGGGGAGCACGCAGACCGCCGAGATGTACAGCGAACCAACCAGCGTGATCCGGGTCAGCACCCGATCGATGTACTCGGCGGTGTTCTTGCCCGGGCGAATGCCGGGTATGAAGCCGCCGTGTTTCTTGAGGTTCTCGGCCACGTCGGTGACGTTGAAGGTCACCGCCGTGTAGAAGTAGCAGAAGAAGACCGTCAACCCGATGTACGTGACGTTGTACAGATACGTGTTGATCTGGAACATCGACTGTACCTGGTTGAGGAATCCGCTCTGCCAGAACGTCCCGATGGTGGCCGGGAACATGATGATCGACGACGCGAAGATCGGCGGGATCACGCCCGCGGTGTTGATCTTCAGCGGCAGGTGCGTCTGCTGCCCGCCGTAGACGCGGCGGCCCACGACGCGCTTGGCGTACTGCACCGGGATGCGTCGCTGCCCGCGCTCGCAGAAGACGATGAACGCGATGACGCAGATCATCGAGACCACGAGGATCATCCAGCCCACCGCCGTGAGGTTCGACGATGTGCCGGCGCCGTCCACCAGGCTCTTGGCCGACTGGAAGATGGCCGCGGGGAAGCGGGCCACGATGCCGGCCATGATGATCAGCGAGATGCCGTTGCCGATACCGCGCTCGGTGATCTGCTCGCCCAGCCACATGATGAAGGCGGTGCCGCAGGTCAACGTGATCACGGTCATCAACCAGAACCCCGGGCCGCCGTTGGCGACCACCGGGGTCCCGGCCGGGCTCATGCTCTCGAGGCCGTACGCGATGGCAAACCCCTGAACGATCGAGATCAGCACCGTCCCGTAGCGGGTGTACTGCGTGATCTTGCGCCGACCGGCCTCCCCCTCTTTCTGCAACCGCTCCAGCGACGGGATCACCACCGTGAGCAGCTGCAGGATGATGGAGGCGCTGATGTAGGGCATGATCCCCAGGGTGAAGATGGAGAATTGCTCCAGCGCCCCCCCGGTGAACATGTCGTACAACCCGAAGATGGTGTTCCCACCCTGGGTCTTGAAGAAGTCGGTGATCGCCTCGCGGTTCGCCCCGGGTACCGGAATGAAGACCCCGATCCTGTAGACGCCCAGCAGGGCGATCGTGAACAGGATCCGCTTGCGCAGCTCGGGGATTCTCCAGATGTTGGCGAAGCTGCTGGCCACGGCCGCTCTCCTACTCCTCGTCGGACGGCTTGCGTCCCACGGTCTCCGCCTTGCCGCCGGCGGCCTCGATCTTGGCCACGGCCGACTTGCTGAAGCGGTGCGCTCGGATGGTCAGGGCCACGCCCAGGTCGCCGTCGCCGAGGATCTTCACCCCGTCGTACAGCTTGCGGACGAGGCCGGCCTCGATCAGTGCCTGCGGATCGATGACCGATTCGGCCTCGAACCGCGTCAGGTCACGGATGTTGACCAGCGCGTAGCGCTTGCGGAACGGATAGTTGGAGAAGCCGCGCTTGGGCAGACGGCGATGCAGGGGCATCTGGCCGCCCTCGAACCCGGGACGGACGCCGCCGCCACTTCGCGAGTTCTGACCCTTGTGACCGCGGCCACAGGTCTTGCCGAGACCGGAGCCGTTGCCACGACCCACGCGCTTGCGCGGTCGCCTAGACCCCTCGACAGGTGACAAATTCTTCAGATCCATGATGTTCCCTGTCGCCGTGGACGGAGGTGATTCGTCACACGACTCGCTTGCGCTCGGTGGAAGGAAACCGCCGGTTCATCGGCGGTGTCGCAGCTAATCCACCTCCACGACGTCCACGAGGTGGATCACCTTCTTGACCATGCCGCGCATGGCCGGGGTGTTGTCCACCTCCACGGTCTTCTCTCGCTTCGTCAGACCCAACCCCCGCAGCGTGAGCCGCTGGTCCTTGGGCTTTCCGATGCCACTGCGTCGGAGCGTGACCCGCAGCTTGCTCATGGCTACGCCCCTTTCTCGCTCGGCGTGATACCACGCCGGCGCAGGTACTTCTCGGGCTCCTGCAGGTTCTGCAGGGCATCCATGGTCGCCTTGAGCACGTTGTGCGGGTTGTTCGACCCGAGGCACTTGGTCAGGATGTTGCGGATACCCGCAGCTTCCATGATGGCGCGGACCGGACCGCCGGCGATGACGCCCGTACCAGGACCGGCGGGGCGCAGCAGCACGCGTCCGGCGCCGTAGCGACCGGTGATCTGGTGGGGGATGCTCCCCGCGTCCGTGGTGGGCACGCGGACCATGCCTCGCTTGGCCCGCTCGCCACCCTTGCGGATCGCTTCGGGCACCTCGTGCGCCTTGCCGGCGCCGATGCCGACCCGGCCCTCGCCGTCGCCGACGACCACCAGTGCACTGAAGTTGAACCGCCGGCCGCCCTTGACGACCTTGGCGACCCGGTTGATGTCGACGACCTTGTCGATCAGCTCGAT
>CAYVQL010000137.1:0-27559 GCA_964454135.1 uncultured Enterobacterales bacterium | reverse complement strand
CCGGGGTGGTGGGGGGCCCCACGGGCCCATTTTTACCCGGGGGGCCTCCTCATCTTCTTGCTGCGCAGACCTTCCATGGCTAGAACATGCGACCGAAAACGTCCATCTCTTCTCCCCGGGTCTCCCGGTTCGATCATCACTCGCATCGCCCAGAGTCATGGGCTGAGCAAGCTGCGCAGACATGCCCCTCAAGATCACTTGTCCTCAATGCGGCGAGTTCCGCCATCTCTCGGCTCCCTACCCCTTGCCTGGCACGGAGATCCACTGCGACTGCGGCTGCGTGCTGGTCCTCAGCTTCCCGGCTGACCTGATGGCCAGAATGAACGCGGCGGGCGCTCGCTTTCAGGATGACCCCGACCCGGCGCGCGATGCCCCAGCCCGCGATGTCCCTCCGCGCGGGCATCCTGCGCCGGCGATGAGCTGGGAGGGGACGCGCGCTGGCGAAGAAGCGACTGTGCCGCAGGCCGACCTTCCGGAAAGGCAGAGACGATGAACCGCGCAGCTGACCGCACGAAACCCCGCCGCAAGGAACCCAGCGGACAAGGCGGTTGGAGCTCGATGCTCCTGCTCACGACCGGGGCGTTGTTCGCCCTGGCCTGCGAGAGCGCCGAGACAGAGAGCTACGATCCCTGCGACGTGGCTCTGCTGCTGGTCAAGCCCGACAGCGCCCTGCCTGGCGCCGAAGCCGTCGTGGCGGGTCGGCCCTTCACCTCTCTCTACGACAGCGCCATCTACCTGGACACCCAGCGCGCCACGCTGACGAACCTGGAACGCTACCAATGCGATCAGTGCGACAGCTGCCTCGAGAACTACGACTGCAATCGCTGCAGCGACTGCGACACCTGCGACAGGACCTGCTCCGACTGCGTCGAGACCATCAGCTTCGTGATCCCGGACATCGAGGCCGGCCCCCACGCGCTACGCCTCTTCAACCGGCACGGTGAGAGCAACGCGCTCGAGTTCGTGGTCGAGGTCGTCCCCTCCGACACCGCCGAGAACCCCTGTGACAGCGCGGACAGCGTCTGCGACACCGGCGGGCCCACAGAGACCGGCAGCGCCTGCGACAGCGCGGACAGCTCCTGCGACACTGCCACCGACACCGCCGAGCCGACCGATACGAACAAGCCGAGCGATACGGGCAAGCCGCAAGACACCGGCGGAAAGCCTGGCGACAGCGGCGACCCCGATCCCGCGAAGGACACGGCATCGCCGGATATCGACTCAGGCAAGGCAGACGGAAAACGCTAGCAGGAACCGTACGCCCCCCAGCTCCTGCAACGGGGACTCCTTCTGCTGATGCACCGTGAGGGACTCGAGCCGCGGCCTGCCCCTCGGCCGGGGCAGGCGCGCAGATCACTCAGCCCGAGATGCGTTCCTTCAGGGTCTTTCCTGGACGGAAGGCCGGGAACTTCCTCGCGGGGATGTTGATCTTCTTCTGGGTGGATGGGTTGGTCCCCGTACGGGCGGCCCTCGTCTTGACGATGAAAGTCCCGAAGCCGGGCACAGACACCTTGCCCCCTCCTTCGAGCTCGGACCCGATGATGCCGCAGCCGGGACGGGCATCGAACAAGGCGTTGAGCACTTCCATGGACTTGACCTGCGTGAGGCCAGTCTGCTGCGCGAGCTTGGCGGCGAGTTCCTTCTTGTTCATCTGCACTTCCTCCGTTGTTTTCCTGCTCATTGAAGAACGGGTGGGAATCTCTGTACGCGATCGCTGTTGTAGCCCAGATCCCAGAAGAAAGCCAAGCCCCTAGATCCGCTGTTTCCAACCGGTGTTGCCCAGCAATCCACCCATCGCCGCCTTTCCTGCGCTGCCACACGCAGGTCGTTCAACCGATTTGCTTGTTTTCCCCGACACTTACGCCCGTTTCCCTGAGGACGCGCCTGAGGTCGCGAAGGCCGCGAAAGCCGTCCTTATGCACCTGGCAAGAGGAAAATGCTCGTTTTGCAGCGCGCTGTTCACTGACAACGCTCATGGCGCGCGCGGCGCAGACGCGGTTCATGGCTTGGCGCGGTGCAGGAAGAGCGTCTTGAAAGCCAGGCCCGCCAAGACGAGCGCCACGGCGAACAGCCCCACGGCCAAACCACCCAGCGCGTAGTTTGGAGTGGCGCCCAGCAGGTGTCGCAAGGCCAGCAGCGCCAACGAACTCAGGGTCACGGCGAACATCACGATCATGGGCAGCAGGACGAAGAGATTCTGGCGCGCGCGGTGCGCCAACCACACCGAGACGGCCAGCAGGGCCAGGGCTGCCAGCAGCTGGTTCGCCGAGCCGAAGATGGGCCAGATCTGCTTCCAGGATCCCGACCAGGCCAGGGCCCCAGCCGCCACGACGGAGATCGACGTCGCCAGGAAGCGGTTGCGGGCCAGCAGCGGCAGCCTGTCAGGCGCAGCGCCCGCATCCGCAGCGCGGCGCGGCTCGAAGAACTCCTGCAAAGCGAAGCGCGACAACCTGGTGGCGGTGTCCAGGGAGGTGAGGGCGAAGGCGCTCACAGCCAGGGCCACGAAGTTGGTGGCCGCCTCGGCGGGCATACCCAGCTCACCGATCAGAGAACCCAGCCCATGGCTGAAGGCCGCCACGGGACCTCCGCCCCCATCCCCCATGAACTCGGCGTAGCGCTCGCTCGTCATGTAGCCGACGGAGATCAGCGCCAGCACGGCCAGCAGGGCCTCCACCAGCATGGCGCCGTAGCCCACGGGCTTGGCGTCGGCCTCGCTGTCGAGCTGCTTGGCCGTGGTCCCCGAGGCCACAAGGGAGTGAAAGCCGCTGATGGCGCCGCAGGCCACGGTCACGAAGAGCACCGGAAAGAGATACCCCAGACCCTCGATCTCGAAGCTGGTGGCGAGGGGGGCCTCGATGCGCGGATTCGCCCAGATGACGCCGAGGAACCCCAGCAGCAGCAGGGCGTAGAGCAGGAAGCTGTTCAGGTAGTCCCTGGGCTGCAGCAAGACCTGCACCGGGACCACTGCGGCGATGAAGACGTAGACCAGCAGGACCGCCAGCCAGACATCGAAGCTCAAGACCAGGGGGAAGCGCTCACCGGCGAGGATGGCCGCCAGCAGCAACAGGACGCCGACGATCGTGGCCGGCAGCAGGGAAATCCGCAGGCCGTAGATCGCGCCACCGAATCCGAGCGCCAGCAGGATGAAGAGGATCGACGCGGTGGCTGCCTGGGGCACCTGCACGAAGGTCTTGGCCACGACGATGGCGAACACCGCCACCACCAGCACCAGCGCGGTCCAGGAGAAGATCAGGAAGAGCGTGCGGCCTGCAAACCCCAGGTGCGCCTCGACCACCTCGCCGATGGACTTGCCCTGGTGCCTGATCGAGGCGACCAGGGAGGCGAAATCGTGCACCGCCCCCATCATGATGGCGCCCACGATGATCCACAGGTACACCGGCCCCCAGCCGAACACCAGGGCGGTGACAGGACCGATGATTGGGGCCGCCCCTGCGATGGAGGCGAAGTGATGCCCCATGAGCACGGCGCGCCGCGCAGGGACGTAGTCCACGCCGTCACGGAGGCTGTGGGCGGGTGTCTTCCGGGATGGATCCACACCCAGCCAGCCGCTCACCAGCCGGCCGTAGCTGAAGTAGGCGCCCACCAGCATGATGTTGGCCAACACGAGTAGCAGCGCAGCGCTCATGGCTCTCCCGGGGTTGGCGACGCGGGGCGTCGGCCGGGCGGCAGCGGCTGGGCTTCTCTTGGAAGAAGGCCATCCCCGGGACGAGAATGGGCCGGCGCCTCCGGCAGCGGTACTGGCAAAGGGTATCGCCGCTCTCCCGCCTCATCAAGCGCTCCACCATGTCCTGCCGTACCGCGGCCGCCTCCCCGTATGCATCCCTACAGACGGGGTATGCCGAAATCCTCACAGGCCGCGCCAGCAGCGGGTTCTCCGCTGCGGTGCCGAGACCCCGCCCGTGGGGCTGGCAGCCAGGTTCTCGGAGCTTGCAAAGGCATGGCGTTTCGGGGTATCTCTTGCTATCTCCCAGCCAGCGGCTAGCCTGGCTGGCCGTCCCTGCAGGTCACCCGCACCTCAAGGTCTCCACCACAACCGCTTGCTCCGGGGCCGTTCATGCGCCATCCGACAACCATCGCCTTGCTCACATCGGCAGGCCTGGCCTTGCACTCCGCACCGGCACAGGCCGGCGGACTCGGGCTGCTCTACACCGGTGGCTTTCACCAGGCTCGCGTCTACTACTACGAGATCGACGAGCTCACCGGCGAGGATACGCAGTATCTCAACCGCCAGAACCGCCCCAATATGGGGGGCGGCATCGAGCTGATCCTGGGCGACAAGGACGACCGCATCCTGGGCGTGGCCCGCGGCTACTACTTGAACGACTTCCCTCCCGTGGCGCCGCCTGATCCACTGGTGGAGGATCCGATCTTCGCGGTGCCCGACGGCCCCACCCACACCGGTGTCGCCACGGTGGGCGTGCACTGGGGCGTCTTGGGTGATCCCACGCGTTTCCAGGCCCACATCGCCAGCCACCTCGGCGCGTCGGTGGTGACGCTCGACAGCTCCACCGGCGAAGCCTCGAACCTCGAGTTCCTGCTGGGCGAGGTGGGCATCGGCGCCCACTACCACTTCCAGAACAATATGCAGGTCTACCTGGACGTGGCCGGCGTCGTTCGCTTCCGCAAGGTGATCTACCCCGGGGGGAACGCCTACCTGGGTGTGCGCTACATGTTCGACTAGCCAAAGATGTTCACCATCGTCCTGCTGGCCAGCTGCGCATTCCAGGAGGGGCAGCCGGACTGGCGCGACCAGCTCGTTCCCGACAGCCCCTGCTTCCGCGTCAACCTGCTCGACGGATTCGACGAGCAGAGCACGGACGAGCTGAACGATCTCTACGAGTGCGTGAACCAGGGGAACTTCGCGGCGCTGGACCCGGTGATGGCGGCCATGGACAGCTCCACGCGGGAGGAGGAACCTGCCGGCATCGACCTGGCCAGGCTGTTGAACCACCTGCCCGAGCTGGGCCTCGACCTGGGCGAGCTGCTCAACGGGTCGCTCGAGCTGCTCAACGATCCCGAGGAACCCATCATACGGACCGCCGAGCTGCTGGTGGAGCTCTGCTACGGTCAGCCCTACGACGACATCTTCGCCAGTGGAACGAGCCACGAGGAGGGGAGCCTGGACGGCGGGCTGGTGGTACCGGCGCTGCCGCTGGTCGGACAAGCCGCCCAGCTGGCCCTGGATGGCGACGGGGATCTGCCACTGCTGATGGCGGATCTGCTCGAGGCCGAGCTGTCGGCCGACGCCGTGGCCACGCTGGTGGCAGCGGCCGGATCCGAAGACGAGCCGCTCGCCACCCTCTCCGAGGATGGTCTGCGCCTGGCAGGAGCGGCCTTGCTGCAGGCCTCCGACACCAGCAACGACCACAGCCCCAGCGCCAGCGGCAACTCGCTGCGAGACATGCTCAGCTGCGCCACCGCAGAGGCCGAGGGTGAACAGTTCGGCGGCGGAGAGCTGAAGGCCGAGGTGCTGCTGGCGCCCGCGGCCACCATCCTGGACGACGAGGAGGTGCGCCCCTACCTGCTGGCTGCGCTGGAGCGCAGCTACCGAGCCGGAGACCTCCACCCTCTGCCGCAGCAGCTCATCATCCTGGCCGAAGAGAACATCGACGGAGAGCCGCTCGAGGCGGGCCAGGACTCGGCCCTGGTGATCTTGCTGCGTCTGCTGGAGCAGGGCAACCAGCCCGTCACCTGCTCCTTTCTCTTCTGGGATGTGTTGGAGACCGACAACTTCTCGGTATGGCTGCTGGAGCTGCTGGCCGAGCAGGAACCCACCAGCATCGACAGCAGCCTCGACCTGCTGGGCGAGACGCTCACCTGGGAGGACCTGGTGGACGCCCTGGCGAGCCAGTGCACCATCGACTCGCAGCAGTTCGCCGCCGACGTCCCCGTCCTGAACCGCCTGACCGACCCAAAGGTCGGCAACCTGCTGATGGTCTTGCTCGAGCTGCTGCAGGCGCTGCGCCCCGAAGAGGACATCAGCCAGCTACCGGCGCTGGTGGAGCTGCTGGCGCTCATCCACACCCAGGATCTCACCACGCCCGTGGAGGAGCTCGTCAAGGACGTCGGTGACGAGCAGTTGGTGTCCTTGATCATCGACCTCGTCCCCGTCTTGCTGGATCCCTGGAGCGACGAGGCCTGGTGCGCCAACGGCAGCGACTCCTGCCTGGAAGAGACCTGGGCCGGCTACGACGAGGAGGACTTTGCCAAGGATCGTCAGCCCGTGGACCTGGAGTCCCTGTTCGACCTGCCAAGCGCCGCGCTATCCCCGACAGACACGGGCGCGAGCTTCATGGAGCGCATGCGCGCGGCGCTGGCGACCCTCGTCGCGCTGCAGGCCACCTGGGACACCCTGTACAACGGAGCCACGCTGGTCAACACGCCGGGGGCGCGCAGCGCCGATCTGCTCCTGGGGCTGGCGGACATGCCCACGGACGGGGACTGGGATGGCCTCAGCGGCACGGCCGACCTGCTGCGCGACGAAGCGCTGACCGAGCCGGTCCTGCGCATCGCCGAGACCCAGCCCCTGCGCGATGCCTTGGGTGCCACGTCCTCCGACCAAGAGGGGCCCCTCCCATTTCTCTCGCGCCTGGTTACGGATGGCACCCTCGCCGAGGCGCTACGCACCGTGGCGTTGCTCCTCAACACCCTGTTGGAGGCCCAACCGTGACCGAACCCGCCGATTGCCAGTACTCCCAGCTGCCGCTCCCCGCCGGTGGAATGCCCCACCACTACGGAAACAGGGTCTTCCTGCACTCCTACCCTTACCCCATGTCGCTGCTGGCCCGGCTCTGCTCGCCCGCCACGACCCAGCCGCTCTTCAACCAGGTGGTCGCCGAGCTCTATCGTTTCCTGCTGGCCGAGGTCGCCAGCCTGGAGCTGGCGCGCAGCCCGGTGGAGCTGCCCACCCGCATGCAGCCCATCAACCCCGAGGGGGTCTATCGCGGCGATCGCATCGACCCGCAGCAGCAGGTGATCATGGTGGACGTGGCGCGCGCTGGGATCATGCCAGCGCAGCTCTTCTTCGACGGTCTCTGCACCCTGCTGGATCCCGCCTTCGTGCGCCAGGACCACATCTTCATGAACCGCAAGACGAACGAGCGGGGAGAGGTGATCGGAGTCGACATGAGCGGCTCCAAGATCGGCGGTCCCACGGCCGGCCGCCTGGTGATCGTGCCCGATCCCATGGCGGCAACCGGCAGCTCCATGCTGGCGGCCATGGACCTGTACCGGCAACGCGAAGAAGGCCCTCCGGCGCGCTTCATCGCCGTGCACCTGATCGTCACTCCCGAGTACGTCAGGAGGCTGACAGCCGAGGCGCCCGACGTGACCATCCACGCCATCCGCCTGGATCGAGGGCTCTCGGCGCCCCAGGTGCTGGCCGCCAGACCTGGTGAACATCCCGAGGAACGCGGCCTGAACGCCGAAGACTACATCGTGCCCGGGGCGGGGGGTGTGGGCGAGCTGATCAACAACGCGCTCTTGTAGCGCCGGCCGGGACATCCCCCTGCGAGGTTCACCATGGCGCACATCATCACCACGCCCAGCGCTCCCCAGGCCATCGGGCCCTACAGCCAGGCCTGCCGCCACGGCGACCTGGTCTTCACCTCGGGTCAAATCGCCCTCATGCCCGACACGGGTGCCATGGCGGACGGTGGCATACGGGCCCAGACCCACCAGGTCATGCGGAACCTGCGTGCCGTGCTCGAGGCGGGAGGCAGCAGCTTGGAGCGGGTCATCAAGACCAACGTCTACCTGGCGGACATGGATGATTTCCCCGCCATGAACGAGGTCTACGGCCAGTACTTCCCGGGCAGCGCCCCCCCGGCGCGCGCCACCGTGCAGGTGGCGCGGCTGCCCAGAGACGCTCGCGTGGAGATCGACTGCATCGCGAGCTGCGGCTAGCCCCCGACTGGATTCAGCCGTTCTTGCGCCGGCGGCGGCGCCTGCTGCGCCTGCGCCCCGATCCGGGAGCAGGTCGTTCGGCGACCGCATTCCGGACGATCTCGAGGATCTCTTCGCCAAAGGCATCGACCTGCCAGTCGCGCAGCTCGTCAATGGCCCTCAGCTCTTCGCTCGACTTGGGCAGGTGACGGCCGATCTCTTTGAGCAGGCCATTGCTGGCCACCAGGGAGGGAGGCAGCGACACCCGCTTGGCTTTGAGGTTTCGCCAGGTGCGCATGCGCTCCAGGAGCAAGGACGGTCCGGATCCCAGGCCGGAGCGGCGCCGGCGACCGGGCGGCGGCTCGGGAAGCTCGCGCTCGTCAGCCAGACCCGTGGCCACGGCGCGCAGCAGGCCCTCGCCGTGCTGCCGCATCAAGGCCGAGCGCCGGCGCACGATGCCCACCAGCTCCTCTACGCTCTGGGGCCTGCGTCGGGACACGGCGACCAGGACCGGATCGGGGATCACCTTGAAGACAGGGCGGTCCATCTGCCGGGCGCACCCGTCGCGGTACTCGTACAGGGCGCGCAGCACGTGCTTGCCCCGCTCGTCAAGCGCCGTGGCCCCCTTGACCCGCAGAAAATCACCGGGATGAGACCCCCGGCCGGCCCACTCCCTCTGCTCCAGGCGGCGCCCCTCTTCCAGCACCGCCTCCAGCCAGCCGACTCGCTCCAGGCGGTAGATCATCAGCTCTCGCAGGGCCAGCAGCCAGTGGGTATCTCCACGGGCGTAGTCCAGGTGCTCAGGCAGCAGCGGCCGCCGAGCCCAGTTGTGGCGCTGGTACTGCTTGTCGATCTCCACATCGAAGTTGTTGAGCAGCAGGTCCGCCAGACCCAGGTGGCTGGAGTTCAAGAAACGAGCGGCGATCATGGTGTCGAAGATGTTGCGGCAGATGAAGCCGTAGTCGCGCTTCATGCTGACGACATCGTAGTCGGCGCCGTGCAGCACCTTGATCCGATCCCGATCCGCCAGGATGGGCCCCAGGGGCGACAGATCGGGGACGGCCAGCGGATCGACGATGTAGTCGCGACCGGGGATGGAGAACTGCAGCAAGCAGACCTTCTCCCGGTAGTGGTGGAAGGAGTCGGCCTCGATGTCCAGCGCTATGATCCGCTGCTCGTGCATGGCCTGCGCCGCATCCTGCAGCGCGCGTTCATCTTCCACAAGGACGAGAGGAACGTCCCCGAACATCCACACCTCACGCGACAGCACAACCAGATGCAGCGGAGATCGCCCTGCGGCCGCTGCTGACGCACTTCGACATGGCCGCCGGGAAAGGAATGGAAGATAACCGCGCTGTATGTCCCAGGCACTCCCCTGAACGTCGGCCGCTCTACGACCGACGTGCTGTCAGCCTTCAGCTTTCAACCGTCAGCTCGCGGCTTCCGGATGACGGAGGAGGATCCTGAACCCGAAACAGGCAGGTGAAAGCAATTCGCCTTGCCTGTGCAGCGAAAATGCTGATTGCTGATGGCGACAGCTGATGGCATCGTTGGCGTAGCCGACGATTGTTGCGCTCATGGGGGCTGCGACCCGCGTTATCACCTGCAGGTGCGCCGCTTTCTGCCACCACTGGCCCTCGCGCTGCCTCCCCTGTTGCTGTTGCGGGAGACGCTGCAGCCCGGCAGGTTTCCCGGCACGCCCTTCGGAGAGGGCTGGGGGCGGCTCTTTGTCAACGGACAGGTCATTCGCTGGCTGACGGGCCTGGCGCCGGTGGCCGAGAGCGACCTGCTCAACCACCCCCATGGGCTCCCCTTCTGGCCCGTGGACGCCCTGACGCACCTGGTGATGGCCCTGCCGACCATGCTGGCAGGCAGCTCGCCGGTCGCGGACGCAGCCGCCCTCTCGCTGACGATGGCCCTGCTCTTCCTCGCCACCGGCCTGGGCACCTACTTGCTCGCCAGGGAGGCGGGAGCGCGCTCCTGGGCCTCGCTGGCGGCCGGTCTGGCAGCCCAGCTGCACCCTTTCCTGCTGCGCAATGCCGAGGACACGGTGATGGAGGTCCTGGCCCTGGGCCCCGCTGCGCTGGCCCTGGCGGCTGGGCTACGCGCGTGGCGCCGCCCCAGTGCCAGGCGCAGCGCGCTGGTGGCGGCCGCCGCCTGGGTTACCGGGGCGACGAGCCCCTACTACGCCGTCTACCTCTGCCTGGGCTTCGCAGCGCTGACACCCTGGGCCCTGCTGACACGCGCAGGCTGGCGCCGCTGGCTGCCGCCGGCCGCCGGCTTGCTGCTGGGCTTCTTCCTGGCTGCATTGCCCCTGTTGCTGACCGAGACCAGCCCCCAGGGCCGGCTGGGCCCCTCGTATCGAGAGGGCGGCTACAGCCTGGGGCCCGCGCGCATGGTGTTGTTGGAGCCCGACGGCGAGTTCCGCCCGGCTCCCAAGCGCCGCGGGCGGCGCCAGGAGCGCCCGGGAGCCGAGCTCGCCGCCCTGCCACCCCAACCACCCTCCGCCCTGCGTCGAGCCCTGATCGGCTTTCCGGGCGGCGCAGCTTGCTTCGTCGCCCTGCTGGCGGGTCTCTGCACGCGCAGGAGCAGGCCCTGGGCCCTCGCTGCGGCACTCTTTTTTCTGCTGGGGCCGGGCCCCACCCTGCTGTCTCGCGACCTGGGCTTGCGCCTGGAGCTCAACCTGCTGCAGGAGCTGCTGCAGCTGTTGCCGCTGACCCGCAGCCTGGGCAACGCCCAGCGCATGACCATGGGCTACGCGCTCCCCGCCCTGGTGGCGGCGGCCGTGGCCCTGCGAACTCGCGGCGCCTGGTCCCTGATCCTGGCGGCCCTGGCCGCGCTGGAGTGCTGGTGCATGCTGCCGCGCTTCAGCTTGCCCAGCACGCAGGTCTCTGTCGACCAGACCATCCTGGCGGCCCTGTACGGCCCCACGGTCAGCTTTCCCGCAGGAGATCCTCCCTACTGGAGCCCTGACGCGCCACCAAAGCTCAACCTCTTCCTGGCCAGCGTGCACGGCCACGCCGTGGCAGGCGACTACGGCCGAGGCCGCCTGCCCACGGACCTGCCGCTGGTGGCTGCCCTGTCCGCCTGGGGGCAGGTGCCCATCGCCGAGCGGGCCGCGCGCAGCCTGCCAGCAGGTGCCATGGAGCCGCAGGAGCTGGCAGGGAGCTTGCGCAATCATGGGTACGCAAACCTGCTGGTGCTTGAGATTGCGCTCTCGGACCGGCAGTCGGCCGCGATCCATGCCGCCAGCGAGGCGCACTTCGGCGCCCCGCTGCGACGCAGCCAGTGGGGCGCGGTCTACGCCCTGCCCGACTGACTCCGCTCAGCGCTTCTTGCGACGCGGCTTGCGGACCTTCTTGACGCGCGCTGGCCGGCCCTGCTCCATCAGCTTGTCGTAGCCCGGCATGCTGCTCAGGTCGGGCAGCAGCACGATCTCGATGCGGCGGTTGAGCTTCTTGTTCGCGGCGCTGTCGTTGGCGGCCACGGGGCGATGCTCGCCGAAGCTGGCTGCCGACACGATATCGGGAGACATGCCGTTCGCGATCATGTGCTGCACGACGTTCAACGCACGGGCCGAGCCCAGGTGCCAGTTGGAGGGGAAGGCGGCCGTGGAGATCGGATCGTCATCCGTATGCCCCTCCACCTGGTACTCATGGTCGCGCTTGGACAGCAGGCGGGCCACCTCGGCCACGTTGGCCTTTCCATCGGCCGACATCTCGGCCGAGCCGGACGGGAAGAGCACATCCGCCGCCATACCTATCACGACGCGCCCGCTGTCTACCGTCACCTCCAGGATGCCCTTGTCCACCAGGGGCTGGAAGTCCTTGCGGATCTCCTCCAGGTTCTTCAGGGCTCTCTGCGCCCGTTCCTGGTACGCGGCCAGCTTCTTCTCGAGCTCTGCCACGGTGGTCTTCTGCTGATCGAACTGCCCCTGCAGGGTCTGGTACTGGTCCTCGAGCTCCAAGTACTTGGCTTTGGCCACGCAGCCCGTCGCCAGTAACAGTGGCAATGCCACGAACAATGCACGCATCTCGTCTCTCCTGATCGGTCGCGGGTGAGGTGGAACGATAGCACAAAAACACGCCTCGTCCAGGGCCTAGGGCGAGCTGAACCAGATCGGGCTGCTGACGGCCCAGGGCTCACCGCGCGCCGGGGGTCCGGGATCGGTCTCACCCCAGACCACGGCCACCAGGTAGCGCTGGGGCGTCGCGAGCCGCCTGACATCCAGCCGCAAGGGCTCCACGCCCTGCAGCTCCCAGTACTCCAGCACCTGCCCGTCGGCCAGCAGCATGGCGCCGCTGATGGGCATCCAGGGGGCCGCCAGGATCTGCAGCTGGATCAGGTGGGGTCCCCGGCCGTAGACGCGCTGTCCGGGCCCCAGCCCATCCGCCAGCAGCTCGACATGGGGGCCGCTGCTGGCCACGGTGCGCCCTTGCAGCAGGCTGGCCTCCACCTCGACGTTGGCACTGCGTTTCCGGTCCTCTACGGCGACCCAGGTGAGCGGGCCGCAGAGGGCCAGGGGTTGCCAGCTGTCCGCCAGGGCCTGCAGCTCCGCCAGGTCGTCAAGGCTCGTCATGGAGAAGAGGTCGGGGGCCGGATCCCAGTGCAGGGGATCTCCAGCGGCCCGCAGCCAGTCCATATGCGCCACCAGCAGCCGATCCGAGCTGCCGTTGGCCACGGCTGCCAGGTCGACGGCCGACAGGCCCTTCCAGGCGGCGGCGCTGTGGGCCGCCTTGCGTTCGTTGGAAGACCAGGGCCAGGCGGCGACCGTGCCCGCGCTGTCGCTCTGGGCCCGCGAGCCCGACTCGGCCAGCAGCATCCGCTCCCAGGGCTGCCGCAGCTCGGCCACGGCCACCTCGTCCGGCGCCATGACCACGGCGAAGCCCACCTCGGCGGCGGCAGCCTCTGCCAGCGCCAGGGAGGCGGCGCGGCGATCGTCGCGCGAAGGCCACGCCTCCACGTCCAGATCGGCCAGCAGCCACCCCTCGGTAGCCGCCCGGGACCGCAGCGTGACCTCCAGCTCGCTGTCTTCCTGGACCTGGTAGCCCTGCAGCTGCTCGCGCTCCCGCAGCACCCCGGCGCAGACTGCCAGATCCCACGTGCCAGGGCCCAGGGGCAGACGAGCCCCCTCCGGAGGGACCAGGTGCAGCTGGGATTGTCCGTCCGCCTGGCTGGCCCTGACCTGGGCCGCCAGGCCCTGGCCCTCTCCGTCCGCCGCGCGCAGCTTGAGAAAGCCCGCCGCACCGAGGCTCAGATCCAGATCAGAGCCTGGCACGACCACGGGCCCGGCCTGGTAGCCCTGCCGCACGGTCCGCAGCCCGTCCGCCCCGGCGGGCAGCTGGCCGGCGAAGTCGCCCTCGTCGTCCACGGGCAACCAGCCCAGCAGCTCCTCGCCCGCCAGCAGCTCCACGCCATCGCCTTCGGCCTGGCCCCATACCTCTTCGCCTCCAGGCCAGAGCGCGTCGTGGACGAGCGAGGCGTCTCCCACGGCGAAGCGGCTGCCACCCGCAAAGCGCACGCCACCGCCAAAGTCCTCGGGCTCGCCATCGATGCCCATCACGCGCTCCGCGGAGCGCAGCGTGCTTCCGGCCAGCTCGGCGTCGGCCAGGGGCATCAGCCAGAAGCCCTGGGCGCCCTCCACCTGCAGCGCAGCGTCGTCAGCCGCCAGGCGGTAGACCACCTGCACCGTGGCGCTGGCGTCGCCCTGCCACTGGTCCTCCAGGAAGGAGATGGGGGCCGGTGTGCCCTCCAGCAGGATGGACGCCTCGCCGTCTCCCTGTCGCAGCTCCATGGAGATGGGCTCCAGCCAGCCACCGTCCACCAGCGGCACCAGCTCGGCCAGCACGTCCTCCCCGCCGTAGGGCGCTGCATCGATCACCGTTCCCCCTCCCACCTCGAGCAAGGTCAGGGCCACGGCCGAATGATGCACCAAGAAGCGCGCCCGAGCGTTCTCGATCAGGTAGTCCACGCTGCGGCCCTCGCCGCCGCTGATCAGCTCGTCGTCGCAGGGAATGGCCCGTACGCGCACCTCTCCCTCTTCCAGGGCCCGCGCGTCGCAGAACACCTGCCCGCTGTCGTCGGGCAGGCCGCGGCAGCCCGCGGCCAGGGCCAGCAATCCCAGCTTCGCCATGGTGAAGCGGGTCGTCTTCGCCATGGACCTGCAGCCCTACTTGGAGGATTTCCCGCCCGAGGACTTCTTGTCCGAGGACTTGCCCTTCTTGCTCTTCTTGCTCTTCTTCTTCTTGTTGGAGCTCTGCTTGAAGCTGCCGGTCATCACTGCCAGCTCCAGGCCTCCGAAGGTATAGTTGCCGCCCTCGTAGGAGGTCTCCTCTACCTTCTGGGAGAAGGGGTAGAGCAGCCCGTAGAACACGGAGAGCTCGACGCCCACGTTGTTCTTGGGGTGGTACAGCGCCGTGGCCTGCAGGCGCCCGCCCGCGGAGAAGACGGTCAACTCCTCGGCGAAGGTGGCGTAGCTGATACCGGCCTGCCCGCCGGCCATCCAGTGGAACTTGTCCTTCACCAGGGTGTACATGTACTCGGCGCAGCCTTCGCCCCCTCGCACATGCCCGCCCGTGCTGAAGCGCGCCACGCCGCCCACGCGCGTGCTGTTGTCCATATAGACCACGTACTTGCCGCCCAACTGCCAGACGTGATCCGACTGCATGCCCGAGAACTCCGCTCCTCCCGCGCTGCCGAACTCGGACGGCCAGGGCAGCGGCAGGAGAATGGCGCCCACCGAGGCGCCCAAGCCCCACATTCCCGTGCTCTCAGCTTCGTCGCTGGATTTGTCCGAGGACTTGCTGGAGCTGGTCTTCTTCTTGGCAGCGAATCCGGGCATGGCGTAGAGCGCCACGCTGGCCACCAGCGCGGTCAGGAGAGCGTGTCTCATTTCTCTTCCTCCTCTTCGGTCTCGCCTACGAAGGTGATGGCCACCGGAGCCACGCGCACGCGGCGCGACCAGAGCTCGGGCATGTCGCCGTCAGTATACTCCCAGGTGCGGGTGTCTCCAGACTCCATGGGCTTGTCGAAGCCCTCCTCGAAGGGCAGATACCCGGGGAGCCTCCTGGCTACCACGGGCCAGTCCTTGCGATCGATCACCCCGCCCTCTTCGTCGAGCAGGTAGAGCGCGAGGGCCAGGCGCTCGATGGCCAGGTCGCCGACGTTGGTGACATCCACCTCCCAACCCCAGCCGTTGAGGGGCCCCTCGGGATCCTCGGCCAGGTTGATGCGCTCCTGGCGCACCGAGCCCATCTTGATGCGCTGCATGTTCTCGCCCATCTTGATGCGCCGCCGGGCCTCGCTCTTGCGCTTGCGCCTGGCCTTCGGGTACTCCTTGAGGAAGCGCTGCCAGGCCGCGGCCGTGCCCTCCTCATCGGCCCAGTTGTAGACGGCGTCTTCCCGCTCTGTGGCCGCCGCCTCGGTCAGCGCCTTGAACTGGGGAGCGGCGAACTCCTCCAGGTAGGCGTCGTAGGCCTCGGGCGTGCCCTCGGCCCGCACCTGGTCCAGCCGGAGCTCCGCCAGTCGCATCTCGCCCTTGTAGTAGTGCGGGCTGTTGGGGTTGGTCTCCGCGAGGAAGGCCTGCCAGGCCTCGATGGTGTCGATTCCCCGCGTCTCCTCGTAGGAGGGCCCGCAGGAGACGCAGAGCGCCAGCGCCGCTGCCACCAGCAGGCGGCGCCGTGCAAGAGAGGACTGTCGAACCAGGATCATGGATTCACCTCCATCCGTTCCCACACCAGTAACCGATATTGACGGGCTCCAACCCGATCCCTGCGCTGCCTGCTGCGAACAGGGGATTTCACCCGGCCGCGCCACTGGTTAAAGGCAGGGACCTCATTTCCATGGAGCGAACATGTCCTCTGTCAAGCCCATCGTCGAGTGCGTACCCAACTTCTCCGAAGGGCGCGACCAGCAGGTGGTCGAGGCCATCGCCGATGCCATGCGCGGCGTGACCGGCGCCTCTTTGCTGGACGTCGACCCCGGCGAGGCGACGAATCGAACCGTCTACACGCTGGTCGGCGATCCCGACGCCGTGGTCGAAGCAGCTTTCTCAGGCATCGCCAAGGGCCAGGAGCTGATCGACATGCGGGGGCACCAGGGTGCCCACCCGCGCATGGGCGCCTGCGATGTCTGTCCCTTCGTGCCCGTCGCGGGCATGTCCATGGAGGACTGCGCAGAGCTGGCACGCCGCCTGGGCACCCGCGTGGGCGAGCAGCTGGGCATCCCGGTCTACCTCTACGAGCACGCCGCCTCCAAGCCCGAGTGGCGCAACCTGGCCACGGTGCGGACCGGCGAGTACGAGGGTCTGGAAGCCCGCTCCGGCGATCCCGCCTGGCGCCCGGATTTCGGCCCGGTCTTCAACGCCCGCGCCGGCGCCACCGCCATCGGCGCGCGCCCCTTCCTGGTGGCCTACAACATCAACCTGAACACGCGCGAGCGGCGCAAGGCCATGAAAATCGCCGCCATCCTGCGCGAGAAGGGCATCGCCAAGCGCGACGCTGACAAGAAGCTGATCCGCGACGAAGACGGAAACCTGGTGCGCGATCCCGGCATGTTCAAGTGCGTCAAGGGCATGGGCTGGTTCATCGACGAGTACGACTGCGCCCAGATGACCTTCAACCTGACCGACTACACCGTCTCCCCTCCGCACCTGGTGCTTGACGCCGCACGGCGGCTGGCGGACGAAGAGGGCGTTGTGGTGACCGGCTCCGAGATCGTGGGCCTCGTTCCCCTGGATGCCATGCTGCGGGCCGGCCGCCACTACCTGCGCAGGCAGGGCGTCAACCCCGGCGCCCCGGAGTCGGACGTGATCGAGACCGCCATCCGCTCCATGGGGTTGAACGACGTGTCCGCCTTCGATCCCGACCAGCGCATCATCGAGCGCCGCATTCGTCGCGATGGCCCACTGGTCTCCATGACCGTGCGCCAGTGGGCCGACACGCTCTCATCCTCCGCTCCGGCGCCCGGAGGCGGCTCCGTGGCGGCGCTCTGCGGCTCCATGGCGGCGGGCCTGTCGGCCATGGTGGGTTCTTTGACCACGGGCAAGCGCGGCTACGAGGAAAAATGGGACGCCCACAGCGAGAGCGCGGTCAAGGCCCAGGCGCTGATGGAGGCCTACCTGGCCGACATCGACAACGACACCGCCGCCTTCGACGCCGTGATGGCCGCCTTCGGCCTGCCCAAGAAGACGGAGGGGGAGCGCCGCGCCCGCGCCACCGCCATCCGCCTCGCCAACCAGAACGCCACCCTGGTGCCCCTGGGGGTGCTGGAGCGCACCATCGAGACCCTGCAGGTGGCAGAGGTGGCCCTGGACGGCAATGAGAACGCGCGCTCCGATGCCGGCGTGGCTGTGCTGCTCTGTCGCACCTGCGCCGAGGGAGCCTGGTACAACGTGCGCATCAACCTGCAGGCCATGAAGGACGAGGCCTTCATCACCGAAGCGGGCGAGCGGGCGGATCGGGCGCTGGCTCGAGTCACCGAGGAGACGGAACGTCTGACGTCGCAGGTGCGGGCCTACCTGACGCGCTAGCTGGATCCGCAGCGATGGGCGCCGGGCAGCTCTGGGGCTCGGCGCGCAGAAAGGCCACGGAGCGCAGGCAAAACTCCTGCACGGCCGGGGTGCCATCGCAGCTTCCCACGCCGCGGCAGGCCACCGAGGCCGAGACGAAGACGCCCACCTGCTCCCAGTAGGCGGTATTTCGCGCGGCCAGGCGCCTCACCTCCTGCGCCGAGGGCTCCTGCGCGTACCAGCGCTGCAGCGCGTGCTCAGCGCAGTCGCGGGCGTAGCGCGGCGCGTGGCGCTCGCAGCGCGTCAGCTGCTCGCTCACCTCGGGTGAGGGGCGCGCATCGAGCACGGCGAAGGCGCAGTCCTGGTACTCCCCGCAGAACGCCAGCAGCGCCTCCGTCTCGACCCCGGACCCCACTGGGGCGCGAGCCGCAGCCCAGCGCAGCCGGCACTCTCCCTGCCAGGCCCCGGCCTGCGCGCAGGTAGATTCCGCGAGCGAGATCCCGGGCGCCTCCAGCACGGCCCGGGTCAGGCAGTATCCCCAGGCCTGGCCCTGGTCCCGGTAGCGCTGGCAGGCGGCGGCCGCGCCGTTTGCCGCATCGAGCGGCGCCTCGCGGGCCGACTGGCCGCACGCCAGGCAGTGGACCGCGATGGTGCAGCGCAGGAAGTCCCGGCGGCGGGCTCGCCAGCTCGCTCGTCCAGGCCCTGGATCTCGCGCTGCCATGGCCCCTCCCTATCCCGAAATAGATGGGGGAGGGGAGGTCCCCTCCCCCATATCGCGCTTCGCGCTCCCCCTCCCCCGCGATGTTCCCCACCGTCATAGCGCCAGGCCGCCCCTGGTTTCATAACCCAGGGCCGACCAGGCTGGCCGGTGGGGAACTATCCCGGCCAGCCGCGCGGAGTGTTAGACCAACCTCGCGAAACGCAGGACAAGCGCATGCCCACCGACGCCGAACTCCCCCAAGACGCGCCCCAGGATCCCCAGGATCCCGGCCTGGAAGAGCCCCGCAGCACCGCCATGCGCGGGCAGGAACGCAACCTGCTCAACACCATCTCCCTGCTGGTCATCGCCGCCGTGGCTGGCACCGCCGCCTTGATCTACACCCGCAGCGTGATGGTGCCATTCGTGCTCGCCCTGCTGATCTCCTACCTGGTCACCCCCATGGTGGACGTCCTGCAGCTGCGTCTGAAGGTTCCCCGCTTTCTCGCCATGCTGGCCGCTTTTCTCGTGATCGTGGGTGGGCTGAGCGTGCTGGTGCTGCTGCTGATCACCTCCATCGGCGGCCTGGCGGACAATGTCCAGGTCTACCAGGCGCGCTTCGTGGATCTGGCCACCTGGGCCTCGTCGCTGCTCGACCGCTACGACATCGACCTGGGCCAGGAAGAGGTGGCCGCCAGCCTGGGTGAGCTCCCCCTGCAGGTGCTGGGCTGGCTCAAGAGCACGGCCGGGGGCGTGTTCTCCTTCCTCTCCACCACCTTCCTGGTGCTGATCTTCGTGATCTACCTGATCATCGGCCACAAGCCCGCCGAGCAGCGGCGCGGCCTGTGGGAGGAGGTGGACAGCAAGATCCGCCTGTACCTGGCCACCAAGCTGGGCACCTCGGCCGTCACGGGTCTGTTGGTGGGGATCATCCTGTGGGCCCTGGGCGTGGACCTGGCCCTGGTATTCGGCGTGATGGCCTTCTTGCTGAACTTCATCCCCTCCATCGGCTCCGTCATCGCCACCCTGCTACCCCTGCCCATCGCCCTGATGCAGTTCGACAGCCCCTGGCGCATCGCGCTGGTCTTCTTGCTGCCCGGCGCCGTGCAGATGGCTGTGGGCAACGGCATCGAGCCCAAGATCATGGGGGACAGCCTTGACCTGCACCCGGTCACCATCCTGCTGGCCTTGATCTTCTGGGGGCTGGTCTGGGGGCCTGTGGGCATGCTGCTGGCTGCCCCCAGCACCGCGGTGTTGAAGATCATCATGGAGCGCTTCGAGACCACCCGCCCGGCCGCGGATCTGCTGGCTGGGCGCCTGCCAGAGCTCTGAACCGGTGGGGGTGGTGGGAATCTCAGGCGCCTGACAGGGGATGTCAGGTCTTTTTTGCTTGCGGATCGCGCAAAACCATGCATTAAGACATGCGCCGGCAGCTCCTTCCCCCTTCCCAAAGGCCCGTCCATCATGCGCGCATTCAGCCTGCTTCCCGTCCTCTTTCTCGGATCCGCATGCGCCATGGACCAGGGCTTCCACGCCGAGCAGAATCCCCCCCCAGGCCAGCTTGACGACACGGCTGTGGTCTTCGACGCGCCAGCCGATCTGCCCGTCGCGGTCTGCGACGTAGCACCGAACCCGGTCACGCCGCCCTTTGAGCAGGCAGAGTGGGATGGAAGCGCATCCTACGATCCCACCGGCGGCCAGATCGTGGAGTGGGACTGGCGGCTCGTGGAGTTCCCAGCCGGTTCCGCCGTGGACATGCCCCTGGGCGATGCCATCCGCAGCCCGTTCCAGCCCGACATGGCCGGCGACTACGTGGGGCAGCTCGTGGTCACCAATGACGTCGGCATGCAGTCCGATCCCTGCACGGTCACGCTGCAGTCCATCCCCGCCGAGAACCTGTGGGTCGAGATGTACTGGACCGAAGAGTTCGACGACATGGACCTGCACCTGATCCGCAACAACGGCAACCTCAAGAGCAACGACGACTGCTACTACGGCAACTGCGTGCCACCCGCGAGCCTGAGCTGGGGCAGCGCCGGACCCGAGGACGATCCCAGCCTGGACCTGGACGACATTCCCGGAATGGGGCCCGAGAACATCAACATCTCTCAGCCCGAGAGCACTGTTTTCACGGTCTACGTGCACGACTACTCCGGCAGCAACTGGGGCATGCCGGGGGCCGACACCATGGGCGGCAACGACGTCACCGTCAACATCTACCTTAACGGCGAGATGGTCTGGTCCGACACGCGCAGCATCACGGGCGAGAACGAGTACACCGCCTACGCCGATATCGACTGGACCTCGGGTACGGTCACCGGTCGCTGATCCGCTCTGGGTGCCCCCTCGGGGGCCAGAGCGATAGGTTGCCCCACGGCGCCCACCTGCCCGGGCAGCCGCAGGCTCGCGCGACGAGGAGGTTCCCATGCGCTGCACCTGGCTCATCCCCCTCTTGGCCGGATGCTCCGGCGGCGGCAGCGCAGCGTGGATCGAAGCTGCGGGCTACGCCTGGAACGGCTTCAACCACCGCGTCTCCTTCATCCACTTCGCCGTCGACGACCAGGGCGCAGAGGTGGCCGTGGTGGGCGGCGCCTCCACCACGGGCACCAGTCCCGACCTGCCCGCCGGCTGCGATGACGCCACTTGCGGGGAGTACCCGGTGCTCGACAGCAGCGTGACGCAGCTGGCCTGGGCCCGCGTGACCGACAAGAAGCTGGTGTTCGGAAGCGGCCATGCCAGCCTGCTGGCCGACGCCGCCGGCGCTCAGACCAGCATCGAGGTGCCGCTCGACGGCCGCGGCAAGGGAGATGCCCTGGCCTTGATCCAGGGCTTCACCATCGACAGCGACCACGCCCTCTCCGGGGGCGAGGGCTGCTACGATCCCGCACTGGGCTGGCACGTGCGTCGCATGGCCCTGTCTCTGGACGACGCTCAGCTGTCTGCAGATGGCGAGTCGGTCCAGCTGGACGTCAGCGCCGCCTTCGAGGCCGGCGTCTCCCTGGAAGAGGCCCGACAGTGCCAGGACGAGGTGGTGGACCAGGCCCAGGTCCCCATCACCATCCACGTGCTGGCTGTAGCCGGCAAGAGGGACATGGAGCTGCTCGAGGTCTCCCACGGGGCCGAGTACGCCTTCTCCGGTGACGCCGCGGACCCCGGAGAGCAACCCGATCCCGACCTCGACCAGCGGCCCCTGGACAGCTCCATCGAGGATCCCATGGCGGGCTGGGCCGCGCTGGACTACCGCTTTCATCAAGACGACGCGGATCAGCGGGGCGCCTACCTGCGCACGTTCTCGTTCGGACTGGACGTGACTGAGGGCTGGGCCTCGGGTCACGCCACCAACTACTCCCCCTACACGCAGCTGTCTGGCTTCAGCTACGACTTCGAGGGTCGTGTGGCGCTGGTAGATGCTAGCCGGGCCACCGTGGAACGCGGCCTGCTGGAGCTGGAGCTCGACGCAGAGCTCGAGGACGACGGCAGCCCCGAGATCGAGCGGGAGGACTGGTAGGGCGGGGACGGATCATAGTGCCGCCGCCTGGAAATCCCTAGCCAGGGATGGCCAGACGGGCGTAGCGGGGTGCTGCCGCACCCCGCCGCTACGCGGCGCGGCGGCACTAGCGCATTTTTTGTGGGGGCTCCGCCCCCAACATGCGCCTGCGGCGCATCCCCCCCTGCCGCATCCGCGGCAGGAAGTGCACGCGCAGCAACTTCGATGGTGGTTGGATAGAGACTTCCGGGCGCGTGCACTAGAAGTGCTGACCCGCTACCAGGTAGGCCGCACCGGCCTCCTCGCCCCAGGCATAGGCGCCTACCAACAGATCGGGCACACCGTCGCCATTGGCGTCGCCTACGCCAGCCACCGACCAGCCCGCCTTCTCCCCCGGTTCGTCGCCGGAGAACTGCTGCTGGGCGTCCTCCAGCTCGTAGTGGCCCGAGAGCGGGCCGAGCACCAGGTAGGCCGCACCGGCGTCCGCCTGGTCCAGCTTCGCCACCGGAGCGCCGATCAGGAGGTCCGGCGTTCCGTCGCCGTCGATGTCTCCCGGTCCGGCCACGCTGCGCCCGGCCCGCTCCCCCTCCATGGTGCCGTAGAGCCGGGCAGGCGCGATATCCAGGGCGCCGCCGACCACGGGTCCGGTCAAGACATAGACCGCGCCCCCATTGTCCTCGAGCTTGTCGCAAGACTCGGCGCCAACGGCGATGTCTCCGAAGCCATCGCCATTCATGTCTCCCAGCCCGGCCACGCTGCAGCCCGCGTAGTCGCCGGACTCCTCGCCCGTCATCTTGGTGCCATCCGAGCCCAAGCTCTCGCGATAGAGCTCGCCCTGCATGTCGATCACATAGGCCGCGCCGGCATTGCTGCCGCCCTCGTCTTCCTCTCTGGCTCCCACCACCAGCTCGTCCAGTCCGTCTCCGTTGGTGTCGATGGCGGCCAGGCCCTTTCCGAGCCTGTCACCTGCATCCTCGCCCGTGACGCCTGCAGAGCTCTCGGTCAGCGATATCCAGCCTGAGACCGGGCCCAGCACCAGATAGGCGGCGCCGTTTTCGGCGCCCTGGGGATACTCCACGGCGCCCACGATGAAATCCTCGTAGGCATCGCCATCGAAGTCGGCGCTCCCCGCCAGGTAGTAGCCCGCCTCGTCATCCTCGGCTTCGCCCAGGATCACCGCGTCGGCGTCGGCGAGAGAGAAGTTGCCGCTGACCGGCCCCTTCACCAAGAAGGCGCCGCCCGCGTGTTCTCCCTTGTCGGGACCGTACCTCCTGGCACCGATGATGACGTCGTCGTAGCCATCGGCATCCATGTCTCCCGCGCCAGCCACCGCGTATCCGGCTTTATCCGCCGCTCCGGCGCCGATGAAGATGGCCGTCGCCACATCGTCGATCTCGTGCTCCCCCTGCACCTGTCCCCCCACCAGGTAGGCCCTGCCGTAGGTGCCGTCCCCGGCGGACTCATCGGTGCCTATCAGCAGGTCATCGTAACCGTCCGCATCCACGTCGCCTGCGGCTGCCACCACGGAACCGAGCTCGAGATCGTCGTAGCCCCCCTTCAGGTAGGCGAGCGCATTGGTCAAGGCGACGTAGTCCAGGTGGCCGTCGCAGTCGTTGTCGACGCCATCGATGTTCTCGAACGCCCCGGGATGGATCTCTGCGTCCTCGTCATCGCAGTCGTCGCCGCCCTTGCCGCCCGAAAAGCCGTCTCCGTCGGCGTCGTAGTCGTCGTCGTCCTGGCAGTCCTGGTCGACGCCGTCGTAGTAGGTCTCTTCGGCTCCCGGATGGACCGAGGCATCATCGTCGTCGCAGTCGCCAGTCTGTTTCTCGCTGTTGTCGGGCTGCTCGCATGCCTCCACCGGCTCGTCGCTGGCGTAGCCGTCGCCGTCGGCGTCCACGTACCAGGACTGCGGCAGGCCTGCGCTGGCGTCCTGGTCGTCGCAGTCGCCCGATTGCTGCGAGCTGTTGTCGGGCTGCTCGCAGGCCTCCACCAGCTCGTCGCTGCCATAGCCGTCGCCATCGGCGTCCACGTACCAGGACTGCGGCGGACCCACGCTCGCGTCCTGGTCATCGCAGTCCTCCTCGCGTTGCAGGCCATCGCCATCCTGGTCGAGGCGTTGCTGGTGAACCTCTTCGCTGATCAGACAGGAGGACAGGCCGAAGAGGAGCAGAACCGGAGATGTACGCTGCAAGTTTGGCTCCTAGATGCGCTCGGCGGAAGTGCCGACGCACTTTCGCCGAGCGCAGATAGCGGCCCGCGCCGCGGGCCGCCTGGGGGCGCGCCGAAGGCGCGGGGGGGGGGGGCCCCCCCCAATGCCCAGGGTGTCCGCGGCCCCCCGCAGCGGGGCGCGGGGCGCGCGCAGAAATGGCAACGCTATTCTTGCCGAGGTCATCTAGTTCTTCTTGACGCAGCGGGCCATAGCGGCCACGCAGCGGATGGTGACGCTATCGCCGGGTAGCAGGGTGATCGTGCCGGCATTGACCGGATCCGGGCCATCGAACCAGGCCTTGATGGCGTAGCTGCCCGGAGGGACCACGCCCACGGGATACCTGCCCTGGTCGTTGACGAGCCACAGGTTGCGGGCTTCGCCCACCAGCTCCACCGAAGCCTGCTGGACCTGGTCGGGTTCTTCTTCTCGCTCTGCGCTCTTCTCCGCCTGGGCCTCGGAGCTCTCGCTCGTCTCCTTCTCGGGCTGGCGAGCCTGGTCGCCAGCGCCCCCCTGCCCGTTCCTCGCCGCTTCGCGCGACTCGGTGCCGCTCGCAAGCGTGCCGCCTGGCTGCTCGTCGCCCTTGGTCGAGGACTCCTCTGCGGCGTTCTCGGCCAGCTCGTCCGGGTGTTCGGGTTGGTCCAGGTCCATTCGAGACAGGGCCCCGGCCTGGGCAGGCTCCTGCGTGCCCGGAGTGGCCAGCTCCTTGGGAGGCGGCTGGTCTTCGACGTTCCACCAGCGCCCCGTTCCCGCGAACCACAGACCCAAGGCCATCAGCCCGACCGCACCGCCCGCCAGTGCGCCAAGGAACCCCAACTTCACGGCCAATCCTCCCGCCCGCCGGCTCCGGGACGAGCCGGCACGCTCCTCGTCGCTACGGCGCCTCTCGGGACGCTCCACCAGGATGGAGCCGCTGTTGGGATCCCGCTCCGCCTCCTCGACGCAGGCCGCCAGTCGGGGGACCTGGGTGGCTGCCCAGTCGCGCAGCCAGGGTCCCGACAGGGACTGACGCAGGCTGCGGCAGGAGTGTTCCACCTGGTAGGCCGAGGGCCGTCCTTCGTCGTCGTCTCGCAGCATGGCCAGCACGAGCTCGATGATGCCAGCGCTGCAATCGTCCTCCGAAGAGAAGGGATCGCCTCGCAGCTGGGCTCGCAGCCCGTCGGTCACCTCCTCCAGGAAGCTGGCGTAGCGCTCGGCCTGACGGGGGGGCTCGTCCAGGTCCTTCCCCAGCAAGAGCTCGGCCAGGACCAGGCCCAGGGCGTAGATGTCGGCCGCGGGACCCTCCCGGCCCTCGAGGCGCTCGATGGCCATGTACTTCAGCGATCCGAACATATAGGAGCTGGTGCGCGCCTCGCGGTTGGCGAAATCCGCCCTGGCCACACCGAAGTCCAGCACCTTGACCTCGCCCTGGGCGGTCACGCGGATATTGGAGGGCTTGATGTCGCGATGGAGCAAGCGCAAGGGCTCGCTGTCGGCGCTGGGGGGTACGGCGAAGGCCACGTGCAGCGCGGATGCCACCTCCTCCACCAGCTCGAGCGCCACGCAGGGGGGAACCGACCCGTCGTCCAGCAAGGCCGCCAGGTCCACGCCGGGCACGTACTCCATCACCACGCCCCAGCCCTGGTCGAAGCGGGCCAGGCTGTCCACGCCCACCACCGCCCTGTGGCGGATCAAGCCCAGGATGCGGGCCTCGTCCCGCAGGCGCTGCAGCACCTCGGGAGAGGCCTGGTGGTCATCGTTCAGCACCTTGATGGCCACCTGCTTGGTGAACCCCCCCGCACCCTGCAGCTCCGCGCGGTAGACGGTGCCGAAGCCCCCCCTTCCGACCAGCTCGATGATGCGGTAGGTGCGTGCCGCGCTGCCGCCCTGGGTTACCATCTCACCACCAGGAAGGCACCGACTCCGGCCAGCACCGCACCTCCGCCCGAACCCCAGGCGCCCAACGCCAGGCCGTTGTGGCGCTGCCGCAGGTCTTCCAGCTCATCGTTGCTGTAGCTGTTGTCCCAGTACTGGTCCTCGACGCCGCGCGACAGCGCCAATAGCGTGCCCGAGGCCACGGCCAGTCCGCCAGCGGTGACGAGGAGCGGAACGCTGACCCCGCGCTTCTGCTCGGTCTCCCCCTGCCCACCCCCGTTGGACGCCTTGACGATGGGCTGGACCCGGGCCTGCTTGTACTCTGGCAGCGCCTCGCTGCGGCGCAGGTAGACGGTGAGCGAGATCTGCCCCTTCTCATCCACGATCTGCAGCAGGCTGGGCCAGCTGCCAGGTCGCTGGGTCCCGGGCCGACCGTCGAAGAGCAGGTAGCCGTCCTTTGGTGCGAGCGCCGGGACCAGCAGGCCGCTTTCCACCGGGATGGCCTCGTAGTCGGCCAGCACGGGGTTGCCCTGGGGAACGATGGTCTCCGGGAAGCGATACCCGGGCTCGATGGAACGCGCCGCTGCGAAGGCCCTGGTGGACAGGTCCGGATCCCTGACCACGAAGCCCCGCAGGCCCTGCAGGCGGTGGATGCGGGCCGCGATGTTGCGCGGCACCTCTTCGTCGACGCAGGGCAGCCTCTCCAGCATCAGGTCGCTCGATGCGTTGAAGACATCCAGCTCTGCGCCGCCATAGGCCCACTCCGCACGCTCCAGGATCTCCAGCAGCTCGGTTGTCTTGGCCGGTTCTTCGCATACGGCGCCCGCTAGGGGCGCCAGGAACAGGGCAGCAGCCATCAGGGACCAGCCTACTAGCCCAGCCGACCTCCCGGTTCGGCGGCCTTTACCGCAAGCAGGAGTGAGCGAGCCTGAGAACGTCGCGGTCACGGCATCTTGCTCCTGTTGCAGAGGACGAGAAACGCTTTCCAAAGTAAACCAGGGCCAACAGGGCGGCAAGCGTCCAGCGAGGGGTCCTGCTTACTAGCCCGGCCTTGCGCAGCCGTGCGGCAGGGGCTCCCCGCCCTCGCACTCCGGACCTGCCGGGCAGCGCAGCAGGCGCTGCAGATAGCGCACGGCTCCCACGACAGCCCCTTCCAGCTCCTCGCCCCGCGCCAGCCTTGCGGCGATGGCGGATGAGAGGGTGCAGCCCGTCCCTCTGCGCGGCCGGTTGTCCAGACGGGGATGCCGCAGCTCCAGGCGCCTTCCGTCGGAGAGCAGCAGCCGGTCGCAGATCTCGGGGCCATGGCCATGACCTCCCTTGACCAGCAGGGCAACGCCTGCATCCTGGCAGCGCCGCTGAAGGTCCGGATCGAGCTTCTCGAGGCGCTCGAGCTCCGGCAGGTTGGGCGTGAGCAGGCAGGTCCGGGGCAGCAGCGCCTCCAGCAGTGGCAGGGTTGCGCTGGGATCCAGCAGGATCAGGCCGTTGCTGGATGCGAGCACCGGATCCAGCACGCTGGGCACCGCCGGCGGCAGCTCGGACAGGAAGCGAGCCACGGCCAGCAGGTTCGCTTCGTCGCCCAGCATACCTATCTTGACCGCACGGATTTCGAAGTCCTCGTGCACCGCGCGCAGCTGATCCAGCAAGAGACCAGGTTCGATCGGCTGCACGCGGCGCGTGTGGCGGCGGCCCTGGGCCGTGATGGCCGTGATGGCGCAGGTGCCGTGCACGCCGTGGTCCATGAATGTCCGCAGATCCGCCTGCACGCCCGCACCACCCCCGGGATCGGAGCCAGCGATGCTCAAAGCCACGGGCATCGGTCTGCTCATCACGCGAGCCTAACCGGATACAGGTGGGGGGGGGGGGGGGGGGGGGGGGGGGGGGGGGGGGGGGGGGGGGGGGGGG
>CAYVQL010000136.1:0-27777 GCA_964454135.1 uncultured Enterobacterales bacterium | reverse complement strand
CCGAGCAGGTTCACCGTCTTGAGGGCGTACAGGTCGATGTCGTTCATGATCTTGGTGGTCTGGCTCGCGATGATGGAGTGCAGCACCAACGTGGGAATGGCGACGGTCAGACCGGAAGCGGTGGTGAACATGGCCACGGAGATACCGGAGGCCAGCATGGTCTGCTTGGTCTCGGCGGACGCGCGGGCCACGGCCTCGAACGCCATAATCAGACCCTGAATGGTACCCAGCAGGCCCAGCAGGGTGGCGACGTTGGCCAGCATCGTCAGGAAGCCGGTGCGCTTGGCGAGCTGCGGGAAGACCTCGAGCACGGCCTCGTCGACCGCGTTCTGGATCTCCACGTCGCCGCGGTTGGCGCGCGTGAGGCCAGCCTTCAGCACCCGGGGAAGGGCGGCGTTGGGCTCGGCGTTGCAGAGCTTGATGGCCCGGTCGATGTTGTTGGCCATGATCAGCTTCTGGATCTGCGCCATGAAGGCGGTGCCGTTGATGTTGGCGCGGAACAGGATGTAGTAGATCCTCTCCGCCGCAATGGCCAATGCGAAGACGGCCGCGGCGAGGATGAACCACATGAACGAGCCGCCCTTGTGCATCGCATTTACGAAGAATGACATTCGAGTACCTCCTGCTGGACGAGGGCAATGAGAGTTGGTGGAAACTCCGCCGGCTTCTCTTGCCATGCGACGGGCGAATCCGCACACGGCTGCCGGAACTGGCAGACTCTACTGAAAATGCTCCGGTTTGTCACTCGAGCCCTGTCATTTGAATGTCAGAGCATACGAAGCGTGCCCCGGAGCGACTCCTAGAAAGGGTGTTGCTCGACAGAATCCACGATCTTGGGAAGAAAAGACTCCCGCAGCTCCAAGGTGTAGGTGCCTTCGAGATTCTGGCGGGTGATCACAACCATGACCTCTGGCTTGTGGAGCTCGCCGATGATCTTCTCTTCATCGAACTTGAAGAGACGCCTGGCTTGCGCCTGCGCCTGGTCGGGGAAGACCATGGCGATGAGCGAGGCCAGAAGGGTCATTCGGAGTAGCAGGGCCATTGCAGCCTCCATATCACCTGTTCCCGAACTGTGCGAGAAGATGAGAGCCCGTTGCGGACATCACTGGGCGCCGGTGCCCCAGGGATCGACGGTCCCGGTCTGCTCGGACTCGCCAGACCCGGCTTCGCCGCCCGCCGGCTCCTCAACGGAAGGCGAAGCGCCGCCTTCGTCGGAGGATTCGGAAGATGGCTCCGGGTCCTGGGGAGTGGACACCGGCTCCGTCGTACCGGTTCCCTGCGTGGCCGTTTCTGGCGGGCTGGCTTCCTCGGCAGGGCTGGCTTCGACCGGCGGATCAGTCCCTTCGGCGGAACCGGATCCCGTCGTCGGGCCGGCCTCTTGTTCGGCGGGCGCAGCTTCCTCGGCGGGCGCAGCTTCCTCGGCGGGCGCAGCTTCCTCGGCGGGCGCAGCTGGCCCGGCGGACGCCCCGGGCTCGGCGCCCTGGTCGCTGCCCGTGGGCTCGCTGGCTTCGGGTTGGGCTCCCGCGTCGCCTGCGGGGGCCTGGCCATCGGGCTCGGTGGAGGGCTCGCCCGTTGCCGGCTCGTCCTGGCCTTCGGCATCCGGTGGGGGGACAGGCGGCTGGCTCTGCTCCAGCTCCTTCTGCCGGGCGGCCTCTTCCGCGTCCTTGCGGGCTTGCTCTTCGGCTTCGCGCTTGAGCTGCTCCTCGAGCTCCTTGGCGCGGCGCTCGCGCTCGGCGCGCTCTTTCTCCCGCTTTTCCCGGGCCAGCCGGCGCTGCTCGTTGCGCTCGGCGCGAGCCCTTTCCTTGTCGAACTGCGCCACCCAGGAATCCGCCAGCTCGATGTCCGCGCCCGGCAGAGTCTTGTACTGCTCCAGGTATCCGACAGCCTCCTGGTACATCTTCCTGTGGTCACCCGCCAGGATGGCCAGGTTGAGGTAGGCCTCGCTGGATCCCGGCATGAGCGCCAGCACGGCCTCGTACTCCTTCTGAGCGTCGTCGAAGCGCTCCAGGCCCCGGTAGCCGATGCCCAGGTTCATGCGGACGGCCGCGTCGTCCTCGTCGAGCCCCCTGGCCTTCTCGAGCAGGGGGACCATGGACGCGTAATCGCGATTCTCCAGGTGGATCTCGGACAGGTAGAGCAGCGCCATCTGCAGGTCGGCGTTGAGTTCCAGCGCACGCTCGTATTCCCGCCGTGCCCCGTAGGGGTTTTCCTTGAGCTGGTGCACACGCCCCATCAAGGCGTGGATGCTCTCGTTCTCGTCCGCTCCTTTGACGTAGTTGAGCGCGCGGTTGAGGATGAACTTGGCCAGATCCGTCTTGCCCTGCTCCACGTAGACCAGGGCCAGGCTGGCATACACCCGCAGGGCGTTGGTGTTGGCGGTCAAGGCCTCCTTGGCCGCCGCCTCCGCCTCCGCATGGCGATTGAGCCTGACCAGCGCGTTGATCTGGGCCACGCGCAGATCCTCGTAGACCGGAGCCTTGGCGATGCCCTGCTTGTAGATCTCGATGGCGAAGGAGACGTTGCCCTTGGCCTCTGCCAGCAGGCCGATGCGCAGCCAGGCCGCGCCCAGGGCTGGGTCCTTGCCCACCGCCCTGCGGTAGCAGTCCTCGGCTGTGCCCTTGTTGCCCAGCTGTTCGTTGGCCAGGCCCAGGTTGTAGGAGACCGTGGCTAGCTGCGGGTGCTCTTCTTCCAGGTCGCGCAGCAGGATCGAGGCGCGCTTGGCGTCTTCGAACTTGCCCGTCGTGAGGAGCTTCTCGACCTCGAGCAGCCGCATTTCCTCCTGCTCGCGCAGCTGCTCGGCGGTGAGAGCGGAAGAGGCCGCACCGGCCGCGCTGCCGTCCGCAGCGCCGGCGACGGGAGTCGCGCTGCCGGCTCCCTGCTGGGCCGCCGCGGCATCGGCGCCCGCCGCCCCGGTGACCGGCGGCTCGGGCTGCTTCTTGGGGCAGCCGGCGCAGGCGGAGAGCAAGAAGAGCGCTGACAAGGAGGCGCGCATCATCCACCCCCTTCCTGCGAAGCATCGTTCGGGATCTGCGGGGCCTCGTCCTCTTCCGAGGGCAGCTCGATGGTGAGCGCTCCCTGCTGCGGCTCCACCAGCGGCCTGCTCTGGTAGCTCATCTCGAGCTTCTCGGCCGGGAACTCCCTGGGGAAGCGGGAGTTGAGCAGCTCCAGGGTCTTGGACTGCCACTCGGTCCACAGGCCCTTGTCCTTGGCCGCGGTCAGGTTGGCCTCGGCGCGGGCGCGCCCCTTGGCTTCAACCGGGGTGCGGAGCCCGTCCAGCTGTTCCTGGTAGAAGATGATCTGTTCTTCCGTCAACCCAGGCGGGGGAGGCATGTTGAAGAGCATCTCGGCGTAGGCGAAGTAGGCGTCCGCCTGCACGAACAACGCAGCGGAGCTGTAGGTGAAGTCCTGGTAGGTCTTCATCAGGTCCAGGCAGTGCTCGACCAGCACATCCAGGTCGGCCAGCTTGGTCTCGAGCAGCATCTGGGCGTCTTTTTCCTGGTCGCCGGTGTACTCGAAGTCCTTGAAGGCCACCAGCTCGTCCGCGACGGGCCGGAAGCTGGCCTCGGCCGCATAGCGCGCGCCGATGGCACTGGTCCTGCCCGACTCCACGATCTGGCCGTACATCTGCAGCAGCCGGTCCCACTCCTCGTTGATCTGACGCTCTCGACCCTGCTCCTTGACGAGCTGGACGATCTCGTACTGCGCGATCATGGAGTGATCGGCGTCCACGCCGGGGTAGCGCTTCAGGTAGCGCCGGTAGAACTCCAGGGCCTCTCGCTGGCCCACGGCCTCCCATTGCTCGCCCGCCAGGAAGAAGGTGGGCTCGGCGTCTTCCAGGTCCGGGTAGCGCGTGGCGTAGACCTCGAAGTCGCGCGCGGCCGACGCGTTCTGCCCCAGCCCGATGCGCAAGAAGGCCGAGTTGTACAGCGCGGCCGCGGCGTTCTTGGACTTGGGGAAGTGCTTGACCAGCGCGGCGTAGTACTTGATGGCCTTGTCGAGCTCCAGGATGGCCGAGTAGTTGCCCGCGATGCGGAAGTACAGGCCTTCGGAGCGCTCATCCGATGGGTAGAGGTTGATGTAGTCCTCGAAGAGGGCGTTGGCCTCGTCGGCCCGGCCGATCTGCTCCTTGTTGTTGGCCGCGCTGAAGTGGGCGTCCATGCGCATGTCCGACTCGGGGAAGCGCTCCATGAAGTCCAGGAAGGCCTCGGCCGCCAGGTCGCGGCGCCCGTCCTGGGCCAGCTGGTTGGCGAGCTTGAAGAGCGACTGCTGGTTCAGCAGCTCCCACTCTTTGCGCTTCTCGGCGATGTCCTCGCTCGTGCCGTGGACCAGCTCCAGGTAGTGCCCGGTCAGGCTGGCGACCTCGGCCAGGTCCCCGTTCGCCTTGGCGATGGCCACGTCCAGACCGGCGGAGAAGGCCGCCTCTTTGGTCTCTGGGAACTTGGCGATCACTTGGCGGAAGCGCTTGCGCGCCTCGTCGTACTGACCGAACTCGTAGTAGATCTGGGCCGGCAGGTAGTGCAACGGCGGCAGGTTCTTCTCGCGTGCGCTGGCGAAGTCCGGGTCCTTGAAGGGCGTGACCACCACCTTGTCGGCCACCTCGATGAAGGACTTGTGCTCGTCGGTCAGCATGTAGGCCGGGTATTTCTCGCCGAACTCGGTCTCGACGGTCTTTTCGACGATGGCATTCTCGGGGCGTGCCTGCACCTCGCCGTACTTGTCGACCAGCAGCTTCTGGCGGGCCTGCATCAGGCGGAAGAGCGCGCCGTCGCCGTAGGGGTGGGCGTCGGTCTTGAGCAGCTGCAGGAACTCCTGCTCGGCCTCTTCCGTACGCTCAGCCATGACCAGGGCGTCGGCCAGATACCACTCCTTCTCGTAGTAGTCGTCGGCGAAGGGGAAGCGCCGCAGGTACTCGCGGTACTTGTCCGCCGCGCGGGAGTAGTCTTCGGGCAGGTTGGACTCGCGCGCCACGAGGTGGAAGTCCACGGCCACGTTGGCCAGGGAGCTCTCGGTGTGCTCGCGGGCCACGGCCAGGGCGTCGGGGTTGTTGCGGTTGGCCGTCCACCAGTCGGTGGAGTCGTTGTAGCGCTCGGCCAGCAGCAGCTCAGCCCGCGCCGAGGCCTCCACGTCCTTGATGGGCCCGGTCATGTGCAGCTGGGCCACCGTGTGCTGGAACTCGGGGTTCTTGGCGTTGAGCGGCCAGCGCTTCTGCAGGTACTCGTAGGCCACGATGGCCTTGTCGTAGTTGGCCTGCTCGATGAGCACCTCGGCCAGCCGCTCGAAGATCTCCAGCTCGAACTCGCGCTCCCCCACCGACTGGAAGAAGCGCTCGGCCACGTGCACCGGGTTCTCTTTCTGGTTGAAGCCCATGTCGGCGAAGGAGATCGCCATGTACTGCACGGCCTCAGGCTCGATGGCCGAGGTCTTGCCCGTGGACAGCTGCATGCGCCGCGAGTAGTCCAGCAGCTTGACGAAGAGCGTCAGGGCCTGGACGTATTCATCCGGGGTCTCGGAGTTGGCGGCACGGTAGTGGGACCAGGCCAGCTTGTAGAGGCCCTTGTCGTAGTGGCGGGCGTCTTCGCCGGAATCCACGATGCGCTGGTAGTGGACGATGGCCTTTTCGTTCAAGCTGTTGTCGAAATAGGTCTCGCCCAGCTTCATGTTGGCGTCGTTGTTGAACTCGCTGTCGGGGAAGCGATCCACGAGCTCCGTCAGCGCCGCCAGCCCCTTCTCGGGCTGCGGATCGGTGGAGTTCACCTCGGTGTAGCAGTAGCCGAGCATGTAGTAGACGCCGTCCAGGCTCGCGTAGTCCTGGTGGTCCCCGATGATGCGCTCGTAGAGCGCCACCGCCTTGCCGTAGTCTTTCTTGGGCGCCGGAGGTGGCTCCTCCATCTCGGCCAAGTCCATGGTCTCGAGCAGGGCCATATAGCGCTGGTCCGCCAGCAAGAACTCCTCTTCGGCGTCCTCGTAGTAGAGCTCGGCCAGGCGGAACATGACGTGCGGTGCGGATTCGGCGCTGGGATAGCTGGCCAGGAAGGACTCGAAGCGCGCCTTGGCCAGGGTGCGCAGGGCCTCTTCGTCTTCGCGCAGGCCCGAGATGATGCGCCCGTAGCCCTGGGTGATCTGGGCGTTCTTGCTGGCCTTGACCAGCTCCACGTACTCGCGAGCGTCTTCCTTGAACTCCCCCATGCGCTCGATGAAGCGCGTCTTGGTGGTCTCGAAGAGATCCACCTGCTCGGCCACGGAGCCCTGGAAGGCCTCCACTCGCATACGCGGCACCGCGGGAATCCCCTCGGCGTTCGCGCCTTGCTCGGCCTGTGAGCTGGCATCGCTGGAGACGGCAGCCGAGTCACCACCATCGGCGGGCGGCTCATCCGCAGCAATGGCGGCCCCGAGGGGGGCCAGCAGCAACAGGAGCGCAGCGGGGATTCGGTCCACCTCAGTCCTCCAGTTTCGCATCGATGGCCTCAAAGCGACGTTTCAGCTCGTCCTCGAGCTCCTGGCGTTCCTTGTTCAGGGCGCCAATCCGCTTGCTCACCTCGACCTTGCGCATCCAATAGACATCCACGATGCCCAGGTCGGCCTTCATCACCGACTCGTTGAAGAACTGGGTCAGCTCTTCGAAGCCCGAACGGGTCGCGTCGATACCCAGCACGTCCGTCTCCTGGTAGACCTTGGAGACGCCGCGTTCCAGCTCCTGCAAGGCGGCGAACTCGGTGCCGAACTCCTTGGTGATGCGCGCGATCTCCTCCTGCTCCACCTCGCCCAGCAGCTGGGTGACCTGCACTGTGCGATCCTGCATGCGCTCCATATCGGCCCACAGGATGTCCACCCTGGAGAAGAAATCGTGGGCTCCGGCCACGGCCACGCGCGCCCGGTAGGTGCCCAGCTTGCGCCGCAGGTCTTCGAAGCTCCGCAGGACTTGTTCGTCCACGGGGGCCGCAGCCACTTCCTGCTGCTGGCGGCTGCCCATGACCCGACGCACCATGGCCTCGGTCTGCAGGGGCCCCAGCTGCTGCGCGGCTTCGTTCAGCTCGTCCTTGACCTGCAGCAGTTCCTTCCTGACGGAGCGCACCGCATCGTCATCGAGCCGGTGCTGACCGGCCTCGAGGTAGTCCTCGGTGGCCTCGGCCTGGGCCAGCAGGTCGCGCGCCACCTGCTCCACCAAAAAGGCCTGGGACTGGACCGCGCGCACCTGCTCCAACAGGGCGGCGTTGCGCTCCACCGCATGCATGTCCGAGCGCTGGTCGTCAGCCGCCACGTCCGAGACCAGCACCCGCTCCTGGCGCAGGGTCTGGATCTCTCGCTGGGTGGAACCGCGGGTGCCCGCGATCAGGAATTCCTCTTCCAGCCCCAGCAGGTCGCTCATCAGGTGGGTCTGGTCCACCTGCAGCCACTTCATGGTCTCGTAGGCGTTCTTGAAGGCTCCCAGGGAGTTGATGCCCGCCGAGAGCGCCGCGTCGAGCTCCTCGGCGATGTCCCTGCTGGCGTCGAGCTCCCGGCGCTGACCGTCGAGCTCCTGCCGCAGCTCCACCACCGCGTTGACATCCGAACGGCTGTAGAGCATCTCGGCGGCGAAGGGGGGCAGGCCTTCCTGGTCCAGGCGCTCCAGAGCGTCTTCCTGGGCCAGGCGCTCGAAGAACAGGCGCGGCTGCTCGTGGCTGACCGAGACGGCCGCCACCAGGTCACGGATGGGGCTGTACTCGGTGACGACCTTTTCATAGGCGGCGTTGGCGTTCTCGTAGCGCTCCTGCTTCATGTGCAGGTGGCCGCGGATCACCTTCAGCTGCGCTGCGTAGCGGTGTTCCGGGAAGGCCAGCAGAAAGATCTCGACGGCGCTGATGGCGCTCTCGAAGTCGTCCTGCTTGATGAAGGTCCACACCAGCTCGTAGAGCTGATCCGCGAAGTAGCGCGAGTCGCGCCCCACCTTGTTGTAGGCCGCCGTGGCCTCGGAGTAGTTGCCCAGCTCGTACTGCACGCGGCCATAGGCCAGGTTGGCCAGGTCAACCACCTCGCGCGTCTCGGCGCTCTCCACCGAGGCCTGGCTGACGAGGGAGAACTCATGGGCCGCAGCCTCGAGGTCTTCTTGCAGCACCAGGATGGTGCCGATGAAGTAGTGCGCGCGGGCGTTGTACTCGCCCCCTTCGCAGCACTCGCTGAAGAGGGTCTTGGCCTGCACCCAGTCGCCCTGGCGGTACAGCGAGCGGGCCACCGTGTAGTTGATGAGCTCGTTGGCAGCCACCAGGCGGGTGGTGATGTAGCGATCGTAGAGCTGGTAGAACTTGTCGCTGTCGCCAGTCAAGCCGTAGAGCTCCAGCAAGCGGCGCACGGCCCCGGAGAAAAAGGTGTGCTGCTGCCCCTGGTTCACGATGTCGCGGTAGGCGTCTTCGGCGGTGGCGTAGTTGCCCAGGCCGAAGAGGGTCTCCGCCAGATACCACTCGGCGTCGGTGCGCACGGTCTGGGAAGCGGCGGCACCCGAGTTGATCAGGATGTGGAACTCGAGCGCGGCGCGCTCGTTGTCTCCCATCAGGGCCGAAAAGACCGCATCTTCGTAGCGACGCTGCGCCTCGGCGGCGGACAGGAAGCCGGAGCGGCTGGTGGCGGTGTCGGATATCTGGGACAAGGTGTTGAGCTGCTCGCCGTAGCGGACTTCGAGCTCCCGCAGGCTCTTGCCGAAGTCCGGTTCTTCCGCGAAGGCCGGACGCGCGCCGACAAGCGCAGTCCCTAGCAGCGCAGTCCCGACAAGCGCCCCCGTCCGGGGCAACGAGAACAGGCGAGTGCCAGCAAGTCGCCGTACGAGGGGCGCCCTGGGGCTCTCGAGGCTGAACTTATTCTGCATGACAGGGAGCCCCGCTGGCTGGTTTCTTTCGAGGATGGGGGTCTTCGATGCGCCTTGTCGCGCCCTATTCCGCGAGTCCGACACGAGTGCAAGAGAGGTCGTACTCGACCGAAGGACGCTCGACAAAAGAGCGGCCGATGCCCTTGCGCTCTCGAATACGGATCCAGACCTCGCAGCTCTTGCCATCTTCAGCGGCGAAGGCGTAGCTGGACTGCACCTTGAAGGTGTAGCTGTCCACGTAGGAGAACACGCCGAAGCCATTGCCCCGCAGCACCACCGACACCGCGATGGTGTGGTTGCCAGCCGGGATGGGGCCGTCATGCAGCTTGAACTCCCGGTTGCTGCTCAAGGACTCGTCGGCCACGGTCTTGGTGTAGATGGACTGGCCGTCGAGGTAGTAGGAAACCGACTGGATCGTGAACGCCGGCCCCAGCTCGTTGTGGTGCCAGAGAACAGCCCTGGCTCCCGAGGTGGAGCCCTGGATCACGATCTCCTTGAGGAGCTGCAGCGTCGCCTTGGCGCGGAAGACCTGCTCTTTCAAGCCGTTGACCTCTTCCTCGGCCGTCAGCAAGCGCCGATTGAACTCAGAGCTGCTCAACTCCCCGCTGTCCAGCGCCTCCTCTTCGACGACGCCGCCAGCGGCTGGGGCCGCTCCATCGGACGTACTCGCGGAAACCGCCTCGCCAACCATTGTTTCGGGAGCCTGTTGAGCCAGTGCCGTGCCCGTCCAGATGAACAGGGTCAGGACGAGCAAGAGCCTCCGCAACACGAATTCCATTCCAGGATCTCCTGCCTGCATCGTTTTTCTCCGCCCGGGCAGCCTCCCCTGCGCAGGGGACACCACACCTCTTCCGGGATCCGGACGGTTGAGCAAGTTCCTATACCGCCACAGCACGATGAATGTCAACGAAGGGGAAATTTCGAACACCAGGAATCCGGCGTTCGAGCCGGTGTCGGCACCGGTCTGCGTGGTGACAGCCGGGCGGACACCAGCTGCTGCTTCTTTCGGATCGTTCACTCATTGGCTTCAGGCTCTCGGTCTCCGGCGGCCGCAGCCACCTCCGAGCTCTCACCCAGGCTCATCAGGACCTTCACGAAGTCGTCGTGCAGGCGACGCGCCTTGGACAGCGGCCCCTTGATCTCGTTGACCAGGAAGGCGAAAGCGTAGACCTCTTCGTCCGCCGCCTGCACGTAGCCGGCCAGGCAATGGACGCCGCTGAGCGAGCCCGTCTTGCCGCGCAGGCGGCCCACGTACTCCTCTTCCAGAAAGCGGTTGCGCAGCGTGCCGTCACGACCGCCGATGGCCAGCGCGGCATGGAACTCGGGCCCCACCTGGCTGTCGTGATGCAGATCGTGCAGCACGGCGGTCAGTGCCGTAGGGCGCAGGACCGTACGACGCGACAGGCCCGACCCGTTGACGATCTTGAACTGCTCGCTGGGAATCCCAAGCTCTTCCAAGTACTTCGTGACGACCGCGGCCCCCTTCTCGGTGGTCCCGGGCGCGCCCTCGACCTCCGCTCCCACGGCCTTGAGCACCTGCTCGGCCATGAAGTTGTTGCTGTTCTTGTCCACGGTCTGAAGGATGGTGGAGAGTGCCGGAGACTGGAAGCGCAGCAGCAGCTCCGCGTCGGCGGGCGTCTCGCCACGCACGAAGTGCCCCTTGACCCGCAGCGCGTGCTGCTCGCAGAGCGCCGCGAAGGCCCCCGTGAAGTAGGCGGTGGGATCCGCCACGGTCCGGTAGTAGCGCTTGACCGTGCTGCCCTGGGGAATGGAGCCGCTGAGGCGAAAGCGCGTGACCAGGCCGTCCGCCGCCCGCTCGAGCTTCAGCCAGCGGCGGCCGCCCTTGCCCGTGGTCACCACCTGGTTGTCCACCTCGACCACGTTGGAGGGCGTCTCGAGGACGACCCGCGCCGGCCCCCCGATCTCGGAGCCGGGACCGACGAAGAGGGCGACGGTGTTGAAGTTGAGCGAGAGCGCCCCCAGGGACGGGAAGTACGCGGGGCCGTTCGCGATATCCGCCTTCTTGTCCCAGCCGGGAATGCCGCGATTGCTGTCGAACCAGGTGTCGTCGAACACCACGTTGCCGCGGATCTCTCGGACGCCCTCCAGGCGCACCTCCTGCACCAGCTTCCAGAGCTTCTCCAGGACCATGGTGGGATCACCCTGCCCACGAACGTAGAGGTTGCCCTTCAAGACGCCGTCGTCGCCCAGATCGCCGTCGTAGCCGACCTCGGTGGTGAAGCGGTAGGAGGGGCCGAGGGTGCGCAGGGCCACGGCCGAGGTGATCAGCTTCATCGTGCTGGCTGGCAGCAGGCCGTCGTCGGCGGCCAGGGCGTAGACCTCTTCGCCCGTGCCCATATGCACCACGTGCACGGCAGCGGAGGCGCGCTTCAGGGTCTGGGTGTCCAGCAGGGGATCCAGCACCGCCGACAGGGAAGCGGGCGAGGTCGCCGCAGGCAAGTCCGTGCCGGGCTCTTGGGCCCACGCTGGCCCGACGAAGCAGAGCAGCCCCAGACCCAGCAGCGCCAGAGCCGCCCAACGCCTCCACCACGCGCTCCCAGCCATCGTCTTCCTCCGTGCAGAGCGGTCCTTGAAGCAGCTTGTTCCTTCTTCATGTCGGGATGAAGAGAAAAGGGGAGCGCGCTCCGATCCGGTGAGCGCCTGGCTCCTCGCACCATAGCCTTCAACACCGCTGCGGTTCGTCACATGTCACCCTTTAGAAAACTTGTTGCAATTCCCGCACATACGAGCCTTTCTTGACTATCCACCTAAGGGCGGCTCTTGCCATGACAATACCACACAAGGGCTCGCCGCGCCTGGCGGCGACGAGGAAAGGTCGGCCCGGCGATTGCCCCCGGCCCCCCTCCGTGCCATGTAGTTCTGCGTCCTGCGAGCGCCGCAGCGTCGCCATGGACGACGAGCCAGCCCCCGTAGCTGGAGAAAGGGAGCCCACAGCTGATGAACCATAGGAGGCAGCGATGGGACGCCCGGCCGCGCTCCTGACCTCGATGGCGCTGGTGCTGCCGGGGCTCGGCTGGCGCCAGGCCCAGGCCCAGGAAGAGGCCCTGCCCAGCCGCGTAGAGACGCCTGGGATCGGCCTGGCTGGTGAGAGCTGCACCTCGACCATCACCAGCAATCCCGCTTTGTTCGGTCTGGATCCCGATCCTGGCTACGCCGTGCGTTACCAGCAGCGCCTCTACGATCCCCTCTCTGCGGTGCAGCTGAACGCCACCGTGGGTGGCACGGGCTTTGGCCTGTTCTACCGCGGCAGCGCCTCCACCCAGTCCTTCTGGGCCCTGCAGACCTCGGCCGCGTTGCGCCTGGCGGAGCAGCTCTCCTTCGGCGCCAATTTCTGGTGGAACCTGCCCCAGGGATCGGACAACAACTTCGTCTCCTGGGACCTGGGCCTGGCCTATCGGCCCGCTCCCTTCCTGGGCCTGGGCGCAGTGGCACAAAATATCGGCAGCCCCAGCCTGCAGTACGGCGTCACGGGGCGCTATGGGCTCGGCGTGGCGCTGCGCCCCATGAGCGGCTTTCTCACCCTGGGGGCGGATCAGTTCTTCCTCGAGCCCACATCAGAGGGATCCGGCCAAGACTCGGCGGGCTCCGATTCCACGGCCTCCGCAGCCAGTGCGGACAGCGACGCTGCGGAGATGAGCTACGAGACGCGCATCACGCTGGGGCTGGCGCCCCGCCGGGGTCTGCTGCTGCGGCTCTACGGCACGAACCGCATGGAGTTCGGCGGCGGGGTGCAGCTGGCCTTCGGCGGCGTGGGCCTGGGAGCCTACGGGGCCGACATGCTCTCCGATGCTCCCATGTTCACCGCGGCGGCGGTGTCCACGCCCAGCTCCGAGCGCCTCTTCGGGCTCGGCAAGCGCATCCCCACCTTCCGCATCCGCACGGCCTACCCCTACGAGCCGCGCGCCACGCTCTTCAGCCCACCCCAGGAGAGCTACCTGCGGCTGCTCGTGCGCCTGAAGGGCGCCGTGGACGACCCGGCCGTGCGCGGGGTGCTGATCCACCTCGACCGTGAGCCCTTCTCCATGGCGCAGACCGAGGAGCTGCGGGACCTGATCGGCAAGCTGCGGGCCCGGGGACGCCAGGTGGTGGTCTACCTGGACGCCTCCTCCGGAAACAAGGCCTACTTCCTGGCCACCGCCGCGGACCGCATCTACCTGCATCCGGCAGCAGGGCTCGACCTGACTGGGCTCTCAGCCGAGCTGACCTACTTCCGCGGCACGCTGGACCTGCTCGGCGTGCAACCCCAGTTCCACGCTCGCTCCGAGTACAAGTCCTCTCCGGAGAGCTTCACGCGCAGCGAACCCAGCGACAGCTCCGCAGAGCAGATGAACGCGCTGCTGGACGATCTCTACGGCGCCCTCGAGGGTGCCATCGCCGAGGGCCGCCGGGTCGAGAGGGAGCGCGCCCGGGAGCTGGTGGATGGCGGCCCCTACACGGCGGACGAGGCGCAGGCCCTGGCGCTGGTGGACGGGCTGCTCTACCCCGACGATCTGGAGGAGGACCTGGAAGGCGTCTTCCCCGACAACTACGTGCTGGACGAGGACTACCTCGCCAACGTCGAACACAGCGGATGGCAGAGCCCGCGCCGTATCGCGCTGGTGGTCATCAGCGGCCTGATCTCGTCGGGGAAGACCACTCCTCCCAGCTTCTTCGGGCAGGGCAGCGCCGGCGCCGAGACCGTGATCCAGGCCCTGGAGCAGGCCCGCGACGACCACACGGTGCGGGCCGTCGTGCTGCGGGTGGACAGCCCCGGCGGCTCGGCCTACGCCTCCGACGACATCTGGCACGCCATCTCGCAGCTGGTCGAGGCCGGCAAGCCCGTGGTCGTCAGCATGGGCGGCACGGCCGCATCTGGGGGCTACTACGTGGCGGCCGGGGCCACGGCGGTCTACGCGGAGCCGAGCACCATCACCGGCTCTATCGGTGTCTACGGCGGAAAATTCAGCTTCGGCGGCCTCTATCAGAAGCTGGGCATCAGCTCGACCCTGCTCACCAGGGGGCGCAAGGCGGGCATGTGGAGCGTCTCGCGCCCGCTCGATCCCGTGGAAGAGGCGTCCATGGCGCGCCTGCTGGACGACACCTATGCCAAGTTCAAGGCCCGGGTCGCCGAGGGCCGCGGCCTCGACGAGGCCGAGGTGGAGCGCATCGCTCGCGGCCGCGTCTGGTCGGGCAGAAGAGCGAAAGAGGTGGGCCTGGTGGATGAGCTCGGCGGTCTGTACGACGCCATCGACCGCGCACGCGACGAGGCCGGCATCCGAGAAGGAGCCGAGTTCGAGCTGCTGACCTACGGCAGCCAGCCGAACCGCCTGGGCCAGCTGCCGCTTAAGCTGCTCAAGGCCGCTGTGGGTCCGGTCGAAGAAATGGAGGAGCTGCAGGCGCTCCGCAGCTTGCGGGCGCTGGAAGATGACCGCATCTTCATGATCATGCCTTACGAACTGGAGCTGCGATGACCGCTCGCCGCAACCGCGTGCTGGTGGTGGACGACGACCGCGCCGTGCGCAGCGCCCTGCGCATCAACCTCCAGAAGGCTGGAATCCAGGTCTCCGTGGTGCCCTCGGCAGAAGCGGCCCTGGAGCTGATGGAGCAGCGCACCGTGGACCTGGTGCTGACCGACGTGCGCATGCCGGGCATGGGCGGATTGGACCTGCTGCAAGAGGTCAGGCGCCGCTGGCCCCAGGTCGAAGTGGTGGTCATGACCGGCTACGGCAACGTGGACGACGCCGTCAACGCCATGAAAGGCGGGGCGGCCGACTACATCATCAAGCCCATCAGCAAGAACGAGCTGCTGGTCATCCTGGACAGGGCCCTGGAGGCGCGCGCGCTGCGCAACGAGGTGGTGGCCCTGCGCAGAGAGGTGGAGTCCCACTTCGGGCTCACCAACATCGTCGGCAGCACCGAACCCATGCAGCGCGTCTACGAGCTGGCGCACTCGGTGGCGGACACCAGCGCGCTGGTGCTCTTGCAGGGGGAAACGGGCACGGGCAAGGAGCTCATCGCCCGCGCCATCCACCAGCTGAGCCCGCGCAAAGAGCAGCCCTTCGTGCGGGTCAACTGCGCGGCCTTGCCAGACACCCTGCTCGAGAGCGAGCTCTTCGGGCACGAGCGCGGGTCCTTCACCGGTGCGGTGCGGGCCCATATCGGGCGCTTCGAACAGGCCGACGGCGGCAGCATCCTGCTCGACGAAATCGGCGACATCTCCCCCACCATGCAGGTCAAGCTGCTGCATGTGCTGGAGAACCACGAGTTCCAACGCCTGGGAGGCCGCGAGACCATCCGCGCCGACGCGCGCATCGTGGCCGCCACGAATCGCGATCTGCGAAAACGGGTGCAAGAGGGCCACTTCCGCAAAGACCTCTTCTACAGGCTGAACGTCTTCGCCATCCGCCTGCCCCCCCTGCGCGAGCGGCGCGACGACATCCCCGCCCTGACGGACCACTTCCTGAAGCGCTTCTGCAAGCGCAACAACCGCAGTATTTCCCGCGTCTCCCCGGCCGTCCTGACCCGCCTGATGAGCCACTCCTGGCCGGGCAACGTGCGGGAGCTGGAGCACGCCATCGAGCGCGCCGTGATCCTGGCCACCGGCCCGGAGATCACCCACGTCGATCTGGACGACTCTCCCTCCCCCGCCCGGGATCGCGCCATCAAGCTGCCCGAGGGAACGTCCCTGCAGCAGGCCCTGCGCGCCTACGAGCGGGACCTGGTCCTGACCGCCCTGGCCGAGACCTCCGGCGTGCAAGCGCGCGCAGCGCGCAGGCTGGGCATCTCCCGCTCCAACCTGCACTACCGCATCAAGAAGCTGGGGGTGGAGGTCAAGAAGAACCGCTAGGGAGCTCAGTCCAGGTACAGGGCCCGCAGCTCATCGCAGCCCTCCAGCTCCGCCAGCACGTCCAGGGCGTCTTCGCAGCCCTCCACGGCCATGCGCACCTCGCGCGGCTCGAGGTCGGCGCGCGTCATGGCCCAGTCGTTCTCGCACTGCCGCCGGAAGGTCGAGCGGTTGCTGGCGCCCAGGTCTTCCCAGCTGGCCGACCAGCTCTCCAGGCAGGTGGCCAGCCGAGAGGCGGTGCGGGTGCAGAGGGTGTCGCAGTCGTCCGTACCGCAACCTGCGCACAGCGCCAGGCCCATGACGACGAACAGCAGCAAGTGACGCGAGGCTGCGCGCTGCGAATTCTTGCGAGGTTGGGCGAAGGGGCTGGTGGCCCAGGGCGGAGTCGAACCGCCGACACAGGGATTTTCAGTCCCCTGCTCTACCAACTGAGCTACCGGGCCAGCCAAGCAGACGGCGAGAGCCCAACCAGGTTCTCCTGATACGGAGAGCAAAGCAATGCACCTTTGCTGAACTCTGCCTTCAACCCACAATTTCAACTATTACATGACGAGCGGAACAATCGTCCCTCGATCACGGGCCTTTTCTACCGCATCCCGCCAGCGGTGTCAACGCTTCCCAAGGAGGAAGATCCCGTCAAGAGGACGGTGCCGGAAACGCGCCAGGGCCTGGGTTTTCCCGGGCCGCGTGCCGGGATAGCCAGGGGATCTCGCCCTCCCCGAGAGCCCATGCCGCAGCCAGCCATACGAGCCGTGAGCTTCGACCTGGACGGCACCCTGTACGCCACGGGGGCGCATCGACGTCGACTGCTGCCGCGCCTGCTCCCCCAGCTACCGCTGATCCGGGCCTGGCAAGCCTCCATCCGCGGCCTGCGGGCCGAGCGCTCCGCCGATCTGCAGGCCGAGATCCTGCAGCGCACGGCCCTGGCCCTGGCGCTGGAGCCCGAGCTGGCCGAAGCGCGCCTCTGGTTCTTCCTGGAGCGCACCTGGGCCACGACCCTGCGGCCCGCGCACCTGCTGCCCGGTCTGGCGCAGGCCCTGGAGCTGCTGGATGCCCGAGGCGTTGTACGCGCCGTGGCCAGCGATCACCCCCCGCAGCTGAAGCTGCGGAGCCTGGGGCTGGAGGGGGGCTGGCAGGCCCAGCTGGCTGCGGAGACGCTCAACGCTCTCAAGCCGCATCCCGATGTGCTGCTCGAGGCCGCCAGGATCATGGGCTGCCCGCCAGCCTGCCTGCTGCACATAGGGGATCGAGCGGACACGGACGGAGAGGCGGCCCGTCGCGCTGGCGCCCGCTTCATGGATGTGCGCGACGCCCAGGGCGCCACCACGACACTCGCCGCGCGTATCGCCGCGCTGCTCGATGGGGGATAGTAAGAAGGCACCGACCAGATGGGGCCCCCACCGGCGACAGTTCACCGCAGAGGACGCAGAGGACGCAGAGACCGGAAGGAGGGGCCAGCGCTTCACCCGGTTTTTCTATTATCATCTTTGTAGGTTGTATATACGCCACAAAGAAGAGAATGGTCCGGTGGAGAGGATCTCTGCGCTCTCCGCGCCCTCTGCGGTAGGATTGTCAGGCGGTTTGATCGGTGCCAGAAGGAACGAACCCCATCGCCGACGAGGTCAGCTTGCTGCCCACATGGATCAAGGTCTGCGGCATCACCAACCTGCACGACGCCCGGCTGGCCGAGGCCCTGGGAGCCGACGCCCTGGGGCTGGTCCTGCAGCCGGACGATGCGCGCAGCATCAGGCTGGATCTGGCTGCTGAGATCGCCGCCAGCGTGACGGTGGAGACCGTGGCGGTGCTGCGGGAGGCTGACCCGGATCAGGCCCGCCGCATCGCACTGACCGTGGAGCCGCATCGCCTGCAGCTCGAGGTCGCCCCCGCGGAGCCGCTCCCCGTGCCCTGGTATCTCTCCCTTCCCTGCCGTGGTCGGGAGGTGATCCCCGCCCTCAAAGACATCGGAGATCGCTTCCACCTGGCCCTGCACAAGGATCTGCTGCCCGGAGGCGCCCGTTTTCGGCGCGATCCCCGCATGCTGCGGGAAGCGGGCCGCATGGGGCGCGCCGTGCTGGGCGGCCCTTTCAGCCGCCAGCAGCTCCCCGAGCTTCTGCGCGCCGCCCGGCCCTGGGGGCTGGACATCGGCGCCTGCGCCGAGCAGGAGCCGGGGCTGCTGGATCCGCAGGCGCTGGCCGCGTTGATGAAGGAGCTGGGAAGGGCGCGCTAGGGGAATGCTCCTAGCGCCGGCCCCGACGCAACCAGGACAGCCCCAGGCGCAGCAAACCCCAGACCCGCACCGCCGCCAGCCAGACCACCACCGCGTAGAGCAGCGGGCCCAGGCGGTGCATGCGGAAGGCCTGGACCAGCTCGCCGTGCCCCACGAACACGAAGCTGCGCGTCAAGCCGCATCCAGGACAGCCGAAGCCGAAGAGCTTGCGCCACAGGCAGACCGCTGGCAGCTCAAAGCCGGCCACGGTCAGGCCCTCGCTGCCCGGGTCCAGCAGCACCGATGCCAGCAGCACGCCCAGCAGCAACGCGGTGAAGAGGATCTCGCCCTGCTGCAGGGGACCCGGGCGCCACAGGGCCCGCCCGGCACCCCGTTCACCCACCGCTATCGATCCCGGCGACGACGGCGCGTCCACGGGGCGTCGCTCAACCACCGCGCCGCGGCCCTCTTCCCCCACGCCCCGTGTCTTGGGCCACTCTGTCCAGGATCCCGTTGACGAAGGCGCGGCTGTCGGCGCCGCCGAAGCGCTTGGCGAGCTCCACCGCCTCGTTGATGATCACGCTGACGGGGATATCCGTGCGACCCAGCAGCTCGAAGCAGGCCAGCCGCAGGATGTTGCGGTCCACTACGGGCATGCGCACCAGGCGCCAGTTCAGGCTGGCCTCTTCGATCAGCGCGTCGATCTCTTCTCGTCGCTGCGCGACCCCATCAACCAGGGCGTGGGTGAACGCCCTCTCCTCCGAGCCCTTCTCCCCCCTGAGGAGCAGGCGCTCCTCGTCCTCTTCCGCGGCCGCCCAGGCGCCGCGCAGGGCCTCGGCCGGCTCGTTATCGGCCAGATCGGACTGGTAGAGGGCCAGGAGCGCGATCTCCCGCGCGCGGCGACGCCCGGGCACGCCTAGTCCTCTGCCAGGCGGTGCAGGAGATCGATCATCTCCAGCGCGGAGAGCGCGGCCTCGGCGCCCTTGTTGCCGTGCTTGGTGCCCGCGCGGTCCACCGCCTGCTCCACGTTGTCGGTGGTCAGGATGCCGAAGGAGATGGGCATGTCGGCGTCCAGCCCCACGGCCGCCAGGCCCTTGGACACCTCGGCCGCCACGTAGTCGAAGTGCGGCGTGCCGCCGCGGATGACGCAGCCCAGGGCGATGATGGCCTGGTAGCGACCGGCGGCTGCCAGGCGCTTGGCGAGCAGGGGCAGCTCGAACGCGCCTGGAGCCCAGAGCACCGTGACCTGCGCGTCGACGTCCACGCCGTGGCGCTTGAGCACGTCCAGCGCGCCGTCGAGCAGGCGTTGGGTGATGAAGCTGTTGAACCTCGCCACGATGATGGCGATCTCGCCCCCGGGATCCCCCAGGTGGCCTTCAAGGACGCGCTTCATGTCTCCTCCGTTTCGAGCTTGTGCCCGCGACTCCGCCCCGCGAGCTGCTGGGCCTTGTTCCCAGCGGGCCCGCCAGGCTATGCCCGGCGGGCAGTTCAGGTCTTCAAGATATGTCCCAACTGCTGGCGCTGCACCTCGAGGAAGCTGCGATTCTCGCTATTGGGCGCGGCCTCGATGGCGACGCGCCCGACCACGCGCAGCCCGAATCCCTCCAGCCCCACGATCTTGCGCGGGTTGTTGGTGATCAAGCGCAGCTCGCTGATCCCCAGGTCCGCCAGGATCCTGGCACCCACCCCGTAGTCCCGCAGCTCCCCTTCTTCGCGAGGAGCTGGCTCCAGGGGCTCCTGGACGTCGGGCAGCAGGTGGCCGCGCAGGCGCGTCAGCAGCTGCTCGTTGTCCTCGGCCCTGTCCAGGTGCATGTACAGCAGCACGCCGCGGCCCTCGCTGGCGATGCGAGCCAGGGAGGTGTCCAGCTGCGCGCCGCAGTCGCAGGCCAGGCTGCCAAAGACATCCCCCAGCAGGCAGCAGGTCTGGACGCGCACCAGCGGGGGGGTGCTGCCGGCCAGCTGCCCGCGGAACAGCGCCAGGTGCAGACCATCGTCGGAGCCCGAGCGGTAGACCCGTAGGTTGAACTCGCCGTAGTCTCGCGTTCGAAGCACCGTGTCGAGGACGACCTCCACACCTCGCTCATAGCGCAGGCGCCAGCGGATGATGTCCTCGACTGTGACGATGTGCATGTGATGCTGGGCGCCGAAGCGCTCCAGATCCGGCAGACGGGCCATGGTGCCGTCTTCGTTCATCACCTCGCAGATGACACCCGACGGAGGCAGGCCGGCCAGGCGCGCCAGGTCCACGGAGCCCTCGGTCTGGCCCGTGCGGACGAGCACGCCCTCGCTGCGGGCCTTGAGCGGGAAGATGTGGCCCGGGGTCTCGAGATCGTCCGGGCCGCGCTCGGGATCGATGGCCACGTGGATGGTGTGGGCGCGATCCATGGCCGAGATCCCCGTGGTGACTCCCTCGCAGGCCTCGATGGAGACCGTGAAGCCCGTGCCGAAGCGCCCGCGGTTGCGGGAGGCCATCATGGGCAGGCCCAGCTCATCCACCCGCTCCTCGGTCAGGGTGAGGCAGATCAGCCCGCGCCCGTGGGTGGCCATGAAGTTGATGGCCTCGGGGGTGACCTTGGCGGCCGCCATGGTGAGATCGCCCTCGTTCTCACGGTCCTCGTCGTCCGTCAACAGGACCATGCGCCCCGCCCGGATGTCCTCCAGCGCCAGCTCCATGCGGCGATGGGGATCGGGATCCATCACGACGAACTCGGTGTTCTTCTTGGTATCGGTCATGGCTTGGTTTCCGTACGGGCTACAGGAATCCGTTGGCGCGAAGTCTCTCGATGTCGAGCCCTTCTGGCGGGGTCCGGCCCTTCGAACCACCATCGAGCCCGAGCAGGCGCTCCACATAGCGCGCCAGCACATCGATTTCGATGTTCAGGGCATCACCCGCGGAAAGCGCTCCGAAGCGGGTCTTCTCGACGGTGTGGGGGATGATGTTGACCCGGAAGCTGACGTCGCGCACTTCGTTCACCGTCAGGCTGACGCCATCCAGGGCCACGCTGCCCTTCTCGGCCAGGTAGCGCTTCAGCTCCGCGGGTCCGCGGATCCACAGCACAAGGCTCTCGCGCTCGCGCTGCGCGCGCTCCACCTGCCCCACCCCGTCCACATGGCCCTGCACCCAGTGCCCTCCCAGGCGGTCGCCCACCCGCAAGGCGCGCTCCAGGTGCAGCCGGCGACCGCTGCGCCATGATCCCAGCGTGGTGCGCTCAACCGTCTCGCGCCCTGCCACGACCTCGTAGCGTCCCAGGGACGGGAAACCCGTGACGGTGAGACAGATGCCGTCGGCAGCCACCGAGTCGCCCAGGGCGATGCCGCCTGCGTCGATGGAGGTCTCGATGACCAGGCGCCTTCCGGCTCCCTCGGGGGAGGTCGCCACCAGCTTCCCGATGTCCTCGACCAGTCCTGTGAACATGTCGCCACCTCCTCTGCCGTGGTCCGCCCAGGGTGTCACCCGCGCTCGAACACGAGCAGCAGGTCCGGCCCCAGGCGCTCGCTGCGCGCCAGCTCCAGACGAAAAGCCCGTCCGAGACGGGCCACGCCCGGCCCGGCCACCCAGGACGCTCCTCCACCCAGCACCAAAGGGGCCAGGTAGAGGTAGACGCGATCCACCAGGCCGGCCTCGAGGAAGCTGCGGTGCACCTGACCGCCCCCTTCCACGAGCAGGGAGTGCGCACCCTGGCTGACCAGGTCCTCGAGCATGGGCTCCAGGGCCAGGCCGCCCGCCGCAGCGGGCACGGACCTGACCAGGCCGGGATGGTCGGGGGGGCCCTCGGACAGCGCGTAGACGCGGGCCTGCGCGCTGCCAGAGAAAATCTTCGCGCTGGCAGGCACCCGTAGGTGGGAGTCGAGCAGCACCGGCAGCGGATCGCGCCCTCCCTCGACGCGGCAGCTCAGCCGCGGATCATCCGCCAGCGCCGTGTTGGCGCCCACCAGGATGGCGTCGAAGCGCCCGCGCAGCCCGTGACCGTGCTGCCGGGCCCGCGCGCCGGTGATCCATTTGCTCTCGCCAGCCACCGTGGCGATGCGGCCATCGAGGGTGGACGCCGCCTTGAGCGCCACCAGCGGCCTGCCGGTGGTGATGCTCTTGATGAACGCGCGGTTCAAGGCTCGGCACTCTTCTTCCAGCACACCCGTGCGCACCGCGATGCCCATGGCTCGCAGGGCTTCGATGCCCTTGCCATCCACCAGGGGGTTGGGGTCGCCCATGCCCGCCACCACGCGCGCCAGACCGGCCCGCTCGATGGACTCGGTGCAGGGGGGGGTGCGGCCGTGGTGGCAGCAGGGCTCCAGGCTGACGTAGAGGGTCGCGCCCATGGCGGCGTCTCCCGCCGCAGCCAGGGCCAGCACCTCGGCGTGCGGTCCGCCGGCCTGGGCGTGCCACCCCTCCCCTACCAGCTCGCCATCGCGCACCACCACCGCCCCCACCATGGGATTGGGGGCGGTGCGCCCCTCCGCGCGCCGTGCCAGCTCCAGGCAACGGGCCATCCAGCGCTCGTCGCTCCGGCGTTCACTGCTCAAGGGGCGCTCCTGTGGGCCACCGCACGCACCAGCTCCAGCAGCTCCTCGGGGCTCTCGAGCTCCTGGTAGACCGAGGCGAAGCGCAGGTATGCCACGGGGTCCATCACGCCCAGCTCCTCCTGTACCAGGCGCCCGATCTCGCGGGCCGCCACCTCGCGCTCGCCCCCCTCCAGCAGGCTGCCCTCGACCCGGTCCACGGCGTCGTCGATGCGCCCCGCCGCGATGGGCCGCTTGCGGCAGGCCAGGCGGAAGCCCTGGAGCACCTTTTCCCGCTGGAAGGCCTCGCGGCGCCCGTCCTTCTTCACCACCATGGGGGGCTTGAGCTCCGCCCGTTCCTGGGTGGTGTAGCGCCTGTGGCAGGCCTCGCATTCCCGCCGGCGCCGGATGCTGTTCTCCGAAGCGCGCGAGTCGATCACCCGGCTTTCAGGATCTCGACAGTAGGGGCAACGCAAGGGCTCAGCCCTCTCCAACCTGCGCCCCGCCGCCCTTTCCGACAGCGACCATGGCGGCCAGACGACGCGCATGCCTCCCCCCCTCGAAGGAGGCTGTGAGCCAGGCCAGCAGGCAGGCCTCGGCCAGGCCGGAGCCGCAGACCCTGGCCCCCAGGCAGAGCACGTTGGCGTCGTTGTGTTCTCGGGCCGCCGCCGCGGAGAAGGTGTCGAGCACCACGGCCGCCCGTATGCCGGGCACGCGGTTGGCGGTCATGGCCATGCCCTGGCCCGTTCCGCAGACCAGGACGCCCAGCTCCGTCCGCCCCTCGACCACGGCCAGGGCCACGTCCCTGGCGAAGTCCGGGTAGTCGCAGCTGGCGTCGCCCATGGTGCCCTTGTCCAGCAGCTTGTGGCCGCGCTGCCGTAGCCAATGGGCCAGGTGGTCCTTCAGGTGCACTCCGGCGTGGTCAGCGCCGATGGCGATGCTGGGGAGATCGTGCTTGCTCATCTCACTACTCCTGGAAGCGACGGAAGACGACGCAGGCGTTGGTGCCGCCAAAGCCGAAGGCGTTGGAGAGCGCGGCCTGCGCCTGCTGCTTTCGAGCGCACCCAGGGATATAGTCCAGATCGCAGGCCGGGTCCGGCTCCTGCAGGGTAGCCGTGGGGGGCAGCAGGCCTTGGTGCAGTGCCAGCACGGTGGCCATGGCCTCGATCCCGCCGGCCGCGCCCAGCAGGTGACCGGTGACGGACTTGGTGCTCGAGACAGCCAGCTGCCGCGCGTGCTCGCCAAAGACCGCCTTGATGGCACGGGTCTCGGCTACATCGTTGGCCGCGGTCGAGGTCCCGTGCGCGTTGACGTAGTCGATCTCTTCGGGCTGCATGCCGGCGGCCCGCAGGGCGGCCTGCATGCAGCGCGCCGCACCTTCGCCCCCGGCCGGTGGCGCGGTCAGGTGGTGGGCGTCGTTGTTCAGGGCGTAGCCCGCCAGCTCCGCGTAGATGCGCGCGTCGCGGCGTCGAGCGTGTTCCAGCTCCTCCAGCACCAGGATGCCCGCACCCTCCGAGATCACGAAGCCATCCCTGTCCACGTCGAAGGGTCGGCTGGCGGTCTGGGGGTCGTCATTGCGCCGCGACAGGCCACGCATGATCATGAAGCCCGCCACCGCGATGGGCGTGATGCAGGCCTCGCTGCCACCCGCCAGCAGCACATCGGCTTCGCCCGAGCGGATGACGCGCCAGGCTTCTCCTATGGAGTGGTTTCCTGCGGCGCAGGCCGTGCTGACGCAGAGGGACGGCCCTCGGGCGCCGAAGCGCATGGCCAGGTTGCCGCCGGCCATATTGGTCAACAGCCGCGGCAGGAAGAAAGCCGACAGGCCCTTGGGCCCCTCGTCGAGGAAGGAGCGGGTGCCCGAGAACAGCTCGTTCAGGCCGCCGATACCGGAGCCGACATAGACCCCCACCCGCTCCGGGCAGGGACCGGGCAGCTCGAGCCGAGCGTCGAGCACGGCCTCGTCGGCCGCCACGAGCGCCAGCTGGGTGAAGCGATCCAGGCGCCTGGCCTCGCGCCGGCTGAAGTGCGCCGCGACGTCGAAGTCATCCAGCTCGCCGGCGATGCGTACGGCCCAGCCCTCGGTGTCGAAGCGCGTGATGGGCCCGATCCCGGATCGGCCCTCCACCATGGCACGCCAGGTGGAGGCGCCGTCGGCGCCGCAGGGCGAGAGCGCGCCGAGTCCGGTGACGACGACCCTTCTCGGCACAGGACCTCCAGACACCGGCCTCCGAGGCAACTACTGGTGGTCCAGGATGTAGTCGATGGCCATCTGGACGGTGTGGATCTCTTCCGCGTCGTCGTCGGGGATCTCGACGTCGAATTCCTTCTCAATGGCCATCACCAGCTCGACGATGTCGAGGCTGTCGAGCCCCAGATCATCGCGAAAGTGGGCGTCGGAGCGCACCTCCTCGATGCTGACCCCCCCATTCTCGGCGATCAAACGCTTGACTCTCTCGACGAGATCTTCCGTGGCGGACATGGATGACTCCTGTAAAGCGGGATTGGGCGCCTGGCGGGCGACTGCGGCCGGGCCGTTCGGAATGCTATGGCGTGGTTGGACCTGGAGTGGAGAGCTCCGCAGGACCCCTGCAGCGACCCAGCCCAGAGCGCCGAGATGCCGAGAAGGAGGAGCGCAACCCACTGCGCGGCTGGAGAATAAAGCCGAGAGCGGGTCGGAGCAAGCGTTGAGATCCGCGAACTCGGCAGTGAGCGCGGCGCCAGCGCTCGCGGCCCTGCGACAGCGCGGACAACGCGTCACTTCTCTTCGGCCACCTCCACCACCTTGCGGCCGCGGTAGTGCCCGCAGGCGGTGCAGACGCGGTGGCGCAACTTGAGCTCGCCGCAATCCGGGCAGAGCTCGATGTTGGTGGGAGCGGAAAGGGCGTGGTGACTGCGACGCATGTCGCGGCGGCTGGAAGAGGTGCGCTTCTTGGGGACAGCCATGACAGACGACTCCGAAGGTTCCGGCCTTTTGCCGGTGTTTTTTGCGGGAGCGGCAAGACTGGTTTTCTAGTCTTGGGGAGCGACCGGACGTCGGGCGTTCCCCGGAGAGGCCGCGCCGGCCAGGCTTCTATTGTGCGATGACGGGCTTGTCGAGGGCGGGATCATCGCGGAGGTCGGGATGGAAGCCGCCGGCCAGGGGCAGCAAGCTCAATCAGCTGCCTTGAACGCCTTCAAGGCGGCGAAACGCGGATCCACGGGGGGCTCGCCATCGGGCTGGCTCCCCGGCACCTCGCAGCTGCCCTGGTCTTCGCGCTCGACGGCCTGGTCGTCGCAGCGGATGCGACCTGGGGCCTCCAACAAGAAGTGCTCCGCCAGCACCAGGCCCAGGTCCAGCTCCCCTTCGTGCACGAAGCCGACATCGAGATCGTCGGACATCAGGCGCACGTTCTCGTCCCCCTTCAGGCGCTGCGGATCGAAGAAGAGCGAGAAAGGCCCGTCCAGTCGCAGGAGCACGGAGGCCAGGCAGCGATCGCAGCGGCGCCGCACCAGCGCCGAGGCCTGCCCTTCCACCAGCACGCCCGGCCCGACGAGCCGCACCCGCAGCTGCCCCTCGATGTGCAGCACCGTGCCGTCCATGGCTCGCGAGACAGCCTCGGCGGCCCACGAGGTGTCGGGTCCCACCGCCACGTCGAAGGCCTCGCGTGAGAGCCGGTCCATTCGCAGCTTCATGCCAACCTCCCCAGCAGCGCACCGACACCGCCGCGCTCCCAGGGCGGCGCCAGGCCGCGCTGCAGCAGCTCGGGGTGGTGGCAGCGACGCTGGCAGGCGGCGATGTCGGCGAAGTGGGCCGTCCCCTCGGTCCAGGCCTGCCGCAGGTCGACCCCTGGCTCGAAGCAGCCGATGGAGCGCTTGAAGGGACAAGCGCCGAAGCGACCACAGGCCCGCACATCCAGTCGCAGGCCACCGATGGGACAGGCGTCGCCGCCTTCACGCGGGCTGCCGGGCTTTCTGTCACCTGCCCGCCAGGTGGCGGCGACCGCGGCGGTGGTGCCCGGGGCCGTGCGCCGGAAGCTGCCTCCGCCACTCTCCAGCTCCCGCAGCATCCGAGCCGCCTCCCTGGGAAGCTCATGGGGCGAGATGGGAGCCAGGAAAGGCGGCGAGGCGGCGAAGCCATCCACGCCCACCTGGCGGGCCCAGCCTTTGACGCCGGCCAGGTCCGGCACGGAGACAGGGGTGCAGGGAAAATCGACCACCAGGTCCATGGGCATGCGCCGGGCATCTCTGGCCTTGAGCAGCGCCCAGACCGCGGCCGTGGTGCCGTCCAAGCTACGGCCCGCCACCTCCTCGTGGATGCTCGAGGTGACGCCGCCCACCACCACGCAGACGCGGTGCAGTCCCACGTCGGACAGGCGCAGGGCCAGCTCGTCGTCGATGCCCTCCCCCTGGCCGTAGAGGCAGACCGGGCACTCGAGACGATGGGCGAAGCGCACCACCGCGGCCAGATCCGGGTGCATGGCCTTGCTGCGGGAGAGGATCGTCACGGGCAGGGGACCGAGCCAGGTGACGGCCTCGAGCAGCAGCTCCTGCCAGAACTCCAGCGGCCGCGCCGGGGACAGCGCTTGGCCATTCCAGCAACGGGTCAGGTCCAGCACGAGGCGGGCGGGACGGGGCGCGCTCTCGCCGCTCCCTCTCCTCGAAGAACTGCGCGCTCTCAGAGAGCGCAGCGCGTACTTGAGCTCCAGGCCTAGCCGGTCGATTGGCTTCAATTCCGCCACCTGCAGGCGTTCCCCAGGATCCGTCAGCCTGACGATCGGGGCTGCCGCACGCTGGATAACCTGTTCCCGCTTCAGACCCAGCCTGGCACGACGCCGTCCAAAAAGCTACCAGGGCGGAAGTCAATCGGAGTAGTCATCGTGACGCTTTTCGGCCTGCGCCTCATAATGCTGACCTGGCTGCTCGCCTGCGGCGATCCGGTCGCGGATTCCATCGCGGCCTATCACGGGGCCATGGATCCGCTCATGACCGAGAACACGCGTCTGGCCACGCTCTTCCTCGGTCTGGCCAAGCAGATCCATAAAAAAGAGCTCGACTCGGACCAGGTGGCGCAGCGCATCCAGCGCGACATCGTGCCCCCGGCGGACGCACTGCAGCTCAGCATCTCCTCCGTCGACACCGATCTGGAGGAGCTGGCTGATGTCCACCAACAGGCGGTCACCGCCTGGGGCCTGCAGGCTCAGGCCTATCGGGAGCTGGTGGCGGCCTACGAGAAGAACGACCTGCAGGCCTTCACCGCCGCGCACAAGAAGCTGGGCCAGGCCAAGGTCACCATCGAGAACTACGTCAAAGAAGTGAACCGCCTGCTGGAACCCTACGGCTACCACCTGGACGAGTTTCCCCAGGGACAGTGACTAGCATGAAATCAGCTTGGGGGAGGGGAGAGCCCCTCCC
>CAYVQL010000135.1:0-27778 GCA_964454135.1 uncultured Enterobacterales bacterium | reverse complement strand
ACTGGGTGATGGAGACCACGCTGGCGGGTGCGCCGAAGCCCTGGAACCAGCCGTTCAAGGCCCAGAGAACCACGGCTGCCACCACCATGGTGTTGAAGCCCATGGCCAGGTTCACCAGGGCCGAGATGGCCAGGCCGGTGGGGATGAAGCGCCGCACGTTCACTCGATCCGCCAGGGCGCCATTGAAGAGCTTGCCCAGGCCGTAGGCCCACAAGAAGGCGGCACCGATCATGCCCAGGTCCTGGGCAGTGTAGATGCCTCCATCGATCAAGGGCTTCTTGACGACGGACAGCCCCAGACGGCAGGTGTAGGCGAAGCCGTAGCCCAGCAGCAAGGTGAGACCGACGGAAAAGCGCAGCTGCCGGTAGCGGCGGTCCACCTCGGCGCGATCCCGGATGGGCAGCGCGGCCGGGCCCGGCGCGAAGAAGCGCAGCGGATTCCAGCGTCGTGGGTTCGATGTCTGGTTCACGGTGCGGTCTCCTGCGGAGCGGGCCGGTCAGCAGCCCTAACCCATGGGAGTGGGATCATGGCCCGCGGCAACCTCCCCGCGATAGGCATGTCGCCATGGCGCCACCCATCCGAGCCATCCTCTTCGACCTGGGCGATGTGCTGCTGCGCTACGACGGGCACGTGGTCTTCGAAGCCATCGCCGCGCTCGGGCCGCGGTTCACGGCCTACCAGGCCTTTGGATCGCCCCATGCCTGGAGCTTCCAGGAACGGGCCGAGGCCGGCGAGCTGGATCCCGCGGCCAAGTGCGCCGAGCTCAACCGCATCTTCGGCCTGCAGCGCCTTGAGGCCGACTGGGCGGCCGCCTGGGCGGCTGGCTGCCTGGGCCCCATGCCCGGCATGGCCGCGCTGCTGGATCGCCTGCAGCCCCGCTACACGCTGGGCTGCCTGTCCAACACCGTGCCCTGGCACTGGGCTGCGGGGCTGCGGCAGGTTCCCGCCCTGCGGCGCATGCAGCACCTCTTCGTCTCCTTCGAGCTGCGCTGCCGCAAGCCCGGAGCACGCATCTACCAGCTGGCCCTCGAGGCGCTGGAGCTGCCCGCCCGCCAAGTGCTCTTCGTCGATGATCGCCCGGAAAATGTGACCGGAGCCGAAGCGGTGGGCATGAGGGCGCTGCGATTTCGGGACTGCGCGCGGCTGGAGGCGGAGCTGGAGGGGCTGGGGCTGCTGTAGATGGGACCTCAGCGAGCGCTTGCGGCGTTCCGGCGGCGCCGGCCCACGCCGAGCACGCCTGCCCGGCGGACCCGCGTTAGTACTGGCCGGCCAACAAACCGAACAGCCTCTCCCCCAGGTGCTTCATGGGCATGTCATACCGCAGCGGCGCTCGGATCCGCCGTGAGTTCCTCGACTTCTTCGCCAGCCACGGGCACAGCATCGTGCCTTCGGCCGGCCTGATCCCAGAGGATCCAAGCCTGATGTTCGTCAACGCGGGCATGGTGCAGTTCAAGAACGTCTTCACCGGCGCGGAGCAGCGCCCCTATCGCCGCGCCACCAGCTGTCAGAAGTGCCTGCGCGTCAGCGGCAAGCACAACGACCTGGAAGAGGTGGGCCGCACGCCGCGGCACCACACCATGTTCGAGATGCTGGGGAACTTCTCCTTCGGCGACTACTTCAAGGAGGAGGCGCTCAGCTTGGCCTGGGCCCTCATGATCGACGGCTGGGGGCTGCCTCCTGAGCGCTTGTGGGCCAGCGTTCATCACAGCGACGACGAGTCCTACGACATCTGGACACGCAAGATCGGCCTGCCCGCCGCACGGGTGGTGCGCCTGGGCGACAAGGACAACTTCTGGAGCATGGGCGATGTCGGGCCCTGCGGGCCCTGCTCCGAGATCCACTACGACCTCGGGCCCGAGCTGGGGCCCAGCCACCCCCAGGGCCCCGGCGGAGGCGGCGATCGCTACGTGGAGTTCTGGAACAACGTCTTCATGCAGTTCGAGCGGCACCCGGATGGATCCAGGGAACCCCTGCCGCGGCCCAGCGTCGACACGGGCATGGGGCTCGAGCGCGTCGCCTCCATCATCCAGGGCGTACGCAGCAACTACGACACCGATCTGCTCTCTGGGCTGATAGCGGACGGGGGCGAGATCGCCGGGGTAGAGCTGGGGGCCGACGAGCAGTCCGACACCAGCCTGCGCGTGCTGGCCGACCACGCCCGGGCCTGCGCCTTTTTGGTGGCCGAGGGCGTCATCCCCTCCAACGAAGGCCATGGCTATGTGCTCCGGCGCATCGCCCGGCGGGCCGTGCGCTTCGGCGTGCGGCTGGGCCTGGACGAGCTGCCCTTCCTGCACCAGCTGACCGACCGCGTCGTCTCCCACTTCGGCCAGGCCTACCCGGAGCTGGTGGAGCGCCGCGCCTTCATCGATCGCGTGGTACGGACCGAGGAGGCGCGCTTCGCCGAGACGCGCGACAAGGGGCTGGCCCTGCTCGACGAGGAGCTGAACAAGGGCGGCAAGGAGCTGCCGGGCGAGCTGGCCTTCCGCCTGCACGACACCTACGGCTTCCCCCTGGACCTGACCCGCCTGATCGCCGGCGAGCGCGGCGTGAGCGTGGACGAGCAGGGCTTCGACGAGCTCATGGAAGCCCAACGCCAGGCCGGGCGTGCGGCCTGGCGTGGTTCCAACGCCGAGGTGGCCGACGAGGTCTACGGCAAGCTGCTCGCCGATGGCGCCAGCAGCGCCTTTTCGGGCTACGACAACCTGACAGGCAGCGGCCGGGTCCTGGCCCTGCTGCAGGACGGCGAGCGGGTGCGTTCCTTGACCGCGTGCAGCGTTGGCCAGCTGATTGTCGACCAGACCCCCTTCTACGGCGAGAGCGGAGGCCAGGTGGGGGACAAGGGCCTGGTGACCGGCGAGCAGCTGCGCGCCCTGGTGACCGACGCCCAGAAGCCGGTCAGTGGGCTGGTCGTGCACCATGTCCGGCTGGAGCGGGGCGCGCTGAGCCTGGGTGACCTGGTCCAGCTGCAGGTCGCGTCCCGAGAGCGGGCCGACACCCAGCGCAACCACTCGGCCACCCACCTGCTGCATGCGGCCCTGCGTCAGGTGCTGGGCGACCACGTCATGCAGAAGGGCTCCCTGGTGGAATCCCGGCGCCTGCGCTTCGACTTCAGCCACTTCCAGGCCGTCACCCCCGACGAGCTGGCGTCCATCGAAGACCTCGTCAACAAATGGGTTCTCGACAACCTGCCGGTCACCCGACGCACCATGGCCATCGACCAGGCCAAGGCCGAGGGGGCTATCGCCATGTTCGGCGAGAAGTACGACGCACAGGTCCAGGTGGTGAGCATCGGCGACCGCTCGATGGAGCTCTGCGGTGGCACCCACGTGGATCGCTCGGGCGACATCGGCCTCTTCTGGTTCGTCAGCGAGGCCAGCGTCTCCAGCGGCGTTCGCCGCGTCGAGGCCAAGACGGGCAGCTGGGCCCTGGCCGAAGCGCGCGCCAGCCGTGACGCGGTGGAGAAGACCGCCAGCCGCCTGAAGGTTCCCGCTGGCGACCTGCTCACCGCGGTGGAGCGCCTGCAGGGCGAGGTCAGCGCACTGCGCAGAGACCTGGAGAAGCAGCGCCGCGCCGACGCCCTGGCGGATGCGGACCAGCTGACAAGCCGGGCCCGCGTGGTGAACGGCATCAAGGTGCTGGCCGCCCGCAGCGAGGGCGGCGTCAAGCTGATGCGCGACCAGGCCGACAAGCTGCGCGACTCCATGGGCAGCGTCGTCGTGGTCCTGGGCGGAGAGAACAAGGGCAAGGTCATCCTGCTGGTGGCGGTCAGCAAGGACCTGGCGGGCAGTCGTGTGCACGCCGGCAAGCTCGTGGGCAAGGTGGCTGCGATCGTCGGCGGCCGCGGCGGCGGGCGCCCCGACTTCGCCCAGGCGGGCGGCCCGCAGCTGGACAAGCTGGATGAGGCGCTGGAGGCGGCCTACGAGCTGGTGGCGGGCTGCTAGAGTCCCAGATCCACATCCGCCAGGCTCTCCTCGATGGGCGCCTGGAAGGGGATCAGGAGCACGCAGCCGCGCATGGTGCCCTGCAGCTCGATGTCGATGCGCGCCCCGCCGAGCAGCCCCCTCCCAAGAGCCCCCGCCGCCTGGAGCGTGCGGAAGGAGACCGGGATGCGGATCTGCTGCGGCTCGCCCTTGCGGAGCTTGGTGCGTTCGTAGCTGGCCTCGCCCTCGGCTACGGTCTCGCCGCTGATGGAGACCTGGTGCTCCAGGCTGCGCAGCCGAATGGGCGGCCAGCGGGTGCGCGTGACCTCGGCCACCAGCTCCAGCTCGGTCTGCTGCAGCCCCACCGACTGCACATCCACCCCCACCAGGCTGAACTCCAGCGGATCATCGGCCTCGCAGGGCGCGGTGTAGAGGGAGCTGGCGAGGAGCAGGGGAGCCCACATGAGCGGTCCTTTCGTAGCGAGGCTGTTCGATAGCCCCGCTCCGCGGGCTGCACCACCCCGGAGATTCCCCCTCAGCTCTCCTTGACCGCTTTGGGCAGGCGAATCGTGAAGGTCGTGCCCTCGCCCAGGGCCGATTCGACCACCAACGAACCGCCCTGCTCCTCCAATATCTTCATCACCACCGGAAGACCGAGACCGGTTCCTCTGCCCATCTTGGTCGAGAAGAACTGCTCGTACATCCTCTTCTGGGTGCGCTCGTCCATGCCCACGCCATTGTCCTCGACGGCGATCAACAGCGCGTTCGAAATGGCGAGGCTCCTCAGGACGACCGAGTCCCCCCTGTCCTCGGAATCGGAGCAGGCGTCCACGGCATTGGACGCCAGGTTGAGCACCGCCCGGTAGATGGCCATCCGGTCCAGGCGCATCTTCCCGACGTTCTTGTCGAACTCCGCGCTCACCGTGACGCCCTGGCTGGCGGCCGATTGGTTGAGAAGATCGACGATCTCCTGCAGGATCTGGTTCGGATCGGCCAGCTTCAGGTCGGGTTGGTGCTCGCGGGAGAAAAAGAGCATGTCGAGCGTGAGGCGCTCGATCTGACGTACGCTGCCTCTCAGGACCTTCCAGCCTCGCTCGAGCCTGTCGGTTTTTCCAGTCTCCATGGCCCTATCGACCACGTACAGTCCGCCGCGCAGGCCGTTCAGCGTGTTCTTCAAGCAGTGGGAGAGGCCAGCCACGATGCCACCGATGGCGGCCAGTCTTGCCTGCTGCTGGTGAACGCGCCGCAGCTGGGAGAGATTGAGGGCGATGGCCAGGTGCCTGAGGAATGCTCGAACCACCAGTGGATTGGCCGCGGTGGCGCGCCCGTCTGCGTACTCGTCGACCTTCAGGGCCGGGGCCATGATCAGGCCCAACCTGCGGCCACGGCGTTCCAGGGGGTAGGCGACCGTCGCACCTTCCCGAACCGTGTGTCCCTCTTCCAGCTCTCCCTCGAGCCACCGATCCACGATGGCGGGGACGCAGAAAGAGATCGCGGGCATCCCCTCGGTATCATGGAAGACCACTTCGACGATCTCCGAGTCGCCGTCGCGGTAGGTCAAGGTTCCGTCGAACACGCCGGACTCGCGATGGAAATGGCCGGCAATCAAGAGACTGTCGCACTGGAAGATATTGCCGACCAGCTCCACGGCCAGGCGACGCCGCTCGTCGGGCTCGACGCTCTGGCCGAGCTGCTCGGCGATGAAGTACAGGTGCTTCAGATCGTCCCGCTGTCGCTCGGTCTGCTGGATGCTCTCCCGCAGCTGCTTCGTCGATTGGTTGAAGGTGTCGGCCAGCACCGAGAGCTCGCTCTTGACGGGCAGCTCCACGGTCGAGTCGAGGTTGCCCGCGCCGATTTCCCGCGCCCCCTTCAGCAGGCGCTTCACGGGCAGGTCGATGTAGCGGCGGGTGACGAACCCGCTGATGAGGAGCGTCAGGAGGTATCCCACGGTCACGGTCGCGATGAGGCCGTTCCTCGTCCTGCCTATCAGCCGTTCAGCACCCTCGAAGGAATGCTCCACGTAGACCATGCCCAGCTTGGCTCCATCGTTGGGATGGCATGAGCGGCACTCTTCTCTGTTGCGCAGGGGGGCGACGTAGACGCTGCTGCGCGTACCGTCGGGTCCCTTTGGGAAGGCGGTCTGCGCGGTGGCAGTCTTCGAACCACCCTCGTGGCACGACGCGCAGGGCGGGTCGCCAAGCCGGTAGGCGTGGCCCTGCATCGCCGAATCCGTGGAGTGGGAAACCTCTGCCTGCGGATTGATGAAGTGTACGCGGACACCCTGGCCCGGAGAGAGCCGCTGATCCACCCGCTCCCAGATACCGAGCGCCTGCTGGGATTTCATCGACGCTTCGACGGCGGACGTGGCGGCCTGTGCCGTCTGTTGGGCGTGCTCGAGGTTGGAGGCGTGCAGCTCGTCCTTCAGCGCGGCCGTCAACCAGAAGAGCAGGCAAACGAAGAGCAGCAGGAGTAGCGGCAGCTCGAGCTGCATGATCCGCCACTGCACTCTCGTGAAATGCTCTTCACCACCCTTGGTCGGCTCGCCTGGGGTAGGAGGGTGCTCTTTCATAGGTGCTGAACGTAGTCCTGCCAGCCTTGTATTCTCAGCCTGGAAAGGATGATCCGATCAGGGAAGCAGTTCCTGGATCTTCTGGATCAGGAGCATCGGATCGATGGGCTTGTCGATGAAGCCGTCGGGCTCCATGCCGAAGATCCTCTCGCGGAGCACCTTGCCGAACTCGCGGTGGAAGTCGTCCCTGTAGGTCTCTTTGCCCTTCTCTTCACCGGTGTGCATATCGACGCCGGTGATCTGGGCGGTGCCGGTGACGACGATCACCGGGATCCCCTGCAGCTCCGGCTGCGTTCTCATACGGCGCAGAACGACCGCACCGCTCTTTTTCGGCATCATGATGTCCAACAGGACCAGCGAGGGTCGCTCCACTTCCATCGCGGCAAGCGCTTCCGCCCCGTTGCGAGCCACAGAGTATTCGTAACCGTGATCTTCGAGTATCTGCTCGAGAAACAGGATGTTTTCTTCGGCGTCTTCCACGATCAGGATCTTCTGCGAAGTGGACACTATTTCTTCTCCTCGTTGAACAGTGCTTGAGAACATCGAATCCATCAAGCGAATTAGATGCTCTTGAACAGCGCATTTGGCTGTTCTGGAACAAGTCTAGGATACCGGTCTACCCCGGACGCGTCAAAGCGGCGAGGCAGAAAAAAGAGGCGCTCTCAGACCGTCCCCGCTCGGTCCGCCGGGGCGCAGGTTCCGCGTGCGGCCCACCTGCAAGGGATCCCCGGCACACGAGGCGCCATATCCCCTGGCGCCAGGCGGTCTGGGCGGGGGAGATAGGCGCACATGGAGCTGCCCCAAGGGCGCGCACTGAGAATGGCGCGCAGGATGGACCCTCTGGCGGGGCTGGGGCCTCAAGTCGCACGGGTCGATAGGCAGCGACGTGGATGCAGCCTGGCTCGAGCTCTGGGGCCCGGCCGGGTGGGCGCCGCATCGATGGCCGGGGACGTGCGTGTCTCGTCAACCCCGTGGGGCGGTCGTGAAGGCCCCTGGAAATCGGCGCAAGTCGCAACTCTAGGTCTGAGATCGTAAAATCCCCTGACAAAGGAGGTAAACGTCCATCTCTCCGGTGATGCGGAGGACAGGGCCCCGTCTCGCTAGGGCGTGTCTCTATCTGGCCGGTTATCGCCTTGCCGAGAGGATTTTTGCCATGGAAATCGCACGCCAGATCTACTGGAACATCGACATCGTCTCCAAGGTGATGATGTATGTCGTCTTCGCCGCCGCACTGGCAGCCTGCGGAGTGGGTGTCAAGAAGCGCATGCAGTATTGGAGGCAGTCAAGGCCCGACGCCGAGCGATGGAGCTCCTGGAGCTCGCGCCTGGGGTTCCTCGTCCAAGAGGTCCTGCTACAGCGTTCTGTGTTTCGCAAGCCCTTTCCCGGCCTGTTCCACGGCCTGATCTTCTTCAGCTTCATGGTCTGCGTGGCCGCCACCGCAGTGGTGTTCGTCGATGCGGATCTCACGTCGCCCTTTTTCGGTTTCAGCTTGTTCAAGGGCTGGATCTACCGGCTCCTGTCTTTCGGCGCCGACCTGGGCGGGCTGCTGATCTTGGTGGGTCTGGCGCTGGCAGCCCATCGTCGCTACATCGCCAAGGCTCCCAACCTGGAGAGAGAGCGCGACGACGCCCTCGCGCTGGCGCTGCTGGCCGGCATCATCGTCAGCGGGTTCGTGCTCGAAGCCGTGCGCATCCACTGCACGGGGGAGCCCGAGGCCTGGACCTCCTTCGTGGGCTATGCGCTGGCCCTGCCCTTCGGCGAGCCGGGGAACGCAGCCGGCGAGCGCTCCATCGTCCATCTCGTCCTCTGGTGGGTGCATATGCTGCTGGCCATGGGCTTCATCGCCCTGGTCCCCTACACCAAGTTCTTCCACTTGCTGGCCATCCCCACCAGCCTGCTCAAGGCTGGCCCGAGCGCCGGCGATCCCTTGCCGCGCATCGACATCGACGCACTGATGGAAGACGAGAACTTCGACGAGGCCGCCTTCACCCTGGGCCTGAGCGACGAGAAAGAACTCAGCTTCGAAGACCGCCTCGAGCACGACGCCTGCATCGAGTGCGGCCGCTGTCAGGACGCCTGCCCCGCAGCGCGCGCTGGCGATCCTTTCGGCCCCAAGACCCTGATCGGCAAGCTGCGCGACCACGGACACGCCGAGCTGCAAAAACGCTTGAGCGCCGCCGAGGTCCCCAAGATCGAGACCGAGAGCGAGCCCTCCGACGATGGCTACGAGGAGGCCGAGGCGCCCTCCCTGGTGGGCCCGGTCTTCGACGAGAACTTCGTCTGGTACTGCCGGACCTGCCGAGCTTGTACGGAGGCCTGCCCGGCAAGCGTGGAGCACCTGCCCAGCATCATCGAGGTGCGTCGCAACGAGGTGTCCATCCACGGTCGGCTGCCCGACGAGGCCCAGGCCCCGCTTCTGCAGCTGCAGTCGACCTTCAACGCCCTGGGCGCGCAGGAAGACCGCACGGACTGGTTCGACAAGACCGGCGTGCGCGTCGTGGGCCCGGACGAGGAATGCGAAGTGCTGTACTTCGTGGGCTGCCTTGGCAGCCTCGACGTCACCAAGCAGCGCGTCGCCGAGGACCTGTTCCGCGTGCTGAGCGCTGCGGGGGTCGATTTCGGCGTGCTGGGCGAAGAAGAGACCTGCTGTGGCGATCCGGCCCGCGTCATCGGCGACGAGATGACCTACCAGATGGTCGCCAAGGTGCAAGCCGAGTCCATCGCGGCGCGTAAGTTCAAGACCCTGCTGGTGAGCTGTCCGCACTGCATGCACAACCTGGCCGGCGAGTACAAGAGCTTCGGCCACAAGTTCGAGGTGGTGCACCACAGCCAGTACCTCCAGCGCTTGATCGCGGACGGGCGGCTGAAGCTCGACGTCAAGAAGGCCGCTCGAATCGCCTTCCACGATCCCTGCTACCTGGGTCGCTATCGAGGTGTCTTCGACGCTCCGCGTCAGCTGCTGCAGGCCCTGCCGGGCGCCTCCGTGGTCGAGCTGCCCGAGTCCGGCACCGAGAACCTGTGCTGCGGTGGGGGCGGCGGTCACTTCTGGATGGACTTCGAGGCCCCCGAGCGCATCAACAACATCCGCATGAAGCAGGCCCTGCAGGCGGGAGCCGAGGTGGTGGCCACCGGCTGCCCCTTCTGCATGACCATGCTGGGTGACTCGGTCTCCATCCTGGACCTGGACGACAAGGTCGAGGTCCAGGATCTGGCTACGCTTGTGGCCCGAGCCCTGCCCGACCAGGACGACGCCTAGCGCCGGATCGCGCCTCCCTATTCTTCGGCTTCACCAGGAGCGTCCATGAGCGCTGGCATCCGGAATCCGCACTTCTTGCTCCGCAGGATGCACTCCCTGCTCGGGCTGTTGCCCATGACGGGCTTTCTGATGTTCCACCTCTGGGAGAACTCCCAGTCGCGGTTCGGGCCGGCCTACTACAACCACTACGTGGTCGAGAAGATCCAGGGCATGAACTACGTCCTGCTCGCCGAGATCTTCGTCATCGCCTTGCCCATCCTCTTCCACGCCGCCTACGGTGCGGTCATCTGGTGGAAGGGATCGTCCAACGTCGCCAGCTACGGCTATTTCCGCAACTGGATGTGGTGGCTGCAGCGCGTGTCGGGCTTTGGCATCCTCGCTTTCTTGATCTTCCACGTCGGCTGGACGCGCATCTGGTCCATCTTCGACCAAGGCGTGGCCCAAGACATGTTCGGCCATATGCAGCGGCTGCTGGGCAACCCGGTGACGCTGGCGGCCTACGTGATCGGTCTTACGCTCTCCATCTTCCACCTGTGCAACGGTCTGTGGACCATGGGCATCAGCTGGGGGCTGCTGACTGGCCGGCGCTCCCAGGCCGGGGCCCAGTGGGTCGCCCTGGGCTTGGGTCTCGTGCTGCTGGCCTTCGGCGTGCACGGCCTGCTGGGGTTCTTCCTGGACACCCCCGTCTTCAATCCCCTGACCCCCGCCTGAGGTCCTGCCATGGCCCGAGCCAAGCCTAGCACCATCGTCGTCGGAGGCGGCCTGGGCGGCCTATGGGCCGCGCTGCGCATCGCCGAAGCCGGCTTCCCCGTCAAGATATTCTCGCTCTTCGAGGTCAAGCGCTCCCACTCGGCCTGTGCTCAGGGCGGGATCAACGCCTGCATGGACACCAAGGGCCAGCACGACTCGGTCTGGCAGCACGTCGTGGACACCATCAAGGGTGGCGCCTACCTGGCCGACCAGCCCCCAGTCAAGACCATGTGCGAAGAGGCCCCCGGCCTGATGCGCAGCTTCGAGCGCATGGGGGTCACTTTCTCGCGCACCGCCGAAGGCCTGATGGACCTGCGCCTGTTCGGAGGCGTAAAGAACAAGCGCACCGTGTTTGCCGGTGCCAGCACCGGGCAGCAGCTGCTCTACGGCATCGACGAGCAGGTGCGGCGCCTCGAGGCCCAGGGCCTGGTGGAGAAACTCGAGTGGTGGGAGTTCCTGTCGATCCTGAAGGACGAGCAGGGGCGTTGCCGGGGCATCACCGCCATGGACCTGCGCAGCATGGAGCTGCGCGCATTCCCGGCCGAGGCCGTGGTGCTGGCCACCGGCGGGCTGGGGCTGATCTACGGCAAGTCCACCAACTCCACCAACTCCACCGGTGCCGCCGCCGCGCGGGTCTACCAGCAAGGCGCGCACTTCATGAACGCCGAGTTCATCCAGTTCCACCCCACGGGCATGCTGGGCGACGACAAGACCAGGCTGATGAGCGAGGCCGCGCGCGGCGAGGGCGGTCGCATCTGGGTCCCCAAGGACCCCAAAGACGCCCGCGCCCCCTTGGACATCCCGGAAGAGGAGCGCTTCTACTTCCTCGAAGAATGGTATCCGGCCTACGGCAACACCGTGCCGCGCGACGTGGCCTCGCGCGCCATCTTCAAGGCCGTCAAGCAGCTGGGACTGGGCATCGGAGGCGAGGACAAGGTCTACCTGGACCTGACCCACCTGGACAAGGACTTCCTCGAGCATCGCCTGGGGGCCATTCTCGACATCTACCGCACCTTCCAGGGCGAGGATCCCACCGCCGGCCCCATGGAGATCTTCCCGGCCGTGCACTACTCCATGGGCGGGCTGTGGGTGGATTTCGAGCGCGACGACGGCACCGCAGGCATGAAATACAAGAGCCCCCGCAACCACCAGACCAACATCCCCGGCCTGTTCGCCTGCGGTGAGTGCGACGGCGCCTACCACGGTGCCAACCGCCTGGGCGCCAACTCGCTCCTGTCGGCTTCCTTCAGCGGTCGCGTGGCAGGGGAGGCCTGCGGGGCCTACCTGGCGGGCGTGAAGACCCAGCCCCTGTCGCAGGCCGCGCGGCAGCGGGAGCTGGACCGGCAGCGCGCGCTCAACCAGGCCATCCTGGCGCGAGACCAGGGCGAGAACCCGTATGTCCTGCACCGCGAGCTGGGCGACATGATGCGCACCAAGGTGGGCATCGTGCGCGACAACGCCACGCTCGACTCGGCGCTGGCCGATCTGCAGATCCTGGGGGAGCGCGCCGGGCGGCTGGCCGTAGGCGACAAGTCGGCCTGGTCCAACGCCTCGTTGCCCTATGCGCGCCAGGTCCAGGACATGGTGCTCCTGGCGCAGGTGGTGGCTGCCAGCGCCCGGGCGCGCGACGAGTACCGCGGCTCCCACTACAAGCCCGAGTTCGAGGTCAAGCTGCCCGAGGGCAAGTTTCCGGGCGATCCCGAGTGGGACGAGTACGTGCGCCTCTGGAAAGCCAACAACGAGCGCTGGCTCAAGTCCACCATGGCCAGCCACAGCGACGACGGTCCCCAGATCGACTTCAGGCCTGTGGACATCTCCGTGCTGCCCCCCGAGCAGCCACGCGACTACCGATAGGAGCCTGCATGGCTGATCCCATTCGATTCCGCATCCGCCGGCAGGACGGTCCCGAGGCCAAGCCCTATTGGCAGGACTTCGCGCTGCCCTACAAGGCTCGCTACAACGTGGTCTCCGCCCTGATGGCCCTGCGCGAGAACCCGGTCCTCGCCGATGGCAGGCAGGTCGCCCCCGTGGTCTGGGAGGCCAACTGCATGGAAGAGGTCTGCGGAGCCTGCACCATGCGCATCAACGGCAAGCCGCGGCAGGCCTGCGCCACATTGATTGACGACCTGAAGCAGCCCATCGTGCTCGAGCCCTTGAGCAAGTTCCCGGTGGTGCGAGACCTGATGGTGGACCGCCAGGCCATGTTCGCGGCGCTGAAGGTCGTGCGCGCCTGGATCGACATCGACGGCGGCTTCGACGTCGGCCATCCGGCGCCTCGCATCTCGCCCAAGCAGTGGGAGCGGAACTACCGCTTCAGCCGCTGCATGACCTGCGGCTGCTGCATGGAGGCCTGCCCCCAGTACGGGCCGGAGCTGCCCTTCGTGGGGCCGGCTCCGCTGGGCCAGGTGCGGCTGATGAACGCCCACCCCACCGGCCGCTACTTCAGGGCCGAGCGCCTGCACGCCATCATGGGCGAGGGCGGCCTCTCCGACTGCGGCAACGCTCAAAACTGCGCCGCCGTGTGCCCCAAGGAGATCCCGCTGACTGAGGCCATCGGCAGCCTGGGCCGCCAGGTCACCTGGCAGATGGTGCAGGAGCTGTTGGGATCGTAGGCCCTAGCGCTCCGGGACCCGCGCCTCCGTCGGGAGGATGGGCATGAACTTGATCCCCAGGGTGAACATCAGCCCGACCACGCCGAAGACGCCGAAGGCCTGGAGGATCTCGAGGAAGGTGGGCGTGTACGTAGCCACCCCTTCCACGGCCGTGTAGGCGGCGAACTGCGCCGGGGTGTCCACGATCTCCATACCCGGGAAGAGGTCGGCGGGGTGGACCAGACCCGGGATCACGATGACGTAGCGCTCGCAGAGCACGCCGAACACCACCATCGCCCCGGCGACCACCACTCCCTTGATCGTCTGGCCCTTGGGACTGAAGAGGATGATGAGCGGGATGATGAACCCGATAAGGAGCATCCCGGCCCAGAACAACAAGCCGTGGAAACCCTCGAACAGGTAGTGCAGTGCGGCCTCGCGGGAGCCGATCATGTAGTAACGATGGAGGTTCTCCACCAATATCAAGTACAGCACCACGATGATGAACACGGCCATCAGCCGGCCCAGCCAGATCACCAGCTGGTCGTCCAGGTGGCGTTTTGTCAGCTTGAACAGCCCCACCAACAAGCAGATGATGAATCCGGCGCCGGATGCCAGGGCCGCGGCCACGAAGCTGGGCGGCAGCAGCGGCGAGGTGTACAGCTCTCGGGGTGTGAAGCCGAAGATGGCGCCGGTGCCGGTATGGACCACGATGGCCCAGCCCACCACGACGTAGGCCGACACCTTGGTCAGCCAGGGCATCTCCCTGAGCAGGGCGAACAGGTAGATGATGCAGAGGAAGATATGCCCGCCGTACAGCCCGGGGTTGATGGAGAACATCGACCACAGGTTGAAGTGCACGAAGGGCTCGACGAAGAAGCGCTCGAGCCGGCCCTGGTCCGTGGTGATGGACAAGAGCCCCGCGATCAGGAAGAGCATGGCCAAGAAGGCCGCCAGCCGGGCGAAGGGCTTGTAGTCGAGCTTGCCGAAGACGCCGTACAGGCCCGAGACGATCAGCGATCCGGCGGACAGCCCGATGTAGTAGATCGCCAGGATGATCTGCAGCCCCCAGGCGGCCCGGTTGGTCATCCCCGTCAGGTAGACGCCGTGCAGGAACATCAAATAGGTGGAGATGAACCCGGCGGCGGTGAACAGCGCAAGGACGGCCACTAGGGTCCAGTACCCCCTGGACGTTCCTTGAATGGCTTTGAATTTGTGCTCCATCGCATTGTCCTCGCTGCTTTGCGCCTACAAGCCCAGGTAGAAGACCTTCGGTTCGGTGCCCAGGTCCTCCCTGAGCCGCATCGCGCCGCCCGCGGCGACCAGCTTGGAGACCTCGCTGTCCGCGTCGTTCAGATCTCCGCAGTGCATGGCGTGAGCGCCCACCTTGTTGCAGGCCTCCACGCAGGCCGGCTCCTTTCCGATGTCGATCCGATGGGCGCACATGGTGCAGCTCTCCGTGACGCCATGGGATCGGGTCGGGCGCTCCTTGTTGAGCTCATCCCAATCCTTCGGGTTGTGCTTGTAGTTGAAGAACCTGGACTGGTAGGGACAGGCGATCATGCAGTACCTGCACCCGATGCAACGGTGCGCGTCCACGATGACGATGCCGTCCTCGCGCTTGTAGGTGGCCTGGACCGGACAGACCTGGGCGCAGGGCGGGTTCTCGCAGTGGAAGCACATCAGCAGGACCTTGCGCCTGCGCTCTTCCTCGTGCTCGACGGAGACCTTCCTGGCCACATCCACGCGCCGGATCAGGTGCAGATCCCAGTCTTTCTCCCCGTGGTAGGCGACGTTGTTCTCTTTCCTGCACGCGTCCAGGCAGGCGGTGCATTCATTCTTGCAGCGGATCAGGTCGATGACCATGCCCATGCGGCGCCCGGTCAGATCCGTCACCTCTCTGAGCTCGATCCCGGTGTAGGGCACCATCATGGGCACCCCGACCACTGTGGCCCCGCCGAACAGGGCGGTACCTCCGGCTGCCGTCAGGAAATCTCTCCGCTTCATGGCACTTCCTCACGGGTGGGGGTTTCCGGGTAGTAGTGGCATCCGAAGCAGTCCGGGTTCAGGTCCACCGCCTCGTGGCAACGGTTGCAGAACGTGTCCCGGTACTCGTGGCAGTCCATGCAGTTGTGGCACGCGGCCTGGCCGTCCAGCGGGTGGCAGTCGGTGAAGCCGATGTCCCCCTTGCGCTGTCCGTCTCGCTGGACCTGGTCCCTGATCTCCAAGAGCAGGTCCATGTGGTGGAAGCGCATGTACTCGGTGTCTTTGACGCAGGCGTCATGATCCTCGGGTAGGTCAAGGAAGGCCTCGGCGTCCTGGGCCAAGAGCGTGCTCGCGCCGCTGAAGAGGATCGGCAGGGCGGTGAGGACCAGGGCCACGACCACTGCGAGCTTGTTCGTCATGCTCCGCTTGTGTTCGTTCATGGGCTTTCTCCGCTCGTCTCGGCTGCGCCTTTTTCAGGTGGGGCTCCGCCCGGTGGTGGAATCCGCCGGCCGATGTGCTCGGTCAGGACCAGGGCGGCCACCCGGTAGGCCACGTGTGCCAGCTTGGAGTAGGGCAGGTACATCAGGAGCGCGAAGGCGAAGACCAGGTGCAGGAAGTACACGATGTGCCGGTGGGGCTCCATGCGCGCGAAGTGCGTGATCTCGCTGCCGAAACCAGTGAGCACGACAAAGAGCACCAACAGGATCAGCGACCAGTCGAAGTAGGTGCTGAAGACCACTTCCCTGGTCTGCTTCAGGCGGTCGTGACACATCACCAGGCAGCCGGTGATGATGGCCAGGCCGGCCACGTTGGCCAGCAGCTTCCAGGGGCTCCAGAAGGGGAAGGGGTAGATGAACTCCCCTGAGATCAGGGGGTTGTACTTGGAGGTGATCACCCAGACGCTCACCACGCAGAGCGCGAGAAAGCCGAAGATGACGAGCGTATGGGAAGCGTTGCGTGAATGGGTCGTCGTGCAACGGGTGAAGTTCCTGTGCACGATGAGGTCCCCCATCGTGGACAGGAAGCTCGCGCCCAGCCCCTTGGCCGGGTTGGCGAGCTTTGCGGGTGGCACCGAGCTCTTCATGCCCTGCCAGAATTGACGCACCTGGACGATGAGAACGATGAGCACCAGCAGGCTGAAGAACCCGAAAAAGCCGTTGACCAGCCAGTGCGGGAACTCGCTCGAGAAGGAGTACGAGATCTTGTCCGGGGTGAACCTGGACATGCCCAGGGCGGCGCCCAGCGGATCCCGCAGGGCCAACGCCACGGTCAACAGGGCGGCGGGGATGGCCAGCAGGAAGGGGAGGAACCTGGGCTCCCGCAGCCAATGGGCCACGAAGCCGGGGAAGGCGTAGTGCAGGATCTGCTCGCGCCGGATGGCGGCCAGCACGTCCCCGGGGCGCGCCTCGCGCGGACAGCGGGTGGAGCAGTCATTGCACTGGTGGCAGAGCCAGACATCCGGGTCGGCCATCAGCAGGTCTTTGCGCCCCCAGGTGGACCAGGCCATCTCCTTGCGGGGGTAGGGATTGTCGTCCGGAGAGAGATCGCAGGTGGTGGAGCAGGTGCCGCACTGGAAGCACTTCATGGACGTCGCGCCGGTCTCGGCGCGTAATGTCCGGATGAACTGCAGGTCCGGCTCCACCCGGACCGGCTTGCTCCCTGTGGTGGCTTGTGTTGCGGACCCCGTGCCCGCCTCCGGTTTCGATCTGGCCTCGGAACTAGCCACTTTCCGCCTCCTGTGGGGCTCGCTCCGGGCGGTGCGCCGCCGGAGCGAGCCAGCCTGGGATCACAAGCCCTTGAAGGGGTTCAAGCCGATTCCATCATCAATATCGATGACCTCAGCCATGTCGTTGAAGAACTTCGGGAGCTTCTCGTACTCGGAGATTTGCAGCTGGTACAGCTCCACCCGCTCGCTCTCCATGGCCATGGACTCGAGGTGCTCCCGGATATTGTCGCTACGGGAGACGCAGAGCTCGCTGCCCTTGATGAAGTGGCACTGGTAGTCGTCGCCGTACTTGCAGCCGATCAGGATCACGGCGTCGTAGCCGGCAGAAAACGCCTCCTTCACCCAGGCCGAGTTGACCGAACCCAGGCATCGGACGGGGATCATCCGAATCCAGGGGCTGTACTGCAGGCCGTGCTCGCCCACCAGGTCCATGGCCGGGAAGGCGTCGTTCTCGCACATCAGCACCAGGATCCTGGGCTTCTCGTCCCACTCGTCCGGAACCTCCACCGCCTTGATCATCGACCCGACGATGTCGATGGAGTAGTCCTTGAAGGAGACGATGCGCTCGGGACAGGCTCCCAGGCAGATGCCGCAGCGGCGGCAGCGGGTGGGGGAGTGCTCGGGCGTGCCCTTCTCGTCCTCGTTGAGCGTGCCAAAGGGACATTCCTCGGTGCAGCGCTTGCACTGCGTACAGCGCTGCAGGAAGAAGTCGGGGTAGGTCGTGTCGCCCGCGCGCGGATGCACGGCTTCGCCCCTCGAGGTCATCTCGAGGCACTGGATGGCCTTCAGCGCCGCGCCGGCCGCGTCCTCGCGGGCGGAGATGCCGTCCATGGGATTGCGCAGGCTTCCGGCGGCGTAGATCCCGGTACGACGGCTCTCGTAGGGGAAGCAGATGAAGTGCGAAGCCGGGAAGCCCCACTCCAGGACCGGCAGGTCGGGACCCTGTCGGTATTCCAGGTTGAGGATCTCCGTTCCGTCGTGCTCCGCCAGTTCCACTACGGTCTTGGCGGCTTTTTGCCGCAGCTCCTCGCCCTCGCCCGTCTCGGCGATGACCTTGGCGCTCTCCAGCGCCCGGATGGCCTCGCCGTCGGCGGAGTTGGGCACCATCCCGCCGGCCAGGACCACCAGGTCGGCCTTCACCTCGATGCTCTCGCCCTGCATGGTGTCCTGGGCGCTGACGATCAGGCCTCCGTCGCCGTCGCGCCTGACCCCGGTCACCTGCCCCTTGGTCAAGAAGACGCCGGGGTCCTCCTGGACAGCGGTGTAGAAGTCCTCGTACTGTCCGGGAGTGCGGATGAACTCGTAGAAGATGTAGGCCCTGGCATCCTGGTCCAGCCCGCGCAGGTACAGGGCCTGCTTGAGCGAGGTGAGACAGCAGATGGAAGAGCAGTAGGAGTGGTGCGCCTCGTCCCGCGAGCCACCGCACTGCAGGAAGACGATGTTGCGGACCCGCTTGCCGTCCGAGGGGCGAACGATCTTGCCCCCCTGCTTGACCATCTCTTCCAGGTCCACGTTGCGGACGACGTCTTCCAGCTCGGTGTAGGGGAGCTGATCGCGGCCCTTGGGGCTCCAGCCGGTGGCTTGGATGATGGCGCCGGCGCGGAAGCTGGCCAGCTCATCTCCGCTGTCCACGGAGTTCAGCGTGACGTCGAACAGGCCGGGCGCGCCCTCGATCCTGGCCGTGTGGGCGGAGGTGTAGACCTCGATCCGCGCGTGACCCTCGATCCGGGCGATCAGCGCAGCGATCCCCGTGTCCTCCAGCTCACGGTAGGGAGCCTTCGTGGGGACCGACTTGTGCTGCTTCCCCAGCCAGCCGCCCAGCGCGGCGGTCTTCTCCACCAGCCGCACCTGGTAGCCGGTCTCGGCCGCTTCCAGCGCCGCGGTCATGCCCGTGATTCCACCGCCCACCACCAGGATGGTCTTGTCGATGGGTTCTTCGGACTGGAAGGGCTCCGGCGGGGACATCTTCTGCAGCTTGGTGATGTACATGCGGAGGTAGTCCTCCGCCATCATCTGCGTGTCCTCGTCTTCGGGAGGCTGGCAGCGCACCACGTGGTCCAGCAGGGCGAGCCGCTCGACCATCACGCCCTCGGGGAAGGCATGGTCCTGGTACTTGCGCGCGGAGATCCCCGCGATCAGGACCTTGGTCAGCCCCTCGCCCGTAGCGTCCTCGATCATGGAGGCCAGGTCGGCCCCCTCGCAGGAGTCCACGGTCTTGCAGAAGGGAACGTTGTACTCGCCGGTGGCGACCCCGGACAGCGCGTCGATGTCGAGCGCTTCTCCGATTCCGTAGCCGGTGCAAATGAACACGCCAATCTTTTCAGTCTCTATCTTCGCCGACATGGGCTTATTCCCCCTCCGCGTAGGTTCGAATGGCCTTGAGCGCCGCTCCGGTGGCATCTCTGGTGGTGCGGGCGACATCGCAGGGGCGCTTGGCGCAGCCCGCCACGTGCAGGCAGTCCACGTCCTTGCCGCCGTCCACGAAACCGTGCCCGTCCATGTTCAGCTCGAAGGGCAGCTTCATGTCGGGGATATTGGGCTCCATGCCCGTGGCCAGCACGACCAGGTCGAACTGGTCGTGCAAGGTCTGGCCGGCCACCGTGTCTTCCACGTCCAGCGCCAGGTCGCCGCTGTCGGCCACCTCGCTGATCATGCCAACCTTGCCCTTGACGAAGGACACGGCGTCATCGCCCAGCATGTCGTAGTAGAACTTCTCCAGCCGGCCGATGGTGCGGATGTCGATGTAGAAGACGGTGGCCTTGGCGTCGGGGTTCTTCTCTCTCAAGAAGCGGATCTGCTTGAGCGTGGCCGTGCAGCAGACCGCCGAGCAGTAGGAGAGGTGGGTCACGTCCCTGGAACCCGCGCACTGCACGAAGGCCACGTTCTGGGCCTTCTCGCCGTCGGAAGGACGGATGATCTCGCCGCCCGTGGGACCGTCGTCGGCGGCCAGCCGCTCCATCATGACGTTGGTGATCACATTCGGGAGCTTCCCGCCTCCCAGGTTGTCGAGCTTGGCGACATCGTAGGGACGCCACCCGGTGGCCAGGACGACGGAGCCCACCTTGACCTCGATCTCTTCGGGCGCCATGTCCAGGTCCACCGACCCTGGAGGCAAGCTGTCCGCCAGCTGCTTGGCGTCGGCGTCTGAGACGCCTTCCAGGTCGAGGATCCGGCCGGGCGGGTACTCCGTCCCGGTGCCCCCGTACAACACCTTGGTCTTGTCCATGCCGTAGTTGAGGTCGTTGGGCCGCTCGAGGGTGACCTTCTCCATCACCGAACCGTCCAGCAGGTGATCTCCCGTCACGTAGCTGGGCCGGACCAGGATCCTGGCCTTCAGGTTGTCCAGGTCGCCCGATATCTCTTCCACGGTAGCCCGCGTGTAGGTGGTGATCCTGGGGTTCTTTCTCAACCTGTTGACGTTGATCTCGAATCCGCAGGCCGGCGGGCACATCTTGGGAAAGTACTGATGCATGCGCATCACTCGCCCCCCAAGGTGTGGTTCCTTCTCCACCAGGATGACGCGGTAGCCTACCTCCGCGGCTTCCAGCGCCGCCGTCATCCCAGCAATACCACCGCCGATCACGAGTATCGGTCTGCCATGTACACCCATGTGCGCTTTCCTCCAACGGAGTCCTGATTGCTGTCTCTTGGAAAGAAGGAAGGTACGTTCGCAAAGTCGAGTGGCGAAGTCAAGTGAGCAGGATCAAAGGAGATCAACGTACGCAGGCCCGGTTCCCTGGTCAGGACCGGATCCCTGGAGCTCGCGCGGACGTGAGCAAGGTTCGATATGGACCCAGCAAAGCCATCTATGCTGTCGTGTTCTCCTCCTGTATCAGTGGGTGAGGCCCCTGCCTGCGGGGGGGTATGAACGGCTTCCATCGGCCCGAATTCGGCGTGCTGCGCGGCCATTTCACGGGCGCGAGCCGGGCCTGTCTGCGGCAGGTGTCGAGCGGATGCCTGAGGAGGGGTTCACCTCCGACGACGCCCTGCCCCGAAGCGCAGCAGGCCCACCCTGATCAGGGCCGGCAGCAGCAGCAGGTCGGCAGCCAGGGCGACCAGCAGGGCGAAGGGCAGGAAGAGACCCATGACCCGGACCGAGTGGTACTGTCCCAGCGCCAGGGGCAGGAAACCGAGGACCAGGATGACGGTCGTGAAGACGATGGCTCGGCCGGCCACCTGGAAGCTGCGCTCGATAGCTTGGGCGGGGGGCGCCCGCGAGGACTCGATGCGGTAGCGCATCAGGAAGTGGATGGTGTCGTCCACACCCACTCCGATGGCGATGACAGCCACCACCAGCACATCGATGTCCACCCGCGTCCACAGCAGCCCCGCCAGGCCGGCCACGGCCAGGGGTGGCAGCAGGTTGGGGAGCATGGACCACAGGCCGACCCGCCACGAGCGCATGCCCAGCATCATCATCAGGGCGACGACAAGGCATGCGGCCAGCAGGCCGCGACGCTGGCCCGCGATGAGCACGTCCATGAAGCTCCCCAGCATGGGCATCACACCCGTGGCGTGGATCGCCACCTGTTCACCGATGGTCTCGCGGGCCAGCTGCTGGAGTTGCTGGCGGAGCTCGTGGCTGTGGCGCAGGTCCGTGGGACGCGTACGCACCAGAAGCTGCAGCCGCTGGCGCTCGAAGTCCAGCAGGCGCTCGAGGTCCTGCTCCCCCGAGAGGTCGAAGACCAGCAGCTCTTGCGCCACGGCGGCGCGTGTCGCGGGCAGCGCGCCGTTGCCGCCCAGCGCGGCGTGCACGCGCGTCAGCAGGTCGGCGAGGGACAGCACACCGTCCACATCGGAGAGCTGCCGTGCTCGCTCGGAGAAGCGACGCACATCGGCGATCAGGGCGGGATCCAGCGCTCCCTCGGGCTCGTGGGTGTCCAGGAAGACCTGCACCACGGTGGTGCCCGGCAGGTGCTGGTCGAACCAGCTCGCGTCGTCGCGGATCTCGCTACCTTCGGGCATGCGCCGCAGGATGTCGGCGGAGATGGTCATGCGGTTGAGGCCCAGACCGATTACGAGTGCCAGCCCCGCGAAGGCCGCGATGATGGTCCAGGGCCGGGCCGTGACCAGGTCGACCAGACGCCGCAGGCCGCGCTCCGTCACCGCCGGTCCAGCCCGCAGCTGTGGCCCTGCGGGAGTCGGGAGCAGTGAGAGCAGCACAGGCATGACCGTGAGCGCCAGCAGCAGGGCCACTGCCACGCCGAAGCCGAGCACCAGGCCCAGCTGGCGATAGATGGGAGAAGGCACGAAGCAGAGAGCCAAGAAGCCGGCGAAGGTGGTCAGGGAGGTGAGCAGGCAGGCCGCCCCCACCTCGCTGGCGCTGCGCTGGATGGCCGCCTGTTTGCTCGCCCCCGCCCGCAGCTCCAGCAGGTAGGCGCTGTACAGGTGAATGACATCGGAGATGGCCACCACCAGGACCACCGTGGGCACCATGGCGATGAAGATGTTCACCTGCCTGTCCAGCTGGACGGCCAGGCCCATGGTCCAGAAGGTCGCCAGCCCGGCCACGCCCACCGAGACCAGCACCGGCAGCAGGCGCCTGAACGCGGCGTAGACCGTGAGCACGACAGCCAGCAGGGTCAGGGGGAACAGGCATGCCAGGTTGAAGGCGGTCTGCTCGACGAACTCCGCCACCAGCGCCACGAATCCCGCCCGGTGCAGCGACGCTGCCGTGAAGCCCTGCTGCTGGAAGGCCTTGTAGACCTGGTGCACCAGCGATGGGCCGCCCAGGGCGGGATCGTCCTCGCTCGTGCGCAGCTCGATGATCAGCGCGCCGTGGCGACCATCGGCGGAGACCAGCTGGCCAGCGACAAGCGGATCGCTGCGCAGGGCCTCCAAGAGATCCGCGTGATCGCTCGAACCGACCATGGCGGCCTCGGCGTAGGACTGCTGTCGCAAGCCCGACGAGTCCATTCGCAGCTGGTAGGCATCCAGCACGCTGTGCACCCGAGCCACGTCCGGCAGCGCCTCCACCTGCTCGACGACCCGCTCCAGGCTCGCGAGCATCGCGGGATCGAGCGGGTCGTCGGTCTCGTACCCCAGCATCAGCACGCGGTCGGTGCCGAATCGCCGCACCTGCTCCAAGTAGACGGCGTGCTCGGGCGCGTCGCCGAAGAGCAGCTTCATCATGGAGGTGGCCAGCACCGCCCGCGACACGGAGAGCCCCGAGATCCCGGTGAGCAGCAGCAGGGCCAGCAGCACCAACCATCGGTTCCGCAGCACCAGCCTGATCCAGCCAGCTGTCAGCTTTTCCATGATGCTGCGAGCATAGCACCGCGCTGAAGGGCCGAGCGGGAGCCAAGAGCGGAAAGCGCGGCAGCAAGATACCGGACACGCAGTTCCACGGAGACGCGGCTTTGGCGGACCATGAGCCCATGAACCTGGCGGCCTCGCAGCAGCAGCGCCCTCTCGACCGGGTATTGATGCTCCTGGCGCTGTCGCTGCTGGGATGCGAACCAGAGAAGCGGTACTGCCCCGGCCCGCCCGACACCGCCACGACCGCGCTGCCACCCGTGACGGTGAATGAGGTCATGAGCGACAATGACAGCGCCCATACCGACGATATGGGCTCCTACTCCGATTGGCTGGAGCTGCACAACGCCGGTGACGAGGCGGTGGATCTCACCGGGTACAGCCTGAGCGACGACTGGGACAACAAGGACAAGGCCCCCCTGCCTGATGGCACGCTGATCGAGGTCGAGGGCTACCTGCTCTTCTGGGCCAGCGAGAGCTTCTACGAGGGCCACCTGCCCTTCGTCCTCGACTCGCAGGGCGAGGGCGTGGGACTGTTCGCGCCCGATGGCACCGCCGTGGACTGGTTCGAGTTCCCGGCCCTGGCCAAGGACTATGCGCTGGCCCGCCTGCCCGACGGAACCAACGCCTTGTGGCTGGTGGCCCACGGCACCCCAGGCGCCTCCAACGTCCTGCTCGAGGATCTGAGCAGCACCCTGGTCCCTCGCGGGGCCACCTGGCGCTACCTGGATACCGGCGAGGATCCCGGCAAAGGCTGGACCAGCTTGGACTATGACGACAGCGGCTGGGCCAGCGGACCGGCGCCGCTGGGCTACGGCGACGATCAGGCCACCCTGGTGGGCTGGGGGGACGATGATGCGGACAGGCATCCCACCACCTGGTTCCGGCATCGCTTCGAGCTCGACAGCGCAGCCTTCGCAGGAGCCGAACGGATCGACGTCGAGCTGCGGGCGGACGACGGGGCCGTGGTCTGGCTCAACGGCGTAGAGCTGCTGCGGCAGTCCATGCCTGAAGGCGCCATCGACGCCGACACCCTGGCGACCGTCACCGTCACCGAGGAGGAGGAGGGGAGCTACACCTCCTACGGCTTGGAGCCTGACAGCCTGCTGGCAGGCGAAAACCAGCTGGCGGTGGAGGTGCACCAGGTCTCTCCGGACAGCAGCGATCTGACCCTCGACCTGTCCTTGAGCCTTGAGAGCTGGGTGGAGCAGGAGTAGGCTCGGCTTCGTACATGCATCAGCGCAGCTTCTCGTAGACGGCCGCGCGCTCGTCGAGCCACTGGTACAGGTAGGCCTTCTCGCCCTGGTAGTCGGTCCAGTCGCCCTCTTCGTCACGGTATTCGGCCCAGCTCTCGTAGCTCTGGTAGTCCTGGCCCCACATGTCCCAGTCGCGCTGGGCCGAGGGTTCGATCAGGGCGTAGTAGGCGTCCAGCTGGGCCCGGATCCAGTCGGGTTCGAAGGGACCGCCGGGTTGGGCCATGCTGCGGTAGCGCTCCCAGAGCTCGGCCTCGCTGGTCTCGAGCTCCTGGATGGCCCAGAAGATCTTGTTGAAGCCCGAGTAGTCGGTCAGGGTGGAGGAGGAGGTGCGGCGGGTGCGCCAGTCCTGACCCCAGGAGTAGTTGAAGTCCCAGGGGACGTAGCGGAAGTACCGCTCCTCTGGAGCGGTGGCCAGGTAGCAGTTCTTGCCCGCCGAGTCGTCCGACAGGCTGTAGTGGACGAGCAGGAACCAGTCCATGAACTCGCCCGGGTCGAGCCACGCACCGATGCCATCCACCAGCTCCTGGGCCTCGGCGTGGCCGGTGAAAGAGACCAGCGCCTCCAGGTCCGAAAAGTCATCCTCGGGCAGGCCCTCCTCCTTCTCGTAACCCTGGTGCAGGCTCTTCTTGGGCTCGCCGCTGGCGTCGGTGAGGAAGAAGTTGGCGTCGTGTTCGACGGCCTTGTAGAGGTTGGAGTCCCTGTCGAAGCCCTGTTGGTCAAGGAACTCGTTGTCGACCCTGTCCAGGGCCATGAACAGGCCGCGGTAGGTCCCGGAGAGGTAGAGCACGGCGAAATAGCTGCGGGGAGTGAGCCGCTCTTCGCCCCAGAACTCGGCGATGGCCGCCCACTGGTCGTAGATGAGCTTCTGCCGCACGTAGGCGTTGTCGTCGAAGGGGGTGATGAGGGCCAGGTGGTCGCGCGAGGTTCCCCAGAGCTCGATGGCGAGCTCTTGCTCGTCGAACTCCAGCATATAGCCGGGCTTGGGGTAGTACGAGCTGGTGGCGCCCCGGATCTTGAAGAAGCAGGAGTAGTGGCTCCCTCGGTACACGAGCTCGGCCGCCACGTAGCCGTTGCCCACCTCGGACCACGGGGTGACGTGGAAGACGGGCAGCCCCCACTCCTCGGTGTAGGCGTAGGGGTCCACGGGAACGTTGTCCTCTGCGCTGGGGTCGTCCGCCACCCAGAAGGTGATCGTCTCCGCGCTGGGTGTTTCGCCCACGATCCCGGCGGTGGTGAGGGCGAAGACCAGCTCGATACGGCCGCCGTCGGCGGGCCCTGTCGGCCAGGTGAAGCTGCCGTCGGCCCATGTGGCGCCCTCGGGCAGGCTGACGGGCTCGAGCTGGGCCTGCTCGGTGCCCAGGCTGCCATCGCAGGTCAATTCCGTGGCGACCAGGTCGCCCTCGAGCAGGTAGGGGCTGGCCAGATCCGCGTTCAGCTCGCAGGGGGCAGGGGGGGCAGGCCAGGGACCGTCGTCCAGCTCGGCGGCGGCGCCGTTGCTCTCGCCCGGTGTGGGCGTGCCCTCGAACACCCAGGTGGAGCTCCCGTCGAGGCTGCGCGCCAGGGAGTGGTCGGCGGCCTGCTTGCCAAAGCTCAGCCCGCTGATGGGCTCGCCGTCCGGCGCGTACAGTCCCAGCTCCTCCCCCTGGGCGTCGAGCCGGAAATCCAGGTGGCTGGGACCAAGGCCGGGATCGCCGTCGGCCCAGAGCAGCAGGTAGTCGCCGGGCTCGACGACGAGCTGCTCGAGACGGTGCTTGTCGGGTTCGTCGAAATCGTCGCTGATGGTCCAGCCATCGAGGGCCAGGGCCAGGCCGCCGGGGTTGTACAGCTCGATCCAGTCCGCGTAGGCCCCGGTGCTGTTGGCCACCGTGGCGCGATTCGCAGCCATCAGTTCGTTGATGATCGGCGGGCCCGCCACCCCCGTGTCGTCCGTGGTGCCGTAGTAGGGACAGATGGGCGTCCGGCAGCCCAATGCCAGCCAGGACAGGAAGAAGCCGACCGTGGCGCTCATGAAGCCATCCTCGCGCTGCGACGCCGGGAAGCGGGGATCCGGCGCCTCAGGTATCTGGCGGGACGGGTGGCGCCCAGCCGGGCTGCTCGGAGTGGGAGCTGGCTCACCCCCCAGCCTCGGAGGTCACGACGATGGAATCGGTGCCCACGACCTCGTCCCGGAGGTCGGTGGCGACGAGGATCACGTCGTTCGGGCCGTCCTCGAGCGGCACGACCACCTGCCATGTCAGGTCGTCGACCCACGTCACATCCAGGGGCTCGTCCGCGCCGTCCAGCGCGATCTGTCGCACGTCGATCCAGGCCTCGCCCTCGAGCGAGACCTGCGACGACGCGACCGTGAAGTCGGCGCCCCCTGCCGTGGTGATGGCGAAGTCCAGCGACGGATAGAGCGCCATCACCGCGTCGGACGAGTCGTACAGCACCCACTCCGCCCGATTGCCCACGTATTGGCAGGCGGACTCGAAGTTCTGCATCAGCAGCAAGGCGCTCAGCTGATCGCACCAGGGCGTCAGGTACTCCTCGTTGTAGGCCCGCTCGATGATGTCCTGCAGATGGCCGTAGTAGGTTCTGCGGTTGACGGGGTCCTCGATCAGCCGCGAGAGGTCGGAGTTGCCCACCACCGCCATATTGGTACCCCCGAAGTAGTCCAGATCGTGCGGGAAGAACAGCATGCGCCCGTCCTCGGGCCGCAGGTAGAACTGCGCGTTGTGCTGGGCTCCGGACCCGCCGTACTGGTCCGTCGCACCGGAGAGCGTGGCGAAGGCGAAGGCGCGCAGCCACTGGTCCACGTCGATCACCCCTTCCGCCGCTTCCAAAAAATCCGAGTCCGAGAGCCCGAAGGTCTGGCAGAGCTGGATCAGGCCGACGTAGTCGTCCTCGCGCTCGTTGTTCTTGATCAAGAAGTTCCAGCGATAGGCTTCCTTGTCGTCGCCGAGATCGGTCAGCGACGCGCCGATCACGGTGTCGGGCTGGGGCAGCTTCAAGCCCTCGTCCGTCCCATCGTCGGTCGTCGTCGGGTAGTAGATCAGCTCGTACTCGAAGAGCCTGCCGCTGTCCCCGTCGGCGAACTGGGAGGCGAGCACCAGGTCGCGGAAGCGGTCGAGCTGCAGCTCCGCCGCCCCGGTGAACTCCGACCGCGGGGCCAGCAGCTGGATCAGGTCGTTGTACTCGCCCGAGACCGAGCCGGCATGGGTCATCACCAGGTTCAGCAGCACCTCGCCCTGGCCGTAGCCCACACCCTCTGACCGGTCGATGAGCACGCTCGAGTGGCTGCCACGGAAGGGCTGCTCGTCGTGGAACCAGACGCCGTAGCCCAGGCGGGCCTCGGTGGGGCGGCCCCGCTGGCTGCCCTTGGTCCGCACGCCCACGTCGTAGAACACCTCGGTCTCTTCGTAGACCACCGTGGCCCCGACCGGATCGTTGCTCATCAGGTTCACGTCGGTGTGCAGCCAATCCGAGTCGG
>CAYVQL010000134.1:0-27829 GCA_964454135.1 uncultured Enterobacterales bacterium | reverse complement strand
CCATCTGGATCGCCGACTATGTGCTCATCTCCTACGGCACCGGCGCCATCATGGCCGTGCCCGCCCACGACGAGCGCGACCACGCCTTCGCCAAGAAGTTCGGCCTGCCCATCATCGAGGTGATCTCCGGCGGCGAGGACGTGCAGGAGCGGGCCTGGACCGGCGACGGCGTGGCCGTCAACTCGCCCGTGATCGATGGGCTGGCCGTGGACCGGGCCAAGGCGAAGATCACCGCCTGGCTGGAAGAACGAGGCCTGGGCCGCCACGAGGTGCAGTACAAGCTGCGCGACTGGCTCTTCTCGCGCCAGCGCTACTGGGGCGAGCCCTTCCCCATCGTCCACCGGGCCGATGGCAGCATCCTGCCCGTGCCCGCGGGCGACCTGCCCATCACGCTGCCCGAGCTGGACGAGTACAAGCCCACGCCCGACGGGCGACCGCCCCTGGCCCGCGCCCAGGACTGGGTCGAGACGCAGCTGGACGGCCAGGCCGTGCAGCGCGAGACCAACACCATGCCCCAGTGGGCCGGCAGCTGCTGGTACTGGCTGCGCTACATGGATCCTGCGAACGAGGAGCTGCCCTTCTCCCCCGAGAAAGAGCGCTACTGGGGACCGGTGGATCTCTACATCGGCGGCGTGGAGCACGCCGTGCTGCACCTGCTCTACGCCCGCTTCTGGCACAAGGTGCTCTACGACTGCGGCCTGGTGCACAGCAAGGAGCCCTTCACCAAGCTCTTCAACCAAGGCATGATCCTGGCCTGGGCCTGCCGGGAGGCCGGCGGCCGCTACCACCACCCCGACACCTGCGTGCAGCGCGAGGGCGAATTCGCCACCCTGATCTCGGCCTGGGACGGCAAAGAGAAGCGCAGCGACTGGTACGCCCCCACGGGCGAGCCCGTGGAGCGCAAGCTGGGCAAGATGGGCAAATCCCTGAACAACAGCGTGGACCCGCTGGAGATCGTCGAGCAGTACGGCGCCGACACCCTGCGCACCTATGAGATGTTCATGGGGCCCTTGGAGCAGGTCAAGCCCTGGCGCACCAGCGGCTGCGAGGGCGTGCACCGCTTCCTGAAGCGCGTCTGGCGCCTGGTGACGGACGAAGAGACGGGCGGCCCCTCCGCCGCGCTCAACGACGCCGCCATGCCCCGCGACATGCGCCGGGCCCTGCACATCGCCATCAAGGAGACCACCGATGGCATCGAGGCCCTGCGCTTCAACACGCCGGTCTCGCGCATGATGGAGCTGGTCAACCTGGCCACCCAGCGGCGCTCGGCGCCGCGGTCCATGCTGCAGCCCTTCCTGTCGCTGCTGCAGCCCTATGCGCCCCACCTGGCCGAAGAGCTCTGGGAGCGCCTGCAGCTGCCCGGCCGCGCCGCCCAGGCCCCCTGGCCCGCGTGGGACCCGGCCGCCCTGGTGGAAGACAGCATCAAGCTGGGCGTGCAGGTGGGCAAGAAGGTGCGCGGCACGCTGGAGATCGCGGCCAGCGCCTCTGACGAGGAGAAGATCGCAGCCGCCAAGGAGATCCCCAACGTGCAGCGCCACCTGGAGGGCAAGCGCCTGGTGCGCGAGATGGTGCGCGGCAGGCTGGTGATCCTGGTCGCCATACCCTGAGGTCGGGCCCTGGGAAGGAGAGAATGCGGGAGAGGATCAATCTGCTCTTGCCATGTCAATAGTAGTGGTGTGATAATACTTGAATCAACCCCCTCCCTCAGCAGGTCTCTCCATGCAAGCCAACGTCGACCCCTTCCATCCGCTGCTGCGCCTGATGGATCGCTATCGGCAGGACGTGCACCACTTGCGCCCGCCGGCGACCGATGCCGCGCTGCAGGAAGCCGAGCAGCACCTCAAGCTGGCGCTGCCCCCCAGCCTGGCGGCCTTCATGAAGCGCTGGAACGGCGCGCTGCTCTTCCGCGGCGTGCTGCGGCTGCGCTCCAGCGCCGAGCTGGCCCCTGCCCATCGCGACCATTCCAACGTGGTGCTCTTCGCCGACGGGCCCACCGAGGACGAGAGCTGGGCCTACGTGGCCACCGACGCGGGCCACGTCTTCGGGCGTTGGAAGGGCAGCGAAGAGGCCGGCTTCGCCCTGCAGCCCATGTACCACAGCTACCACCGCTGGCTGATGGGCATGCTGCACCTGCTGGAGCAGTCGCCCAAGACCCCCGAGCTGCGGGACGAGCTGCGCCTGCACTGCGATCCCTCCAACGCCTTCTTGCTGCTGCGCCTGGCCGAACGCCACATCGCCGCGGGCGCGCCGGACCTGGCCGAGCCCCTGCTGCGCCAGGCCACGACCTCTGATCCCGACCTGCTGCCCGCCTGGCAGCGGCTGGGGGACGTGCTGGTCCACAGCGACACGGGTCAGGCCCGCTGGGCCTACCTCAAGGCCCTGCGCGCCGTGCGCCTGCCCCTGCCCTACCCCGGCGCCAAGAGCGCCGATCCCGACCTGCTCTCCTCCCTCGACCGGCTCTTCGAGCCGCAGGACGCCGCCTGGGAGCGCGAGCTGCGGGACCTGCTGAACCAGCGCGTGCGCGACGCGCACACGCCCCCGGAGCTGGATCTGATCTCTGCGGCCGCCCAGGCCTACGCCCGCATCTACCTGGACCGCGGCGACCGCAGCGAGGCGCGCCAGCTGCTGGAGGAGCTGCTGTACCGCAGCGCCAGCTTCGCCCAGCAGGGCCTGCTGGCGGAGCTGCGCCTGCTGCTGGCCAGGCTCGACACCGAGCTGGGCCTGCATGACGAGGCCGAAGCCTGCCTCCGGCCCCTGGACCACAGCCCGGATCCCCAGCTGCGGGCGCAGGCCCTGCTGACCCTGGGATCCATCGTGGTGGCGCGCCAGGAACCTTGGGCCGAGGAGATCCTGCAGGAGGCCCTGCACGACCTGACCGACCCGGTGCAGCGCGCCGAGGCCTGGGCCCTGCTGGCCGAGCGCCACATGCTGCTGGATCGGCCGCGGAAAGCCACCACCTGCCTGGAGAAGGCTCGCCAGCAGGCGCAGCCCACGGGCGACCTGGGCATTCGTTGCCGCCTGGCCATGCTGGAAGGCGACCAGCAGCGCGACACCGGGCGCTACGAAGAGGCGCGCGCGGCCTACGCCGAGGCGGAACAGCTCACGCTGCGCACCGACGACCGCGAGGCGCGCTTGCGCCTGGGCATCCGGGCCGGTGACCTGGCCATGGCCATGGGTGACGAGCGGACCGCGCGCGCCGCCTGGAGCAGCGCCCAGGACGGCTTCGAGAAGCTCTCCCTGCCCCTGCGCCTGGCCTGGGTGCTGCTGCGTCTGGGCCGGTTGGGGGATCGGGAGCTGCTGCTGCGAGCGCGGCGCCTGTTCAAGGCGGCCGATCTCGCCGCGGGCGTGGCCGCCACGGACGCTGCCCTGCAAGAGCCAGCCGAGAGCCTCCAGTGGCACCTGGAGCGGGCCAGCGAGCATGCCCGCCTGCGCGCAGAGGCCCAGAAGCCGCGGCCGCCCCTGGAGCGCGCCGACGCCGACCGCCCGGAGCGCCGGCTGGGCGCCCACCAGATAGCCATCGCCGCCTGCGAAAAGGATGTGGTGAAGGCCCTGGGAGCAGAGGTGAGCCAGGCCGCCCGCGGCCTGGAAGGCGCCACCATTCGCCCCGGGGATCCGCGCCTGGCCCACTACGTGGCCGCAGTGGACCTGCTGGCGCACCACCGCAGCTACGAGGCGGCGCGCGTGCTGCTGGACCACCTGGACAGCGACTACATCGCCGGCTTGCCGGGCCGAGCCTTGAAGAGCGCCCTGGCGCGCTCTCCCAATGCCGCGCTGGCCGCCGGCCTGCTGGAGAGCCTGGAGGCCAAGGACGATCCCGTGGCCTTGGCACGGGCAGCCGAGATCCTGGGCTGGCGCCGCGAGCGTGCCGCCGCCGAGCAGCTACGCAAGATGGTGTCCGCCGACATCCCCCATAGCGCGCGGCAGGCAGCGATCATGGCCCTGGGTCGCGTGGGATCGCACGAAGCCATCGATGACATCCTGCCCACCCTGGACCGGACGGAGCTGGCCGAGGCCGCATCCATCGCCCTGCTCCTGCTTGGGGACCGCCGCGCCATCAGCTACCACGCGGAGCTGCTGGGCGAACGAGACACCTCCCTGGGTACGCTGCCGGCCGAGATCGTGGGGCGCTACGGCGGTCCCTCCTTCCTGCTGCTGCTGAAGGGCTCGGTGGCCCTGGACGAAGAGCTGGCCCGCGGTGCCTTGATGGGCCTGGCCTATATGGGGGATCCCCGTGGCTTCGACCAGCTGCTGGCCTCCACCTCCAGGCCCGAGATCAGGGTGGCCGCCGTGGCCTCCAGCGCCCTGGAGATCATCACGGGGCATCACGAGCCGGCCGAGGCTCCCGACCTGAAGCTGCGCTGGACCGACTGGTTGGCCCGCAACGAACGGGCCTTCATACAGGGGCGGCGCTATCGGGCCGGCGAGCTGCTGGATCCGGGTACGCTGATCGCGCGCCTGGCCGATGACGACATGCGCGTGCGCCGCAGCGCCTACGACGAGCTGGTCATCGCCACCGGGGCCGCCCTGCCCTTCGACGCCGACGGCGCATGGCGCCTGCAGGTCAGCCACCGGCTGGCGTGGCGGCAGTGGTGGCAGCAGAACCGCCAGCGCTTCCCGCCGGGTCGCTGGACCTTCCACGGAGAGCCTGCGGACTGACAGGAGGGCACCTGCCGACAGGCTCTCTCCCCGCTCAATGCTGCGGTGGCTCCGACTCGCTGATCTCTTCCTTGTACTCGGCCGAGAACTCCTCCGGATCGTCCATGGGGACATCGGAGAGGGAGTCGAAGGCTCCTGGCGGCAGGTCGTGGTTCATCAGCCCGTTCACGCCGAAGCCCGCCCGCTCCAGCCCCTCCTTCTGCATCGTCCGAACCTGGCGTTCCATCATGCGTATCAGGCGGCGCGAAGAGCGCAGCTCGGCGCGCAGGGCGTCGTTGCGCCGTGAGAGGGAGACCATGCTGCTGGCCACCTGCTCGTCGTCGCCGGCCAGCAACTGGCGATACTCCACCACCTTCTTTCGAAACACGTCCCGTTCCCGGCTGATGGCCGAGAACTGGGCCCGCAGGTCGTACTCCGGCGACTCCATCAGCATCTGTTCCAGCTGCACCACCCGTTCCCGCAGGCGCTTCTCGTTCTTGCGCAGCTGGTTGATGGCGTGCAGGTTGACCACCAGGCGCTTGTGCAGGTGCTTCATCTCCTGGGCTTTGCTCTGCCAGGTCTCGTCCATCACCCGCAGCCCATCTTCCGCGCTCTTGGGGCGTTTCCCAGGTGGCAGGTGCCGAATGCCCAGTCCAAGGACGGCCTCGCGCAGCGCGCCGAAGGCCGTCTCCACTTCTTCGGCGGCCCGCAACCGACTGGCCAGCAGCTTCACGTTGCCCTTCAGCCTGCGCACCAGCAGCCACCAGACCACGCTGACAAACACCATCCCGCCCAGGAAGGCCAGCAGCAGTTCCAAGACGCGGTACACGGGCGACACCCCGACAACCACCTCGGGAGGTGATGTTCAGCTATCTGGAGGGAAAAGCAGTAATACTTATATCACCGGCCACGGAAGCGCACAGAGAACACCTGGCGCAGCGGACGAAGAGGGGCTTTGCACAGTATCCCACGAAGAGCTGCGCCCTGTCTCTAGCGATCATGCGCAGGCACCGTGCGGCGCGCGAGCATCCCGCTAGACGAGCCGCAGCTTGTAGGGATTCTCCTCCACCTCGCCGGCGGCTTTCTCTTCCGCTTGCTTGGCCTTCTCTGCCCACTGCTTGAAGACCTCGTTGTCAGGCTCGAACTGGCTGGCAAAGCGAATTTGCAGCGTACAACCTTTGTAGTCTTTCTCTTTCCAGCACTCCAGCGCCATCTTCCAGTACTTCTCTCCCAGCGGGGTGCGAGCGGCGAACTCGGGATTGGCCTGGGCCGCGGCATCCTGGGCGGCGTCGCTGCGCCCCTCGGCGCTGATGCGCGTGGCACCCGAGGCGCGCTCCTTGTCGAAGCTGGCCCGGGTGTCGGGATCGCGCAGGGCGCGGAAGGCCTCATTGGCGAAGCGGAAGATCTCGTTCACCTTGGCCTTGAGCGCGGCGTCCCCCACCCTGGCGAAGCGATCCGGGTGCAGCTGACGCGAGACCTTGCGAAAAGCCGGATCCACGTCCTTCTGGGGTGCGTCCGGATCCAGCAGCAGGATGCGGTAGTAGTCCAGCTCGGGCAGCAGCTCGTGCAGCGTCTCGATCTCCACCCGGGTCTTGAGCAAGGGATCCATGTCCGACACCTCCAGGCTCGAAAGAAGCGCGCTGGCCTAGGTCTTGCTTCCTAACTCTATCTTGAGATCGCGCAGCTGCCCGGTGTCCGGTTCCCGGGCGATCACGTGCACGATGCCGTCCGCGTCGATCTCGAAGCTGATCTCCACCTTGACCTGGCCGCGGTTCGCCTCGCGCAGCCCATCCATGGTGAATTCCCCCAGCTGCTCGTTGAGCGAAGCCTTGCGCGACTCGCCCTGGTAGACCGCCACGCGGACCTCGGTCTGGTTGTCGTTGGCCGTGTAGAAGAACTTGGCGGCCTCGGTGGGGATGGAGGAGTTGCGGGGGATCAGCGTCTCCACGAAGCCACCCACCGTGGCGATACCCAGCGAACGGGGCGTGACGTCCAGCAGCAGGGCACCCGGAGCGTCTCCCAGGTCGCCGGTCAGGTTGTGGGCCTGCAGCGCGGCGCCAAGGGCCACCACCTCGTGCGGATTGTGCCCCAGCACCACGGGGCGCTGGAAGTAGTGCTCCACCGCTTCCTGGACCAGGAAGAGCCGCGACATGCCACCCACCAGCAGCACCTTGTCGATCTGCGAGGCCGACAGCCCCGCCAGCTTGATGGACTCGTCGCAGACCTGGAAGGTGCGCTGCACCAGGGGCATCACCGCCTGGGCGTAGGTCAGGCGATCGATGCGCGCGTCGAGCACCACCTCCTTGCCTTCCAGCGAGCGAGCCACGCCTGGCACAGAGACCTCCACCTCGTTGGCGTCGCCCAGGGCGATCTTGGCTCGCTCCGCCGCGTCCACCAGGCGCAGCCAGGTGATGCGGTTGTCCTGCACGCGCAGGCGGCTGCGGCGCTTGAAGCCCTTGAGGAAGTGCTTGGCCACGGCCGCGTCGAAGTCGTCGCCCCCCAGGAAGGTGTCGCCCGCCGTGCCGACCACCTCGTAGACGTCGTCGTCCAGGCGCAGGATGGAGATGTCGAAGGTGCCACCGCCCAGGTCGTAGACCGCCAGGTTCTCGCTCTTGTCCTCGCCCAGGCCATAGGCCAGCGCCGCTGCCGTGGGTTCGTTGATGATGCGCAGGCACTCCAGCCCGACGGACTGCGCCGCCTCGCGCGTGGCCTGACGCTGGCGGTCGTTGAAGTAGGCCGGCACGGTGATGACGGCCTGTTGCACCTTCTCGCCCAGCCTGGCCTCGGCGATGGAGCACATATGCTGCAGCACCATCCCGCTGACCGCCGGTACCGAGAACTCTCGATCGCGCACGCGAATCAGCACGTCGCCCGAAGCCGACTCCACCAGCTCGTAGCCCACGTTGAGCGACAGCCGGCTGACCTCGGGCGATGCGAAGCGCCTTCCCATCAGCCGCTTGGGCGAGTTGACCGTGCTCTCGGGGGCGTACATCAGCTGGCGCTGGGCTCGCCAGCCCACCACCGGCGTGCCGTCGTAGCCAAAGGCGATCACCGACGGCTGGACGTTGCGCCCCTGGTCGTCCGCCAGCACAAGCGGCTCGCCATCCACGACCGCAGCCACGCATGAGTACGAGGTGCCCAGGTCGATGCCAACGGCTCTAGCCATGCTCTTCTCCCAACATGTCCCGATTCTACCCCCCCTGGAGGGCGTTCACCTCAGCCAGCACCTCCAGCATGGGCTGGTGGAGCCGGCCATTGGTGGCCAAGATGCGGCCTTCCTGAAGATCCAGAACCTGCCCCTCGGTGCCCGTCACGCGCCCGCCCGCCTCGCGGACCAACAGCGCGCCGGCCGCAACGTCCCAGGCCTTCAGCCCGTACTCCCAGAAACCGTCCGCCTGGCCGGCCGCCAGGTGGGCCAGATCCAGGGCCGCGGCGCCGACGCGACGCAGCCCCTGGCAGCGCCGCAGGAAGGCCTCCACGTAGGACAGATACCAGGCGGCCCGCTGCTGGCGATCGTAGCCGAAGCCCGTGATCAGCAGCGCCTCGCCCAGTCCGGGCGTGGCGGAGACCCGCAGCCGCTGGCCGTTGCAGCGGGCTCCGCCCCCCTGCTGGGCCGTATAGCACTCGTCGCGCAGCGGATCGTAGATGCAGCCCGCCAGCACGCGCCCCCCTTCCTGGTAGGCCACGCTGACACCGAAGGCGGGGAAGCCGTGCACGAAGTTGGTCGTTCCATCGAGCGGATCCACGATCCAGCAGGTGGGCGCCGGCGCTGCCAGGCCGCCCTGGCCCTCCTCGCCCAGGATGGGCACGCCAGGGGTCTCGCGACGCAGCAGCTCGCAGATGGCTCGCTCGCAGGCCAGATCGGTCTCGGTGACCAGGTCCACCGCGCCCTTGCGACGCACCTGGCGCCGGGCCATGTCCTGGTGGGCCCGCCTCATGATGGCGCCAGAGGCGCGGGCGGCCGCTTCGGCCAGGGCGATCATGGCGCCTCCACCATCATGGTCACCGGGCCGTCGTTGACCAGCGAGATGCTCATCAACGCGCCAAAGCGCCCACGCTCCACCGGCACGCCCTGCTCGACCAGCAGCTCGCAGAAGCGCTCGTAGAGCGGCTCGGCCAGCGCGGGGGGAGCCGAGTCCGTGAAGCTGGGCCGGTTGCCGCGCCGGCAGTCGGCGTAGAGCGTGAACTGGCTGACCACCAGCGCCTGGCCGCCCACGTCCAGCAGCGACAGGTTCATGCGGCCCCGCGGGTCCTGGAAGATGCGCAGGCGCGAGAGCTTGCGCGCCAGCCAGGCCGCCTGGGCCTCGCCGTCTCCCGGGCCCACGCCCAGCAGGATCAGCAGCCCCTGGTCGATGGCGCCCAGCACCTCGCCATCCGCGCGCACAGCGGCGCTCCCCACCCTCTGCACCAGCGCGCGCATCAGCTGCAATTCACCTTGTCACCCGAGATCGTGCAGGTCAGCGTGGCGGCCTGCCGCAGCTGCACGGCGCCGCGGGCCTCGCCAGCCTTGATCATGCAGGTGACCACGCCGGTGAAGCTGATGCGGGAGGCGCCCACGAAGCTGCGTTTCTGCCCATCGCCGCAGGTCAGCTCGGCTTCGTGGCCCTGGAGAACGAAGCGCACGGTGTAGGAGGAGCCCGTGGCGTCTTGCGCGGCCTCCTCGGCCGCCGAACCTCCCGAACCCGCAGAAGTGCCAGAGGAGGATGACGAGCCGGAGGACGACGAGCCCGACGAGGTCTGGCCGCTACCGCCCGCCGAGCCGGAAGAGCCCGTCTTCGATGCGCTCGTACCCGAGCCGGTCTTCTGCGAGGCCGCAGCGCCGCCCGGGTCAGCGGCCTGGGCTTGGTCCTGGCCGGTGTCCTCGTCGTCGGGGATGGCCGCCTCGTCCTGGGCCGCCTCATCCTGAGCAGCAGTGCCCTGCTCCTCTGCGGAGGGCCCCTCGACCTGGCGATCCGATAGGAACCAGGCCGTGGCGCCGCCGACCGCCAGCACGCCGACCAGCGCCAGGACGGCCAGCACCAGGATCAGCAGCACCCACTTCAGCGCGCCGCCCTTCTTGGGCGCCGGGCTGGGTTGGGGTGGCGCCGGGCTGGGCTGGGGAGAGCCCGGCGTGGGGCCGCTGGCCACGGGACCCTGGATGATGGGAGCTGGCTTGGGCTTCGGGGCCGGAGCCGCTGCCGCAGGGGCGGGCGCGGGCGCGGGCGCGGGCGCAGGCTTCGGCGCCAGCGGCTTGGAGACCGGCTTGGCTGCCGGCGCGGGCGCCGGTTCGGGCCTGGGCGCGGGTGCGGGTGCGGGTGCGGGCGCCGGGCGCGGCGTCGGCACCGCCCGGGGCACCGGAGCCGGCTCGGGTTCAGGCTCGCCATAGGCCTCGTCTTCTTCCGCCATCATGGCCGCGATCTTCTCGCGGCTCCAGAAGGCTGTGGACTCGCCCTTGGCGGCGGGCGCCGTGCGCGTGCTGGGCTTGAACATGCCCGTGTGCAGGGGGCCTCTGCGGGTGGTGGGCCCAGTCAGATCCTCCTCGACGGCCGGAGCGGGGCTCGGCCCGGGCGCTGCGTCGCCGGAGATGCGCGTCACGAGCCTGGCGGCCCAGCTGTCCAGCCCGGGGGGCGGGCATTGCTCGCAGACATGCGCCAACACGTTGGCGACGTCCAGCGCTTCGGGACGCTCCGCCGGATCGAAGGCCAGGCAGAGCGTGATGAACTGGCGCACATCCTGCACCCAGCGTCGACCCTGCACGTCGCCGAAGTCCATGGCCATCACGCGGTGCACCACCTCGTCGTCGTGCTGATCGGGATCCCGCGGCAGGGCGCCCATGGACTCGTCGGCCATCAGCGCGTGCAGCGCCACACCCAGGGCGTAGACATCGGTCTCGGGGCCGATGGGTCGCCCTTCGGGAGCCCGACAGGTGTGCCGGACCGCGCCCCAGCCCTCGATGCCCACTGCACCGGCGGCATCGATCTTGATATTGCCCGGCTTGATGTCGCCGTGCACGGCCTTGTCTTGCACGGCGATGGACAGGATGTCCGCCAGAGCGGCTCCGACCTCGAGTGAGGCCAGCAGCGGTGGGGAGCCATGGCCGAGCAGGGTGGCCAGGTCGACGCCAGGAGACTCCCCCTCACCCGTGACGATGCAGCCCTCTTCGCCCGCTTCGCGTATGTAGTAGTAGAGCACTTCGCGCTTCCTCGCAGTCAGAGCTCGAGCATATCGCCCGCGGCGTCGCCTGCCCCAGCGGGGCGGCGTGCGTCTGACACCTATCCCGGCAGCGCCCCGGGATCCGCAGCGCATGGCTCTGCGCAGCAGCGTGAAGGAAGAGGGCGCTTGAGCAGGTCGGCCAAAAATGCCAGGATAGAACGGCGTCCCGACCTGGAGGTCCTGTGTCCGACGAGAACCTGCCCCCCGATCCCCCGACCGACGACAGCCCCCGCCGCCGAGCTGGCCTCTCCTACGCGCCGCCCTACGATCCGAGCAAGGAAATGGATCCGACGAGCGCACCGGTCATCGAGACGCCGAAACAGGTGCGACGGGAGGACTTCGACTTCTTCCGCAAGCGCATCGCGCTGCAAGCCTTCTACGGTCGGCTGCTGATCTTCACCCTGTTGTTCGTCGCCATGCTGGTCAACATCGTGCTGACCTTGCAGTCCAAGGACGACATCATCTTGAACATCAACGAGACCCGCGCCCACGCCAGCACCTTCGAAGATGGAGTGCAGCGGGAGCTTCTCCACCTGCACAAGAAGGTGGACGAGCTGGAAGCCGAGGTGCGCACGCTCTCGGAGGCGGCGGCCAAGGCCGAGTAGGCGCGTCGAAGCGCAGCAGGTTCTCCAACCATCGCGGTCGCCCCACGCCTCGTGGGGTGGCCTTCGTTTCTGAGTGAAAGCTCCCGCCACCTCCCGTCGTTGGTGCAGGTCAGGTAGGATCCCCAGGTTCCCGGAGGTTCCGCAGTGAGCATTCCCCGTCCTCCCTACGGCCAGAAACGCAGCGCGCAGCGCCGCAAGCTGAAGATCATCCTGGCCTCTGTCGCGGCGGGCCTGCTGGTCCTGGCCCTGCTCTGCGCCAACATCTTCGTCTGCGTCCCGGCTTGGATTCGCTGGGGCATCGTCGTGGGCAGCTGTCCCGACGGCAAGCCGGTGCCCAGCGCGGTCCTGCACGCCTACGGCCTGCGCCGCGGGCGCCCCGGCCATGTCGAGGTCGTGGGCCGCGCCGTCTACTCCCGCGGGGGGGCCGACGACGACTACCGCACCGCATTGCGACGCTTCGATCCCCAGGCCTACCTGGTAGACGCCGACGGCCAGGCCACCCTGCTGGAGCCCGAGAAGAAGTGGAAGAAGAGCTACAAGGGCGCGCGCCGCGCCCGGGTGGTGCTGCCCCAGGTGCCCGACGGAGACTACAAGCTGCGCGCCGTGCTGGACACCCCCTTGGGAGAGGTGCAGGCCGAGACGGAGCTGCCCCTCTACGCCCCGGCCTTGGTGCACCTGGCCACCGACCGACCGCTCTACAAGCCCGGCCAGACCATCATGTTCCGCGCGGTCGTGCTGCGCATGGCGGATCACACGCCTCTGGACGGCCGCCCAGGCGTCTTCACCGTCACAGATCCCAGCGGCGACATCCTGCTGGAAGAGCGCGTGCCGGCCGGGGTCTGGGGCGTGGCCGCCGGCGATTTCCCCCTGGCCGACGACGCACAGGCCGGTACCTATGCCGTCACCTGGTGCTCGGGCGAGGCCTCCGACACCGTGCATCTGCGGGTGGAGCCCTTCACGCTGCCGCGCTTCGAGGTGCAGGTCAAGCCCTCGCGCAGCTGGTACGGGGCGGGCGACCAGCCCCTGATCTCCGGCAGCCTGCGCTACCGCTCCGGCGCTCCCGTGGCCGACGCGCGGGTGGTGCTGCAGGTGCTGGGCGCGGGCGGCCAGAGCTGGCCGCCGCCCAACGACTGGCTCGACGAGCGCAGCGTCACCACCGACCGCGACGGCGCCTTCGAGCTGGCCCTGAGCCCGGTGCCCGACGACCTGCAGGGGACCGTCACCCTGCCCGTGGTCCTGCAGGCCACCGACGCCGCCGGCGAGCGCGTGGCAGGGGGCAGCGCCCTCAAGCTCTCGGCCACCCCCATCGTCGCCACCGTCGAGACCGAGCTGGCCGACGGCCTGGTGCCGGATTTCAACAACCGCGTCTACATGCGCATCACGCGGCCCGACGGCACGCCCCTGGCCGGAGCCGAGGTCACCGCCTCCCGCGCCTGGGACGCCACCGATCCGGGCGTCACGGGCATCGCCGACGCCGACGCTGTGGCCGCACTGCAGCTGGACCCCGGCAAGCCCGTCTCGGTGGTCATCCCTCCCCTTCCCTACCGGCCGCCGCCCCCCTCGGAGCAGCTGCGCGTGCAGCGCGTCTCGCTGCAAGACCTCTTCGGCGACGACGAGGTGAGCCTGGACGAGCGCGTCTTCCTGGATCCCTGGGACCGCGACCTGGAAGCCTGCGCCATCTACGTCGAGAGCGGCCAGGAGCTCTTCCGCGCCGGCGTGGCCACTGGCGCCGACGGCGCCGTGCGCCGCGTGCTGGTGGGCGATGCACCCACCGAGCGCTGCCTGGCCGAGCAGCTGCGGGGCCAACGCAGCCTGCCGGGCAAGGAGCGCCTCTACCTGGTCAGCTGGCGCATCCAGGCCGCCCCCGGCGCCACCATGACCACCGACAGCGACGCCGTGCCGGCCAATCCCGAGGGCCTGTCAGATCTGCGCGAGCGCGCCCGGCTGCAGGCCCGCCCCTGCGTAGCCGACATGGAGCGCAGTTCTCGCTTCACCCATCGCCTGCACTGGCGGGCCAGCGAGGGCAGCCGCGCCCTGGCCACGCGCTGGGTGCCCGATCCCAAGGCCAGCGGCATCTGGAGCGCCCAGCAGCGCCTCTGCGTGCAGGCCGCCTTCTCCGACCTGGTGCTGGACGAAGCGGCCCTGGACGACGCCGAGGGCGTGATGCGCCTGGCGGTCAGCCCCGATCCCTCACGCAGCGCACCGGCGGAGCGCACGGGCAGCGTGCGCAGCGCCTACGAGCTCAAGGTCAGCGCCTCCATCAAGGGCGATCCCATCGGCGAGACCAAGGTGCTCATCGACCCCGGCACCGTTCCGAACCTGCGCCTGCGGGCCGAGCAGCCCCTGCTGCGGGCCGGCGATCCGCTGCAGGTCAAGCTGCTGCGCGGGCCCGACTTCTACGGCAGCCTGCCCGAAAAAGACACGAAGCTGCACCTGATGCAGGGCGACGACCGCGTGGCCGAGCTGAAGTACGACGAGAAGCGGCGCATCATCAGCGGCCAGGTCCCCAAGGGCCTGCACGGCCTGCTGACCGTGGAATGGGCCGGAGCGCGCGCCGTGCTGCTGGTGCCGCGCGAGGAGGAGCTCTCGGTCAGCGTGGAGCCCGACAGCCAGGTCTACCGCCCCGGCGACCTGGCGCGCTTGACGCTGCGCACCGCCGAGGGGGAGCGCCCCAGCGAGGCCGCCGTCAGTCTCTTCGGCGTGGACGAGGCCCTCTCCCAGCTGGCGCCCCTGCTCTCGCCCGACGACTGGGGGCGCATCACCATCCGCGCCAAGACCGACCGCGCCGCCTTCGGCATCTTCGACGCCCGCGCCCTGCTCACTGGCCAGATCGCGGGCGACAACGCCGTGCTGGCCACCCTGCAGCGCATCTCCCAGATCCCCCCGGCCCCGGCCGAAGAAGAGGGCGTCACCGTGCACGGCGAGCAGCGCTTCGACCCCGTGGTGCCCCTGACCGAGACCTTCTACCAGCTGCTCTCCGACGCCCGGCGGCGCGTGGCCGCCTGGGAAGAAGGCGCGGCCGAGGGCGACGTCATGACCTGCAAGCGCATGGTCGAGCTCTGGGGCGAGATGCTCACAGCGCGCGAGAAGGCCGGCGATCCTGTGGACGACGCCTTCGGGCGCCGGCTCGAGCTCTGGCGCCTGCCCGCCGACCTGCTGGAGCTGACCGATCCCCGCCTGCTCGTCTCCGACGCCCGGCGCCTGCCCGAGGACGTCGAGCCCTGGCAAGCCTACGTCTGGGAGGTGGCCCGATGACCCGCTGCCCGTTCCTTTCGCTAGCTCTGGTGAGCATCGGGGGCCTGGCCCCGGGATGCATGATGGCCGACGAGGCGCCCATGTCCGCGCCCATGGAGATGGAGGAGGCCGAGGGGCAGGCGGTGGCTCAGCCAGCCCCCGCCATGGAGCGCTCCCGCAAGGCCAAGAAGGCCGAGGCCAAAGACGCCCTCATGGATGGCCTGATCGGGACCGGCGGCATGGTGGCGGATGAGATGGACCTTGAGGAAGAGCCCATGGCCCCCGACGACGCCAAGGGCGGCGACGGCCGCGAGAGCGGAGAAGAAGCCCCCACCCGCGCCTGGTTCCCCGAGACCTTCCTCTTCCAGCCCCTGGTGGTCACCGACGCCAGCGGCCAGGCCAGCGTGGAGCTGACCGTGCCCGACCAGCTGACCGACTGGCGCGTGCTGGCCCTGGCCCACGCCCGCTCCGGCGCCCAAGCCGGCAGCACGGCCCGCTTCAGCTCCACCCTGCCCGTCTACCTGGACGTGGTGGCCCCGCCGCCGTTGCGAGTGGGCGACCGCCTGCAGCTGCCCCTGCAGGTGGTGAACAACCAGGGCCAGCCCTTCCACGGCGCCCTGGAAGCCGGCGTGGAAGGCGCCGCCGCCCGCGGCAACGCAGCGGGCGCCCTGGCCCTGGAGGGCAACGCCAGCCAGCTGCGCTATCTGGACATCGAGGCCCTGCGCCCGGGCATCTGCACCGTGGCCGTCAGCCTGGCGGGCGCCGACCGCGTGGAGCGCAGCCTGAGCGTGGTGCCCACCGGACGCCGCTTGGCCCGCACCCAGGGCGGCACCCTGGCCGCGCCCCGGGACTTCGAGATCCTGGCGCCCTTCGGCGCCCTGCCCGGCGCCAGCACCCTGGACATGGTGGTCTACCCCGGGCCCATGGCCATCCTGGCCGGCGAGATGGAGCGCTCCTTCTCCCACGCGGACCTGGGGATCGCCGCCTACGGCTACGCCCTGTCCGGCTACGGGCGGGACATCGCCCAGCGCCTGGGCCAGGAGATCGACCAGGCCCAGCTGCGCAAGGCGCGCCTGGTGGCCTACCAGCGCCTGGTGCGCCACACGCGCAGCCCCGGCGTGCAGCAGGCCGTGGTGGCCTTGGCCGCCGCCCGCACCCAACCCGAGGACGCCTTGGCCGAGGCCTTGACCTCGCGCTTGGTGGACCAGGTGGTCTCCGAGCAGTCGGCCGACGGCTCCTTCGCCAGCGCCTGGAGCGGCGGCCAGGTCAGCATCGGGCGCGCCCTGGTCTTCTCCGCCTTGGCCGCGCACTTCTGCCGCGACCACAACATCCGCGTGCGCCAGCGCGCCGCTGGCTTCGCCGCCCGCAACGCCCGCAGCCTGACGGACCCCTACACCGCCGCCGTGCTGCTGGCCGCCGGCCTGGTGGAGGGCCCGCTGCAGGAGCAGCTGCAGCAGCTGGTGCGCGAGGCTGTGAAGACCCGACCCGACGGCAGCCGCGTGTTGGAAGCCGCCCAGACCTCCCAGCGCATCGACGGCCACCAGCCCAGCGACGTGGAGGTCACCGCCTGGGCCGCGCTGGCCCTGAAGGACTCGCCGACGGACGCCGAGCTGGTCAGCGATCTGGCCGCCTCCTTGCTGGGCGCCTACCGGCCCGGCCGCGGCTTCGGCGACGGCCTGGCCGGCCTGGCGGCGCTCGAGGCCCTGGCCGCCGTCTTCTCCGAGCCCCTGCCCGAGACCGTGCAGCTGCGCCTGAGCGTGGACGGCCGGGAGCTGATGACCCGCGACCTGCAGCTGGCCGGCGGCTACGCGCCCCTGGTGGCGCGCGCGGCCGGCCCCGACCGCGCCGGACCCCACAGCTACCGCCTGGAGGCCAAGCCGGCCGTGCCCGGCCTGGCCTTCAGCGTCACCCAGACCTCGTGGCTGCCCTGGAAGGGCGAGCCCGGCGCCGAGGGCTTCGCCCTGCGCGTGGACACCAGCGGCCCGGCCGCGGTGGGCGAGAGCCTGGACTGCCAGCTGCAGGCGGCCGTGCCCGGCGGCGAGGCCTTCACCGTTGAGCTGGAGCTGCCCGCGGGCGTGGAGGTGGAGACCATGGGACTGGATGCCCTGGTGACGCAGGGCGCCCTCCAGGCCTACTCGAGCCGGGAGGGGCACCTGGAGCTGACCGCGCCCGCGATGCCAGGTGGCTCGGTGTTCAAGGCCACGGTGGAGCTGGTGCCTACCTTGGCAGGCGAGTTCCAGTGGGGCGGGGCGGCGCTGGCGTTGGCGAGCGACCCAGCGCAGCGCGTGCAGTCGCCGGTGCAGGCGCTGCGGGTGGGGTTGAGGTAGGCGTTCTCCCGGGGGTGCGGGCTCCGGGGCGCCATAGGCGTCACCGAGGAGGGACCCCCGGGGGGGTGCGGGCTCCGTGGCGCCATAGGCGTCACCGAGGAGGGATCCCCCGGAGGGGCGGGCACCGGGCGCCAGACGTCGGGCAGCGGGCTACAAGTCCGCACCTCCCCTGGGCGAGCCCCCCCGTGACCAGCATCGCCGACCACCTCGTCTTCCTGATCAGCGCTCCGCGCAGCGGCTCCACCATGCTCATGCGCGTGCTGCACGCCAGCGGGGTCGTGCACGTGCTGCCCGAGCCCCACATCATCCCGCCCCTGGCGCACCTGGGCTTTCGCGCGCGCGTGCGGCACGCCCCCTACGATCCACTGCAGGCCGGGCGCGGGCTGCGGGCCTTCGTACAGCAGAGCCTGCCCAAAGGCGAGCGCGACTACCTGGAGGCGTTGCGGGCCTGCAGCGACCGGCTCTACGACCGGGCCTGGAGCGGCGCCCCTGCTGGCGCGCGCCTGCTGCTCGACAAGACGCCGGCCAACGCCCTGGAGCCCCGCTTCTTGGCACGCCTCTACCCCCGGGCCCGCTACCTGGTGCTCACCCGCCACCCCGCGGGCTTGTTCCACAGCTACGCCCACAGCTTCTTCGACGGCGATTTCCGGGCCGCTGGCGAGCACAACCCGGTGCTGGCGCGCTACCTGCCGCGCATCGCCTGGCTGCTGCGGCAGGAGAAGCTGCGCCTGCTGCACGTCCGCTACGAGGATTTTTTGGGCCAGCCCGAGCGGGAGCTGGCGCGCATCTGCCGGTTTCTGGCGATCCCGTGCGCGCCGGAAGCCCTGGACTACGGACGCGTGCCCTTGCAGCGCCAGGGTCCGGGCGATCCCACCGGTGTGGAGCGCTTCCAGCGGCCCGAGCCCGCGCGGGCCGCAGCCTGGATGGCGCGCATGGATGACGAGGCCGTGCGGGTGGTGGCCCAGCAGCTGGCCCGGGTGCCGGACCAAGATCTGCGGGACTGGGGCACACCGCGCGGGCAGCTGTGGCGCGGGCTGGGCGAGCGGCGTGGGGGCGCGCACGAGCGCCGCTGGGACCGCTGGTCCGCCGAGCGCCGGCTGCTACGCTGGGGGCGCAAGGTGGCCGGGCGCCAGCCCTGGCGCGGCCTGCTGCGGCGGCTGCGGTTGGGGCTGGAGGTGCTGGGGCGGAAGGGATTCGGAGATGGGGGCGGAACGCGGTAGACTGGCGCGGTTCCTCACGATGGAGCGCCTCCCATGGGCAGAAAGAAAATCGGCCGCAACCAGGCCTGTCCCTGCGGCAGCGGCAAGAAGTACAAGCGCTGCTGCTTGCGCGGCGGCGGCGTCAAGGCGCCCTACACCTCCCAGGAGCGCCTCAGCGCCTACGAGCTGCTGATGGACTACATGGACGGCCCGGACTGGGCGGACGTGGTCGATGAAGCCTTCGACGAGTTCTGGGGCGAGCACGAGCACCTGCTGGAGGAGATGGGCGAGCAGATCGAGAGGGTGACGGACGACGCGCTTGATTTCTGGACCTGCTTCGACCGGGTGCAGAGCGACGGCATGACCCTGGCGGATCACTTCCTGCAGGATCCCGACATCGTGCTCCGTGCAGGCGAGAGGCGCTGGTTGGAGGGGCTGCGACGCAGCTCCATGCGGCTCTACGAGGTCGTTTCTCTGGAACCGGGCAGGACCATCCGGCTGCGGGAGCTGCTGGCCGGACACGAGGTCACCGTGAACGAGCGCAGCGCATCCCGCGGCCTGCGCCATTGGGACCTGCTGGCCGCGCGCATCGTCGGTCAGGGTGCTTCGGGCGGGCCCGAGCTGGACGGTGGCGTCTTCCCCCTGCCACGCCAGCTGCGCGAGGGTATCCTGCGCTCGCTGCGCGACCTCCACGACCGCTACTTCCAGGAGTACTCCGACGCCACGGAGCTCGAGTTCCGGCGCTGCCTGCCGCCGGTCTTCTTCCGTCTCTGGCTGGAGCCCATGCTGCGCCCGCCCCCGGCGCTCCGGACCAGCGACGGCCAGGAGATGCTGCTCAGCGAGGTCCATTTCGCAGTGCGCAACACCAGGAAGCTGATCGCGGCCCTGGGGCGCTGCCCGCAGCTGGAGCGCGGGCCCAGCGACAAGAGCTGGACCTGGCTCTCTCTGCCCGACGAGGCCGACCGGCGGACCGTACTGGGCCAGCTGAAGCTGGCGCGCCGGCGCCTGGTGCTCGAGACCTTCTCCCGCGAGCGGGCCGAGCGGGGGCGCCAGCTGGTGGAGCAGGCGGCCGGTGACCTGGTCGTCCACAAGCTCACCAGCCACCAGCACCCCGAGCAGGCGTTGAAGCGGGCCGCCGAAGGGGACACGCCCGACAGATCGCAGCCGGACGCCATCAGCCAGGAGGAGCTGGCCGAGGCGGCCAAGCATTTCCTGGACGAGCACTACAGGAAGTGGATCGACATGGAGATCCCGGCCCTGGACGGCCTGTCGCCGCGCCAGGCCGCGCGTTCCCCGGCCATGCGGACGCGGGTGGTGGAGATGCTCAAGGACCTCGAGCATATGTACCAGCAGGGGCTGGAGCGCGGTGAAGCCAGCCACGATCCCCACTGGATGTGGGCCGAGCTGGGCCTGGCCGAGGACGGCGACGCGCCGGCGCAACGGCAGCACCCGCCCGTGCTGGCGCACGAATCTCTGCAGCGCCACATGCCCGGAGCCATCGCCCTGGGTCGCGAGCTGGCCGAGCGCCGCAGGGCGCGGAGCGACTTCGGACCCGCCACCGTCTTCACGCGGGAGGTGCTGGAGGAAGACCTCGATCTGCAACGCTTCATTCAGGAGCAGCTCCGGTGGGCGGTGGACCAGGGCCTCGATCACCGCGCCGCCGGCTACCACGCCAACCTGGCCGCCACCCATGTCGAGTGGTTCGCCAACTACGAGCTGCACCTGCGCAAGACCTTCTGGGTGGACGAGCCCCTGGCCTGGATGCTGGACCAGACCGACCTGGACGTGCGCGACGAGCTGCTGCGAGTGCCTTTCGCCAGCTACGCCGTGGTCTTCACCGATCGTCACAGCCTGGGCGTAGCAGAGCGGCTCCTCTCTCAGACCGAGCCCTGCAGCATGAGCGGACGCTACCTGCAGGTGCTCACCGTCTATGTGACCGAGCAGGCCATGGCGGACGGGCGCGGCCTGCACCTGGTCTTCCTGTTCGACGCTCTGGAGGGCGACGAGCCCTACCTGCTGGCGCGCGACCTGGTGGTGGGTCCTGGTGCCGAGCTGCAGGACATCCTGGCCAGCCACTTCCCCGATGTGGACGCCGACGACCTCGACCCCCTCTACGCCTCAGGCCTGCTGGCCCGGCTCTGCAAGCTCGTCATCAACGCCACCATGTACGCCACCAGCGCCGGGGCCGAGCCGGAGGAGCGAGAGCCAGCCGGTCCGCGCCGCGGCAGGGCCCCCGCCATGCCCGACCTGCCCGAGTCCACCTCCGAGAAGGTCTTCTTCCTACCGGGCAGGATCCCCATCTCCCAGATCAAGAAGCTACAGAAGGTGCAGCGCTCTTCCAGCGGGCGCAAGCTGATGCACCGCTTCATGGTCAGGGGCCACTGGCGACGGCCCAACCCTTCCTGGAAGGACCAGCGCCTGCGCTGGATCGAACCCTACTGGAAGGGACCGGAGCTGGCCGTGGTGCTTGAGCGAGAGTACAGCTTGAAGGAGTGATTTCTGCTATCGCGCCCCAGCCCGTGGCGCTGTTGCAGCTGCGAAATCCAGCGTGAGATGGGGCAGGTTTTCGGCCAGAACAGCTGGCGCTGTAAGGTATCTGGCCGGATTTCATAATACGGTTTTTGGCCAGATCTGCCCATGAACTACTCGAACTGGCCGAATATCGCTTGTAGAAACGCGGCCAAACAGGTAGGATCGCTCCATAGCGAACTTGCGTGATCCCCATGGCTGACTCCATTTTCATCGGAAGAACCACCCAGCTCGATGCCCTGCGCCGTTTCTGGGAGCGCCCTGCATCCGGGATCACGGCTGTCTACGGCAGACGTCGCATCGGCAAGACCCGCCTGGTACGGGAGGCGGCCGCCGGCCGCCGCCTTTTCGCCTTCGAGGGCCTCGAAGGAGCCAGCAGCGCCGAGCAGCGCCGGCACTTCCGAGACACGCTCCACCGGCGGACGGGCCTGCCACATCATCGCATCGCATCAGCAGCCAACTGGACCGACCTGTTGATCCTGCTGTTCGATCACATCGGCCTGCGGCCATGCGTGGTCTTCTTCGACGAGTTCCAGTGGATGGCGGCCGGTCGCAACGAGTTGGTGGCCAAGCTCAAATACGTGTGGGACAACCATCTGGATGAGCGGGCTCGCGTGCACCTGGTGCTATGCGGATCCGTCTCCTCCTTCCTGGTCAGGAAGGTCATCCGATCCCGTGCTCTCTACGGTCGCATCGACCAGATCATCGATCTCGGCCCCCTTGCCTTTCCCGAGGTGCGAGGGGGTTTCTTCCCCAAGCGAAGCACGCGGGAGGCGCTGGAGTGTCAGCTCGTGTTCGGGGGCGTCCCCAAGTACCTGGAGCTCCTCGACCCGCGGCGCTCTCTGCGCCTCAACATGGCGGACCTCTGCTTCAGGCCGGGGGCGTTCTTCCTGGACGAGTTCGAGCGCCTTTTCGTGAGCCATTTTGGCAAGCTCGGGCAGTACCGCAAGCTGGTGCAGCTGCTCGCCGCGAGGGGCTTCGCATCGCGCATGCAGATCTCGAACCACCTCAGCCGATCATCGGGAGGGCGGCTGACCGAGCTGCTGGAAAACCTGGTCCTGGCGGGTTTCATCGAGGCCTACGGCCCCATCCACAATCCGGGATCCGTCTACCTGCAGCGTTTCCGGATCGCCGATCCCTTCCTGCGCTTCCACTTCGGCTTCATCCAACCGCTGCAACAGAAGATCGCCAGAGCCGCAGCCGCCATCCCGCCCCACCAAGCCCTCCCCGATCGCCGCTACGAGGTGTTTCTGGGTCTGGCCTTTGAGCGCTTCTGCCACCAGAACGCCGAGCTCATCGCGAAAAGGCTCGGTTTCTCGGCGGTCGCCTACGAAAACGGTTCCTGGTTCAAGAGGGGAGAACAGGGCAAGGGTGCGCAGATCGACCTGCTCTTCAAGCGCGCTGACAAGGTGATCACGCTCTGCGAGGTCAAGTTCCGCCAGCGGGTCGGCAAGCAGGTCATTGCGGAGGTGGAGAGGAAGATCGCCGCGCTCGGGGCCTTCCGGGACCACTCCGTGGAGCGGATCCTGATCTGCGCGTCCCTTCCCTCCGGAGAGCTGCGGCACGAGGGCTACTTCGACCGCATCCTGACGGCCGAGGATCTGGCGACGCGCTGAAGGAATCGAGCGAGGCCTTGACAACGCCCCATCCCGGCACCATATTTCGAGCAACAGGCCTTGGATGGCGCCACCCCCCTCTTCGCCACCCGGGTCTCCACAGTCAGAGGGGGCGAAACGGATTCGACGGGGTTGCGGTAGGTCAAGGCTGCACGTCGAGGTGCTCGGTACCTCGCTAAACACCGGGAAAAAACCACAAGTGCCAACAACAACGAGCACTTCGCGCTGGCTGCGGCTTAGCGCCGTCCGGGCTGGATGATGCCAGGGTCCCAGCCTCGGGCGTGTCAAGACCTGGCTAGTCCTGAAGGCCTCGGTGGCGTAGGTTCCAGGGGACGAGAAAGAACCGCAAATTCAAATCGCCATCCACCCATTGCTGGACGGGCCCCCGGGTCCGGCGAGGGTAGGTATCCGGGGGATACGCGTGTAGACGCTGAGACTGAGTGGCTCCGGACGCGGGTTCGACTCCCGCCGCCTCCAATTCTCCTATTTGAAAGCCCGTTTTCACGAACGGGCTTTCTTCTTTTCTGGACATGGGGGGCAAGGAACCCCAAGCCCGGAAGGGGGACAAGACAGACCGCTGAAATTGGTCATTTTCTGTCCTTCACGCCCTCGTTCCACATGATAGTGGTCCATTGAGGGCAAGATGAAGTTCATCGACATGGTCTGCGCCGGCTGTGGCAGAGTCTTTCAAAAGTCAAAGGCAGAAGTGCGTCGCCAACGAAAGCTCAAACCAGACAGGGCCTTCTACTGCTCAAGAAGTTGCTACGCTCAAAATAACGGAAACATGAACTTGGGCAGCCACCTTGGAAGGGGCAACGCCAGCGTCCTCATCGCCGACAACCGCCAAGACGAGTACTCCCCCTTTCGCTACTTCATGCGCAAGGCCCGCAATCGGCCCCAGCGTACCAATCTCGACCTCCGCTACCTGAAGGACCTCTGGGAGGAGCAGGAAGGTCGATGCGCGCTCTCGGGTCTGCCGCTCGATCTGCCCAGAAACTCCCTCGCCTGGGAACAGAGGACTGGCGATCCCTGGAAGCCCAGTCTGGACCGCGTAGACTCCTCGCGCGGCTACTTGAAGGGCAACGTGCGCTTCGTCGCCATGATCGCAAACCTGGCGAAGCAGCGCTTCATGGACCAGGAGCTGGTGGCTTTTTGCCGGGCGGTCGCAAGCAAGCACGGGATGGGTGATGATCACCCCATCTCTTCCTGACTCGTAGGTTGCCAGCGAGGGAGGCAGCTCACGGCAGAGGCTTCGACTCCCGCCGCCTCCATTTTTCGACCAGCTTTCAACCCGCGTTCTCGCTGAGGACGCGGGTTGATGTGCTTGAAAGCTTCGCCTGACCGGCGCATCGTTTCCAGGTTAGAAGGTCCGCTCATCAAGGATCTCGAGCATGCCCGCCATCACCGCCTCCCCCCAACTCCTCGAGGACCTTCGGGCGATCATCACCCGCACCCGAGGTCAGGTCGCAGGAGCCTTCAACCAGGGCCTGGTGCTGATGAACTGGCAGCTGGGCTCCCGGATCCGCGTCGACATCCTCGGGAACGAGCGTGCAGACTACGGCCGAGAGATAGTCGCGACGCTGTCGCGACAATTGACCACCGAGTTCGGCCGGGGCTTCACCAAAGCCGCACTCCATCGCATGGTGCAGTTTGCCGAGCGTTTCTCCGACCCGGAGATTGTCGCGACGCTGTCGCGACAATTGAGCTGGAGCCACTTCGTCGAGCTCATCCCCATCGGCGATCCCCTCAAGCGGGATTTCTATATCGAGATGTGCCGCCGAGAGCGCTGGAATGTGCGCACCACCAGGGATCGCATCCAGAGCATGCTCTTCGAGCGCACCGCCATCTCCCGGAAGCCCGAAGAGCTGGTACGTCAGGAGCTCGACAACCTCCGCAATGAGGATCGCTTCACCCCAGAACTCGTCTTCCGCGATCCCTACCTGCTGGACTTCCTGGGCCTGGCGGCCACCTTCAGCGAGCAAGACCTCGAGACGGCCATCCTGAAGGAGCTGGAGCGGTTCATCCTGGAGCTGGGCACGGACTTCTCGTTCCTCGCCCGTCAGAAGCGCATCGTGGTCGGTGGTCGCGACAGGTACATCGATCTGCTCTTCTTCCACCGCGGACTCCGGCGGCTCATCGCGGTCGAGCTCAAGCTTGGCGAGTTCCAGCCGGAGCGCAAGGGGCAGGTGGAGCTGTACCTGCGCTGGCTGGACCGGCACGAGCGGCGAAAAGGGGAGGATTCGCCACTCGGGCTCATCCTCTGTGCGGGCTCGAACCAGGAAGAGGTGGAACTCCTCCAACTCGACCAGGCCGGCATCCACGTCGCGGAGTACCTGACCCAGCTCCCCCCGAGGGAGATCCTGGAGGGCAAGCTCAGGGCGGCCGTTGCATTGGCGAGGGCGGGCCTTCAGCCTCGAATGCTCACTACCAGCGAGGAGTGACGTCGCGGTTCACTCCGTTCGACACCAGGTGGATGGCAGGCGACGTTGTTCTCGCACCGCTGGTGCGAGAACCAGCTGCTTCGGTTGACCTGACCACAATGCCCCTCGACCTCTTCGTCGCTGGCTCCAAGAAGGAGAGCGCCTCTGGCTGGGGTTTCTGTCTGGTGGAATCCGGTGAGGAGGTGCTCTGTGAAGAGGCCGGCGCGGAGCCTGAGGTCACTTCCTACCGTATGGAGCTGCGTGGTCTACTGAAAGGCCTGCGTGCGGTGTGGGAGATCTTGGTGCGAGGGGGGCCCATGCCGGTGGCGCTTGACACCCTCCAGGACTTGCAGTTCCTGCGACCAGTCTCTCACAGCTGACCACAGCTGAGCAGGAGCTCCACTCCACAGAGCGAATCCTGACCGATGTGGACGGTGATCGCGGCAGCGGGATTCCCGGTCCGACCACTCCCCGACCTGTCGCACCATGCGTAGATGCCCAGTTCGCCTAGATCCTCGGGCACCTCCACTTCCCACGGTCCCAGTTCGTGGAGGGAGATTTCGTGGCTGAACACCGCCTTGTCGTCGGCGCCGTACCTCGTGGAACCATCGCGATCCACGGCTCGAAACCAGATGTTGAGTTCCCCGGACATCTGTTGGGCCGGTCGGAGACTGCCCTTGACAGTCACCCAACCCTTTGTCGGGGCAGTATCGGATAGGCACGGGTAGCTCCCCGGGGCGTCTTCTGCGCCTTCCAGGTCAGCGAGGTCTCGCGGGACATCCGGTTCTCCTCTCGCCGACCGCCGTCTCTCGACTCTCACGATCTCGCCTTGGACCGCCTCGAAGACGATCCATCTCCTGCTTCTCGGGACGACCCGCCACATCGCGAAGCCTCCCGCCGGAGACACACGCCCGACCGGGACGAAGAACTCGCCGGTCACCCATGAAGCCAGCACGCGGCCTTCCGAGTGCTCCTCGCCGAACAGTTCCTCCAGGTCCGCAAGATATGGGTTGGCGTGGTCGCATGTCCTGATGCCCGTCAGGTAGAGATGTCCGTCCGCGACCTCCCAGAAGGCTCGATAACCGCGCCAACAAGCCGAGGAAATGGACGCATGTTCAAGGGCGAACAGCACCGGCTCCGCCGGCTGCATACACCTCCACACCTCGAGCGGGGTGAAGGGAAAGGTGTATGTCCTGCCCTTGTACACCAGTTGGTCCTTCACCTGAACCGTGCCGATCCCCGATCTGGGAGTGATGAGCGCCCCCAAGATGAGGAGACGCATCGACAAGGGCAGCACGCCGCGATTCCAGACCCTGGTGAAGAGCACCTGACCTCCATGTTCCTACACGCTGAATATTAGGTGGGGAAATACAGGGAAAAGTTTCCGCCGTGCACGAGGAGCCGCTCGATGCTCTCGAACCACCGGCCGAGGTCGGCGCTCAAGTGTCCTCAAAGCACTGCTGGATGCGAGCCTGGAGGCCGGGGCTCCAGTCCCCGTCATGCCGCCAGCACTCCCCATTGCTCGTCTCACTGGCGGGGAGCGTGGCCTCGGCGTGCGCCCTGGCCGCGCTGTCCACAGTCCAGGAGAAGCTGAAGCTGACCTGGTCGCCGTCCGTGTCCGCGCCACTGGCGCTGGCCTGCAGCTCGCCAGGTGTCCTTCAGGGTCGGGCAGCCCATGACGACCATGAGCGCGGCGGACAGGCCTCCTCCCTGCACCACCAGCCAGGCGAGGGGGGATAGGCATAGTAGGAGTATGACGCTCAAAGGTATCATACTCGAAGGCTCCCCGGCAGGTCGCCGAAGTGTCGATGGCCAGGCCGCGACGGGCTTGTTGGAGTTCTCGGCTTCTTCGGAGGTCGGCCTGTGGGCCTCCCCTGAGAGGTTGACGGAGCCGAGGCGTCGGGTGGCGGGTCGCAGCTCTTCGGAGGTCGGCCTGTGGGCCTCCCTGGAGAGGTTGACGGCGCCGGGGCGTTGGGTGGCGGGTCGCAGCTTTGCGGCAGTCGGCCTGTGGGCCTCCCTGGAGAGGCTGATGGCGCCGGGGCGTCGGATGGCGGATGGCAGCTTTCCGGATGCGGGCTCGCAGAGACGGTGGTTCTCGGTTTCTGCTACTCAAGGAGAAGATTCTCCGAGGCTCGGAGGGGCTTCGCCAGAATCCTTGCAGTTGCTGCGAACGAGACATGGCGCCTTTGCATGCCGGCGAGAGAGCTTGGCGAGGCACCGTGAACGCGCCGCCGGCGGCGGCCCCAGGGAAAAGGGGCGACCTGCCTGCAGATCGGGAAAACTCCAAGCGGAAACGACCGGCACCACGAGATGCGGGGATGCACTGTGGAACAGGGCCGGTCTTTTACGCCGTTGAACGGGACGAACGGGGACCTGGGCGCCTCTCAGTACTTTAAGGAATGAGAGCCCGGATCAGGGCGATCTCGGGGAACATTGAGGACCGGATCTCGGAGAGGTGGGGACCTGATCTGGTGGTTCCACGGGCTCCGTGGGACCTCCAGCAAGGCGCCACGGGGATGTTGGCGAGCGCGGCGCACACGTGTCCGTGGCCGCCTGTGAACAAGGAGCCTCGGAGGTCGGAAGGGCGCGTCGTCATGGCGGACCTCGAGCAGAGCAAGGATCGAAGTCGATCCTCACAGAGTGGAAGTGGATGATGCTTGCCTCGGCGCAGGCAGGACAGACATCGAGGCGCGCGATAGCCGGCTCATCCTCCTCCCCTACGGCATCAGGATCTTCGTGGACCACGGGCTCGTTCGGCCCAGCGGCCAGGATGAGGCGGCGTGCGGTCTCGAGGCGGCTGTTGACGTTGGAGGGAGCATAGAGGCCGTAGTTCCTCGCCTTCTTGAAGCCGGATGGCAAGACGTGGAGGAGGAAGCGGTGGACGAACTCGGCCCCGTCGAGGGTGACGATGCCACGGCGCGCCCTGAAGGAGACCTCGGTGTCGGTCACCTCTACGATGCGCGAGTCGGAGATGGCGACCCGCTTGACGTAGCGCGCGAGGTACTTCGTGATGTACTCCACCGGCCTGCCACGCGGGGGCTCGACATCGACGACCCAGCGAGCGTGGCGCTT
>CAYVQL010000133.1:21481-27838 GCA_964454135.1 uncultured Enterobacterales bacterium | reverse complement strand
CGCTACGAGAGGAGTGCGTCCGCTGCATTGGGCCTGGCTTTTTACGAGAGGCTCAGCTTTCCAGAGCGCTGGCGTCGCTCTGGCAAGTGGGTCACCAGTAGGCAAACAGGTCGAGCAGCACCGTGCGACCGTAGAACTGGTAGAGCTCCACCTCGTCGCCGTTCTGGTCCGTCAGCGTGAAGTTGGGGGCCACGTCGCCCACGGACCAGCCCGTGCCCGTCAGATCGGCAGGGACGTCCTGGGCCAGGGCGTGCCACCACTGGTTCTCGGGGCCGTAGTACTCGGGCGGTACGTAGGTGTCCTCCGTGTCGGTGGTGTCGGTGTCGTTGCTGTCGGTGGTGCCCGGCGTGGTGTCGCCAGGACCGGAGTCCTCGACGTCCTCTTCGCTGTCGCAGCCCAGGGACAGCAGCGGCAACAAGAGAACGAGCAGCGGAATTCGGCTCATGAATGACCTCTCTTCGGGGGGGCAGGCCAGCCTAGCAGGCTATCGCCGGGACCACAATCCGAAGCTTGTCAAGCCGCGGTCGGGCCCCCGCCCGGATAGGGAGAGTCCACCATGCCCCTCCGCCTCGCTACCATCGCCCCGCTCTGTCTCGGATTGGCCGCGGCCTGCCAGGCCGAGCCCCAGCCGACAGGCCCGCCCGAACCGGGCGCGCCCAGCCCCCACAGCGCCCTGGACATCTCCGACCTTCCCTCCGCCTGGCAGGCTCTGGGCAGGGCGGGCGCGCGGCCCCTGGACGGCGAGTCCCTGACCTTGACCGCCGCGCGGGGCGAGCGGGCTGCCCAGGCCTGCCGCGTCTACCCGGCCCAGGCCGGCCAGCGCCTGCACGTCCAGGGCCGCTGGGAGGTGGCGGGCATCGGCGAAGTGCCGCCCGGCCGCGGCGCGCGGCTCGAGCTGTTCTTCCTCGAGCGGAATCAGCACCCCGTGATCAAGCCCGGAGGCCGCGTTCGCCTGGCCCATGGGCGCAGCGATTCGCCGGCCGCGAGCTTCGCCAGCCTGCACGCCGCCCCCCCGGGAACCGCGCTGGCCTGCGTCTGCGCCGAGCTGAGCGGCGTGGTCGCGGGCAGCATGACGGTCCACGACCTGCAGGTGGGCCCGCTGCAGCGCCAAGGCGACCCGACGCGCCCCAACCTGCTGCTGATCGTGGTGGACGCGCTGCGCGCCGACGCCCTGGGCCTCTACGGGCAGGAGCGGCCCACCTCTCCCTGCCTGGATGCCCTGGCCGCCCAGTCGCTGGTCTTCGAGCGCGCCTGGACCCAGTACACCTGGACCGGCCCCTCCTTCGTCAGCTACATGACCTCGCGCTTCGCCCGCAGCCACGGCGCCACCCGCCGCTGGTCCGAGGCCGCCGGCGCCATCCCCGCCTTCGGCCCCCAGGCTCCCACCCTGGCCGCCGTGCTGCGGGACTCGGGCTACATCACCGTGGGGCTGAACGCCAACGCCTACCTGGACGTGCTGCGCAGCTCGGCCCTGGGATTCGACCGCTGGGATTTCCAGGGCGATCCCGCAGCGATCCGCGAGGCCGTAGGCGAGCTGCGCGCCTGGCCCCACGACGGCTTGCCCAACTTCCTGTACGTGCACCTCATGAGCACCCACGATCCCCTCTGCCCGGGCCCGCAGGCCCAGCAGGCCCTGGGGGTGAAGCTGGATCCGCAGCTGCTGATCCAGCGCAACAACAGCTGTCTCGAGGGCGGCCTGCGGCAGAATGCCGCCGCCTACGAGCAGCTGAGCGAGGAGGAGCACCGGGCGATCTACCAGGAGGCCTACCTGGCGGCCACCCTGGACGCCGACCACCGCGTGAGCCAGCTGCTGGACGCCCTGCAGACCAGCGGCGAAGCGGAGCGCACCCTGGTCATCTTCACCTCGGATCACGGCGAGCTGCTGGGGGAGCACGAGCAGATGGGGCACGGGTCACGGGTGGACGAGCCCCTGACCCGCGTGCCCCTGCTGCTACGCGGCCCGGGCATCGAGCCCGGGCGGCGCGCCGAGGGCGTGGCGCGCCTGATCGACCTGGCGCCCACGGTCCTGGACGCCCTGGGCCTGATCGAGCGGCAGCCCGCCGGCTGGCAGGGGCGCTCGCTGCTGGGAACCCGAGAACCCCAGCTGGCCGTCAGCGAGCGGCAGGAGCTGACCGCCTACACCCGGGACGGGCGCTGGAAGCTGGTGGAGCGGTCGCACCCGCGCCCGCAACGACAAGCCTTCGACCTGCAGGCCGATCCCGGCGAGCTGAAGGCGCTGCAAGGGGAACAAGCGACCGCGCTGCAGGAGCTGGCAGCCCTGGCAGAGACCTGGAAGGCGCAGACGCCCATCGCCGAAGAGGGCCAGGGCCTGGTGCCGGTCGGCGAGGAGCAGCAGGCGCAGCTGCAGCAGGCGCTGGAGGCATTGGGGTACACGGACTGAGAGCTACCCTGGACGGGTGACGCTCAGTCGACCTCGCACTCGTTCTCCTGGCACTCGAACGAGCCACCGCTGCCGACCTCGTAGCTGCTGCCACCCTCTGACGTGCCATCCGAGGCGAAGAGGTCGTCGGGCGAGTTGTCGCTGAAGTCGCAGTCCGTGCCTTCGACAGTTCCATCGTAGTAGACGAAGATGCCGCCACCGAGGGGCGAGGAGTTGTCCGAGAAGCTGACCCGCTCCAGCGTGGCGCTGCCGTAGACCAGCAGGCCGCCGGCGTACATGCCGTCGTCGTTCTGGTTGCCATCGAAGTAGCCGTCGGTGAGATCGAGGCTGCTGTTGAACAGCCAGATCCCGCCGGCGAAGCCTGTGGCGGTGTTGTCGTAGATGGCCAGGTCCGTGGCCGTGACATCGCTGTTGAAGACCGCCATGCCCCCGCCGTCCAGCGACTGATTGTCGTGGACCTTGACCCCGCTGAAGCTGCCCGTCGAGTCCCAAAGGGTCACGGCGCCGCCGTCGTCCTCGGAGACATTGTCGTAGAACTCGCTGTCGGTCACGTCCAGCTCGCAGAAGCTGGTGTAGATGGCGGGGCCGTCGTTGGCCTCGTTGTCCGAGAAGATGGCGTTCGAGACGTTCACCACGCCTTCTTGCTCGCAGTAGATGCCGCCGCCCCCTGAGTTGTGGTCCTCGTCCAGCCCAGCCCCGCGGTCCAGGGTGACGTTGTTGACGTTCACGGTCACTTCCGGGCCGGCGACATCCAGGATCGTGCCACTCAGGCCTCCCGAGAGGATGGTATCCTCGGGGCCGGCACCCAGCCCGTTGACCGTGACATCGGCGCGCACGAGCACGCGCGAGTACCAGGTGCCCGGGCAGACCTGGAGCGTGCCGGGGAGCGCGAGGGTGATGTAGTCGCCCGACAGGAAGATGTCGGTCAGATCCTGGGTCGAGCCATCCGTCCCCTCGAAGCTGACGAAGGGCGAAGCGCAGGCAGAGGTGTCCGTGTCGCCGGTGTCGTCGGTGTCACCGGTGTCAGGCGGCGAGCCGGTGTCGCCCTCGGGCCCGGTGTCCGTTCCATTCTCGGCTGGTCCATTGCAGCCCAGGAAACCTAGGGTGATGATCAGGGGGGTGATGCGCATCCATCTGCTCCGGCTAGGGTCAATACCTACTGTAGCGCGCTTGCCCCCTCTCCGGACTTGCGGCATACTGAAAATGCGCGCAGGAGGTATTGATGATCTGGGTATTGCTCGTGGGGTGCGGCTTGGGCCTGGAGTCCGATCCCGTAGACAACGCCCCGGTGGAAACGCTGGAACCCGGTACGGTCGAGTGGACCGTGGAGCCGGCCACGCTGGCCCTCGGCGAGACTCCCGTAGACCAGCCCATATCGGGAACAATCACGCTGATGAATACAGGTGATGAGGATCTGTTGGTGCTCGACCTGGGCGACGCCCGCACAGACGGTATCGAGGTATCGCTCTCGGAGGCACCCCTGATAGCCCCGGGGAGCTCCACTCCGATCCAGGTGGTATGGACGCCGGTGGAGCCCGGTGTGATGGATTCGACGCTATCCATCAGTGTGGGCGCGTCTCCGGAAGAAGCCCAGCCGGTGACGGTGCCGGTGGGCGGCACGGCGCTGGGCGCCAACGCCACCCTGTCCATGACCTACTACGACTTCGGAGAGGTCGACATCGGCTGCCAGGGCGAGCTCGAGCTGACCCTGACCAACACCGGCAACGCGGAGATGGTGGTCGACGCGGTGGACCTGGAGGGTGCCGACGGCTTCTCGCTGGACGAGCCCGACGACCTGCCGTGGGAGCTCGGCCCCTACCAGAGCCACGAGGTGGGCGTGCTCTTCTCGCCCGACGACATCGGTGGGATGGTCACCGAGCTGTCGTTCGACACGGATGTGGGCGAGATCTCGGCCGAGCTGCAGGGCCAAGGCGTGGTCGACGAAGAGCGGACCCAGACCTTCGATGTGGGGGAACAGAGCCGCTCGACGATCATCGTGGACGTCAACCTGACGGCCATCCCGAACTCCAGCGAGGACCAGTACTCGCAGTTCTTCGTGGCCGCGCTGCCCACCTTCTTCGAGACGCTGTTGGAAAACCACTCCAGCTTCCGCGCCGGCTTCGTCTGGAGCACTTCGGGGACGGTGGACGGCGAGTACGACTACATCGACGAGACCTTCACCGCAGAGGAGGCCACGAACGCCGCCCTGGAGATGATCGCGCCGGGAGCCAACGGCGGAGACAACGACCAGAACTTCGTCACCCTGCTCGCCGCCCTCTCCGCCAACAGCGACTGGCTCTTCGAGGACGCGGGCTGGTCCGAGTCTCTCTTGAGCCTCATCACCATCCAGCGCGACACGGAGGCCAGCGGGGGATCCTGGGAGAACTGGGTCGCCCAGACGCAGGCATTCAAGGAGGATCCAGAGGACGTCGTATTTCACGCCATCGCGGGGCCGATGCCGTCGGGTTGTGGCAGCGCCGAGCCCTTCGCCGACTACGACAAGGCGGTGGATGCCACCGGCGGCCTCTTCCTCAGCGTCTGCGCATCAGACTGGACAGAGCACATGGCCCAGCTCGCGACGGCCGCCCTGGAGGGGGCCCCCGGCATCTTCCAGCTCGATGGCACCCCGATGGCGTCCAGCATCGAGGTCTACGTGGACGGCTTCCGAACGGACGATGGCTGGTCCTACGACGAATCCCTGAATGCCGTGGTCTTCGAAGAAGACTCATACCCGGAGTTCGAGTCGGTCGTCACGATCAACTACTGGATGAGCGACGGCTGCGACTAGAGATCAGACCTACTCGCAGATCTGCAACTTCTCATTGCACTCCTGCCCCTTCGGGCAGTCGACGTCGCTGATGCACGAGGTGTAGCCGATGACGTCGACGGCGACGGTCGAGGACGAGGTCACGATGAGGTCCATGCAGCCCGCCGCCACCTCGGCGCAGTCCTGCGTGCGGCGCTCGAGCGCGGCGCTTGGGTAGCCGGTCACGCCGGTCTCGACGAGGGTCGCCAGGATACCGGCGGGGACCGTGGCCTCGCCGTCGTCCTCGAAGCTGCACATCAGGGTGCCCGGGCTGGCGCCGTGCTGGTCGATGTTGAGGCTCAAGCCGATCTCGCCCCGGCCGGCCGTGCTCGCGGGGGCCTGCCAGTGGACGACCATGTCAACGCCGGCCTCCACCGCCCACTCCTTGTCCAGCGGCACGAGCGTCTCGATCCCGAACCCGTACAGCGTCGCCGGACCGTACACGCCGCCCGGCATCTCAAGCGTGATCAGCTCGTCCTGGACGAAGGGGGGTAGGGGCAGCGAGGTGTCGTAGTAGGTGTTTCCCGGGAAGACGGGCTCCATCTCGACGGGGGAGACAAGCCCCGTGATGGTGACGGTGCCGAGATCCTGGTTGGACGGGTAGGGCAGGCAGTTCCCATCGAAGTCGCAGACCTCGCCAGGCTCGCAGGCCGGGTCGCAGAAGGCGTTGTTGCGCCGCATCAGCTTGCAGTCGCCCTCGGCCGCGATCTCCTCGAGCACGGTCGTGGGCACCACGCCGTCCGCGACCGATCCCTGGACGCCCGACTCTTCGTCATCGCTGTACACCAGGAAGCCACCGAGGTCCGTGGCCATGGGGCAGGCGCCGGCCAGCTCCACCTCGCCGGGATCCGGGGCGACGCTGTCCTGCGCCGAGTCGTCGTTGTCGCAGGCGGTGAGGAGCAAGAAGAAAAGCAGCTGTCCCATGTCAGACCTCGTCAGCGTGAGGGGGGGGCGAGTCCAGCTTATACCGAGCGTCGCCGAGCCGCAGCGCGTGGTATGCTCGCGTCATGTCGAAGCTCTTCCTGCCCCTCCTGATCTCGCTCGCCTGCCGATTCGCTCCCCCGGACGATGAGCAAGATTCACAGCCCACTCCTGACAGCGCCACGGACACCGGCGACAGCGCGGCGGACAGCGGCGACAGCGCGGCGGA
>CAYVQL010000133.1:0-21381 GCA_964454135.1 uncultured Enterobacterales bacterium | reverse complement strand
CAGCGGCGACAGCGGCGACAGCGGCGACAGCGGCGACAGCGGCGACAGCGGCGACAGCGGCGACTCCGGCGATTCCGGCGACAGCGCCGTGGACACCGGCGACAGCGCCGAGGACACGGCCTTGCCAGTGACCGACGCGGACGAAGACGGCTACGACGCCGAGCACTGGGGCGGCGACGACTGCGACGACGACGACCCCGACGTGAACCCGGGCGCCACCGAGACCTGGTACGACGGCGTGGACTCGGACTGCAGCGGGGGCAGCGACTACGACGCCGACGGGGACGGGGAGGACGCCGAGGACCACGGCGGCGCGGACTGCGACGACACGGACGCATCCGTCCAGGAGGACTGCCCAGAGACGGACTCGGAGCTCACCGCCTATGCGTACTCCTCGTACGGGGAGATCAAAGAGATCGCCATGAACCTCTCGGGCATCACCTGGAACCCGGTGACCGAGACCTTCATGGCGGTGCTCGACGGAAACCGCACCCTGTTCGAGCTGGACGAGAACATGGTGGTGCTGCGCGAGATCTCCCTCACGAACGTCGACCACCCGGACACCGAGGACATCGTCTACCTGGACCAGAACGACGACGACGAGCCCACCTACGCCGTCGTGACCGAGGAGGGCGTGGTCTACGTGGGCGCGGTGCCCGACGACGGCGGCACCGAGATCGACTTCGATGACTGGCAGACCATCACCTACAACGCGGACGACGCGGGCAACTACGGGGGCGAGGGCATCGCCTACGACGCGGACACCCAGACCTTCTGGGTCTGCAAAGAGAAGAGCCCCATGGGCGTGCAGACCTTCGCGCGCCCCAAGACCGATGCCGACGTCAGCTACGATGACGGCAGCTTGGTGGTGAGCGAGGCCTTCGACGCCGACAAGCTGCTGGCCAACTACGCCACCGACATCTCCAGCTGCATGTTCGACGAGCGCGCCGGCCGCCTGCTCCTGCTCAGCCATGAGAGCGACGTGGTGATGGACGTGGCGACGGACGGGACGGTGTACGACACGCTGGAGATCGACAAGTCGGGCCTGTCCAAGCCCGAGGGCCTGACCCTGACGACCGAAGGCGACATGGTCGTCGTAGGCGAGCCCGACGAATGGGCGCTCTACGCCTACGGCAAGAAGTGAGGCGGTTGGGGCAGCGCGGGCCCGCGCATGGAGCTTGACGCCAGGGATCGCGGCAGGAATTCCTGACGAGACGCTTTCATCTCGGAGGCGGCGCCCGGATATCCTGTCGCGCAGCCCCGGAGAGCGACATGCGCATCGAGAGACGGAAGCGCTCTGGCGTCCGCCTGCTGGCCCTGACCCTGATCTTCGCCTGCGATGCGAAGGACCAGGACAGCGGCGACCAGGGATTCGGCCCCGACCACCCGGGAGAAGCCGACGCCGACGCCGACACCGACACCGACACCGACACCGACACCGATGGGGATGCCGATGTCGACTTCGATCCCTCCGAGGATTGCCACCCGGATATCGCCGACTGGCCCGAAGCTTGGCAGGCGCTGGAGGACGAGGTCGTGGCCTTGGTGAACCTTAGCCGCTCCGCTGGGACCAACTGCGGCAGCTACGGGAACTATCCACCGGCCGGACCGCTGGTCATGGATCCCCACATCCAGTGCGCCTGCCGCTACCACTCGCTCTGGATGGCCGACAACAACTCCCTGTCCCACGAGAGCCCCGGGGGCGCTCTGGGCTTCAGCTTCTCCGAGCGCATGGTCAACGCCGGCTTCACCGGCACCCCCATCGGCGAGAATGTCGCCGCGGGCTACCCCAATGCGGCCCAGGTGGTGCAAGGCTGGCTGAGCTCCGACGGTCACTGCGCCAACCTCATGAATTCCAGCGCCACCTTGACCGGTGTGGGCTACGCCCCAGGCGGTTCCTACGGAACCTGGTGGACGCAGGAGTTCGGTCGCTGAGGGGGGGCTTCCCCAGCCGCTACCCGATCCTCCGCTCCGGCGGCACCCGCTTGGCCTTGCGTCGCTTGCCCCGGTAGCAACGCAGCGGCGAGCTGGACAGGTAGGCCATGCAGAGGTTGCAGTGGCAGCAGGCCGAGGGCTCACGGCGGCCCTCGCGGATCTTGCGCGGGAAGCGCGGCTCGGCCAGCAGCGCCCGCGAGAGCGCGACGTAGTCCGCGTCGCCGCTGGCCACCAGCTCCTCCATGGCAGCCGGGTCGGTGATGCCCCCCACCAGGAAGATGGGCACGCCGCAGACCTGGCGCATGGCCACGGCCGCCGGCCGGTTGAAGGCCTGCGCCATGGCGGGGGGCTTGAACAACCAGCGCCCGAAGAGGCGCACGAAGAGCTTGAACAGCCAGCCCTTCTCGCTGAATTCGCGCCACTCCTCCAGGAAGACGTCCACGGGCACCTCGCCGCGCAGTGTCAGCAGGCCGTCCTCGTTGATGCCACAGCTCACCTCGATGCCGTCGAAGCCCAGCTCTCCCAGCCTGGCCGCCATGGGCACGCTCTCGGGCAGCCGCAGGCCCTTCCTGGCGCCGTCGTGGGCGTTGATCTTGATCAGGATGGGGTAGTCTTGGCCCACCAGCTGCCGGCAGCGGGCGTAGATGCGCTCCAAGAAGCGCATGCGGTTCTCGAGACTGCCGCCCCACTCGTCCTGGCGCCGGTTGGTGTGGGCGCTCAAGAACTGGTTGATCAGGTAGCCGTGGGCCCCGTGCAGCTGCACGGCGTCGAAGCCGGCCTCCATGGCCCGGCGCGCGGCCTGGCCGAAGTCCTCGATGACGCGCTCGATGTCCTCCACGCTCATCTCGCGCGGAGGCCGCCTGGCCAGCAGGCCGTCCTTGACCGGCGAGGGCGCGATGGGCGCGTGGCCCGTGGCCTCTTCGTTGGTCTGCCGGCCGCAGTGGGCCAGCTGAAGGGCGATGGGCGTGCCCAGCTCGCGCAGGGGCTGCAGCAGCTCACGGTAGAGGGGCACCAGCTCGTCGCGGTCCATGGCCAGCATGCCGGGGAAGGGGCTCTCGCCGTCGGGCGAGACGCGGGCGTAGCCCGTGATGATCAGCCCCGCGCCCCCCAGGGCCAGCCGCCGGTAGAGCTTGAAGAGGCGCTCGGTGGGCCGGCCCTCCTCGTCGGCCATGCCCTCGTGGGTGGCCGAGCGCACGATGCGGTTGGGCAGCACCACGGACTTGATGCGGGTCTGTTCGAAGAGTGTGGGCATGACCCTAATCGACTCCCACCAGGCGTTCGGCGAAGGACTCCAGCGTGCTGTCCAGCTCCTCTTCCGTGATGTCCCCTGCATCCAGCCAGGCGCCCTCCACCGTGCTCAAGCCCGAGCCGGCGAGCTCCTCCAGCAGCGTCTCTACCGCGTACTGGCCTGCGGTCTCGTAGGAGCTCATGGCCGACACCACGCGGGGCAGGGGCTCCAGCTCGGCGGCCAGGGGCGCCAGCTCGCTGAGCTGATCCGGGAACACGCCCCAGTGCACCGGCCCGGCGAACACGACGATGGTGGCGGTGGAGCCCTGGTCGGGGACAGCCAGGCAGGCCAGCTCGGCGCAGTCCAGGTAGTCCGCCACCTCGGCGGACTCGACGCGCGCCGCCAGCACCTCGGCCAGGCGCTCTGCGTAGACGTGGGTGTTGTAGGTAGCGGTGGTGGCGGACGAGATGGCGTCGGGGTCGTCGGGGGCCTTCCCGTCGGGCAGGTAGCCGGCCGCCTTGACGATCACGGCGTATTGGGGGCCGGGATCGACGGCGGCGTCGCCAGAGTCGGAGTCGTCGCAGGCCGCGACCAGCGCCGGGAGCAGGGGGGCGAAGGGCCACAGGAGTCGTTTCGTCATGAGTGCATGCCTCCTCGAAGTCTCCACATACTAGCCCTCCCCTGACCCGGCACTCGCCGAAGACGCAGCCACCGCCGCCCGCAGCTCTGCCAGCTGGACCTCGATGCGCTCCACCGTGGCCAGGATGGCGTCTTCGCCCTCGTCCTCGGTGTTGGCGGCCATCACGCCGGTCAGGTAGGCGAAGTTGCCCAGTCCGAACAGGATCAGCAGCGCCCCCACGAAGCGCCCGGCCTCGGAGACGGGGCTGATGTCGCCGTAGCCCACCGTGCTGATGGTCACGACCGCCCACCAGGCGGCGTCGCTCAAGGCTGCCACGCTCTGCGGCTCCACGGCGGCCAGCGCGATGGCGCCCGAGAAGACGGTGGTGCCAGCCACGGCTACGGCGCGCAACACGCGCGCCCAGGGGAACGTGAAGCGCCGCCCGCGGATCAGCTTCACGAGCTTGATCAGGCGTACCAGGCGGCTCAATCGCCCGATGCGCAGCACCTGGAACATCAGCGACAGCGGCAGCGCCGACAGCAGGTCCAGCAGCAACCACAGGTTGGCCAGGTAGGAGCCCTTGCGCCTGGCCAGCGACAGACCCAGCAGCCACTCCCCCAGGAACGAGGCGCAGATCAACCAGTTGGCCACTCGCAGGTCCGCGGCGATGGCCGTCGGCACCCGATCCAGGAACAGGTCTACGAAGATCAGAGTGAAAGCGGGTGGCAACAGCAGGTTGTTCCAGCCGGAGAGCAGCTCCAGCAGCCGCGCGGCAGCCGTGAAGAGCAGCTCGCCCAGGTTGTCCCGGAGCAGGGCCCAGGCCGCTGCGCGCCGACCGGCCTGCCAATGGACCGCAATGCGGGTCAGCAGCTCGCGAACCTGGCCGTCGAGACGGCTCAGGCGCGGCCTGGTGGCAGGCAGGTTCTCGGGCAGGGCGAGAAAGCGCCCTCGCTTCACGGGGATGGGCATCTGGGGATCGAGCTGGGTCATGGCGGCCTCCGTCAGACCTGGGGCATACCACAGGCCGGTGCCGAAGGCGCGCAACGCAGCGCCTGTTCCGCGCAGCTCTCCGCTATCTCCCGGCCTGCACCTGCTGCCAGGCCAGCCACAAGCCCCGCGCCGCCCCCTCGATCTCATCCCGCGTCTCCAGGCGCTCCAGCAGCCCCTGGGGCAGCGCGTCGCACCCATTGCGGGCGCCCCACATGCCGCCGGCCATGGCGCCGATGGTGTCGGTGTCGCCGCCCAGCTTCACCACGAAGGCCATCATGGCCTCGAATTCCTCGGGAAAGCGCAGGAAGCAGTGCACGGCGGTCACCGCCGAGCGCTGCGCCAGCACGCCGTTGCCCAGCTCGCGGGCCACCTGGCGCGCCGCGGGCTCCTGGCCCAGCCAGGCCTGCGCCAGCTCGATGCGGCCACGAAGCTCATCGGTGGCCACGAAGCCGTGCAGCGCGCCCAGAAAGGCGGCCGGATCGCGCTCGTCCAACAGGGCCAGGGCGGTGCCGCGGGCGATCAAGAGCCCGCCGTCGATGCCGATGGGGTGGGCGTGGGTGATGGAACTGGCGATGCGCGTGGCCCGCCGCAGCTCGTCCAGGTCACGGTGGAAGAACAGGCCCAACGGCGCCGCGCGCATGGCCGCGCCGTTGCCGAAGCTGCCGTCGGGGAAGATGGCCTGGTTGGCCTGGCGCCAGTCCATGCCGCCGCGGATCAGCTTCAGAAGGCGACGTGCGCCACCGCCGTAGCCCCGCATGGGGTCGCAGGCCTGGGCCCAGGCCATGGCCAGCGACGCCGGCTCCAGCCCGCCGTGCTCAGCCAGTGACCGGCAGAGCACCACCGCCATCTGCGTGTCGTCGGTCCAGCGCAGCAGGTCGCCCTTGCCGATGCCCAGGGCCGCCCAGAGCAACCCACCCACCACGCCGCCCTCGTGGGGAGCGCCCAGGGCGTCGGCCAGGGCCAGTCCGAGAAGGGATCCGGTGAAGCGGTTTTCGAGGTCCATGGCGAAGATCGTACCCGATACGGAGAGGTTGCGCTGGGCTGAAGCGCCTGGTTCCACAATGGGGGACCGGCAGGCCATCTCGGGCCGCGGACGCAGTGCAGAGACGCGACGCCGGTCCGCTATGGGGGACCGGCAGGCCATCTCGGGCGGCGTACGCAGTGCAGAGACGCGACGCCGGTCCGCTCAGTCGAACCCCGGCGTGTGCTCCTCGTACAAGGGCACTCGCTTGGGCGTGTCCAGCAGCACCGGCAGGTCGTTCAGCGGCACGGTCTGGCCCAGGGGCAGGAAGCGACGCTCCAACAGCTCCCCGTCCTGCGCGCGCAGGCGACGGACATCCGCGCCCTGGATGTGCAGCAGGGTTCCCTCGGGCGCCAGCTGCGCCAAGAGCAGGTCGCAGTCCTCCAGCGGCCCCTCGTAGACGATCAGATCGTAGGGAGCGCCGGCGGCATGACCTTCCTCCAGGGGGCCGGCCTCCACGATCACCGGCAGGTCCAGCTCGTCCATGCGGTCCCGCAGCAGCGTGACGTAGGCCTGAACCGCGTCCACCCGCAGCACCCGCGCCCCCAGCTGGGCCATCAGGGCGGCGCGGTAGCCCGCTTCTGACGAGAGCTCCAACACGCGCATGCCCGGTCCGGGCGCGGCCAGCTTCAGCTGCCAGGCCAGGGCCGAGGGCGCGGCCACCTGGCGCGCGTGCTCGTCCTCCAGGGGTCGATCCACGTAGGCATCCCACCAGCTCTCGCGTGGCAGGAAGACCTCGCGCGGCACCTCGCGGAAGGCCTCCAGCAGCTCGATCCCGGCCAAGCCGCCGAAGGCCAGGCGGAAGTCGACCATGTGGCCGCGGGCGGCGATGCGTTCGTCCAGGTCGGGCGCGGGCCGGGCCAGCTCCTCAGGCAGGAAGCCGGCCAGCGCGGGCGGGGGCGGGAGATCTCCTTCCGCGAAGGGCGCGTCCACAGCCGCCGGATCGGGAGTATTGTCGGGATCACTCTCGGTCTCGGCGGCCAGCGCGTCCTGCCAGGCGCGCAGCAGGGGCCAGGTGCGCTCCACCAGCTTGGCCTTCATGCCCTCGATCTTGCGGCCGTTGACGAAGCAGCCCGACAGCCAGCGGGACAGGGTCTTGCTCCAGGGCTTGCTGGCGGCAAAGGCCCCGTCTCGCAGCTCCATCCAGCCCGAGTCGTGCAGCACCACGGTGGGCATGCCCTTGCGCCAGCTCCTGAGGATCACCCGGTCCTTGCGGCGCTCGCGGTAGAGGTAGCTCAGGTCCTGCAGCTGCCGCTCCAGGGCGATGCGCGCCTCGGCCGCCCCCCAGACCACGATCTCCTCCATGGGCACGGGCCGCTGCGGAGGGATGGGCTCCCCCTCCTGCGCCCTGGCGGCCAGGAAGAACAGCAGGAACGCGCAGCCGAGGCTCATGGCGGCAAGCCTGAACGAGGGAAGAGCCGTCGACCCCTCAGTCGGATGGCATCTTCCCAAAGCGCTCGCCCGCTCTCGGGCTCGCGGCTAGCGTGAGACTTGCGGTGGGAAGGCGGATACGATGCCAACGTCCCGAGCTGGAGATCGAGATGCGGCGCCTCAAGACTGGAAAGAGGACGAGGTCTTGGTCTGCGGGGGCAGGCTTTGTCGCCCTATGGTGCATGGCGGCGCACGCGCAGCATGATCCCCCAACGCAGACAGCCACTCGGGCCCTGGCCGCCAAGGCCAGCCCCATCCGCGACGCCTATGAGGAGCTGCGGGCAGAAGGCTGCGATCTCCAAGGCACCTGGTCGATCCGCATCCCCGTCGTCGCACGACTGCTGCGCAACGTCCCTTTTGCTGAACAAGGCTATGTCTTCTCCTCCGAGGAGCTCAGCAGCGCATACGGAGCTGACGGAGGCTGGTATCAGCCCAACCCCGACAAGCAGGTGACGCTGGATGAGCTGGACAAGACCTGCGTCGGCCGGCTCAAGGAGCTGGAAGATCGGCTACGCTCCGAAGTCTCGATCCCCAAGGACTTCGAGAAGCTGCTGACGACGGACACCGACGCCGTTCGAAAGCTGTTCGCTCTGGAGCCCACTCGGAAGGTCGCGGAGGGGGAAGAACCCATGACGACAGACCACCGGGTCGCCTTTGGCCCCGCACCCAAGCTCCCGGGCATCACCACATCGGAGAGCGGTCTGTCCTACTACGCCTGCCAGCCCGACACGGGCTGCGAGGCCCTGTGGTTCACATGCCTGGAAAACAAGCCCTGCTACCTGTTCTATCTGCAGGATTGACCGCGGTCGGCTCGCCGCCTGCGAGCCGTGGCTGCCAGGCCCAGCAGCAGCGCCAGCAAGCCCGACCCTCGCACAGCACCGCAGCCACAGCGCTCACCCTCCCCTCCCCCACCCGCTCGCCCGCCGTCCCCAGCCTGCACCTCATTGTCGCCCTTGACCGCCCCCGAGTCCCAGCCCGTGTCGCCCAGGCCCGCGAACAGGGCGGCCACCTCCTCCTCGTTCAGCTCGCCGTCGTAGAGCCGCACGTCCGCCAGCTGCCCCTGCCAGGGCTGTTCGCCCCCGCCGACCCACAGCGACCCGCTGGCGGGCAGCGCGGGGATGGCGCCGTGCACCACCTCCGCCAGCTCGCCGTCCACGTAGAAGCTGACGTCGGTCCAGCGGTCGAAGACCGCGGCCACGTCGGTCCAGGCGCCCACCGGAATCGCCACGTCCGCCCCGTAGTCCTGCAGCACGTTGCTGACGAAGCCCAGCTGGTCGCCCTCGATGCCGAAGGACCAGCCTCCCTCGTCCCCGCCGAAGATGGTCATGGCACCCTCAGCGGCCGGCGCCACCCAGGCGGCCACGCTGGCCCGATCCTGGCGCGCCAGATCGAGCGAGACCTCGATGGGATCCTCGTCCTCGCCCAGCACGGCGCCCTCCTCGAATGTCCAGCGCCCCAGCAGCGCTGGGTGCGAGGTGTCCACCTGCAGCTCGGCGCTCACCTGGCTGCTCAGGCCCACGCCGTCCACGGCCTCCACCGTGGCCCAGATGGCGCCCTCGGGCAGCGCCAGGCCTTCGAGCTGCGCCCAGGGATCGCTGCCCAGCTGGGCCGGACCCCACAGATCGGCCGCGCCCTCGCTGCCGCCCAGAGACACGCTGTAGCTGGCGATGCCCGCGCCGGGATCGAAAAAGCCGGGCCACCACAACTCCAGCGCGTCGGAGCGCTCCACCACGCCGTCCGCGGCCTGCACCCAGCCGGGCATGGGGGGCTCGATGTCGGCCAGCGCGCGCAGCTCGGCCGCGGTCAAGCGGCCGGCGTAGACCCGCACATCGTCCAGAGCGCCGTAGAAAAAGCCGTCGCTGCCATTGCTGCCCAGCCACCAGGCCTCCGAGGTGGGCAGCCCGCCCTGGTGGTGGGACACGCTGCCACGCAGCTCGCCGTCCACGTAGAAGCAGACGCTGGCTCCGGCGTCTACGACCACGGCCAGGTGCGTCCAGCGCTCGACCGGCACCACCACGGGCAGCGCGTAGTCCTTTTCCCCCACAGTGGTCAGCAACACGGTGCCCTGCCCCCCGGACTCGCCGAGCCCGAAGACCAGCCCACCATCGTCCCAACCCTGTACGGCCAGGATGCGCTGCGATCCGCCCAGCGCCTCGGGTCGCACCCAAGCCGCCAGGCTGAAGTCTTCGGTCAATCCCGCCAGGGCATGGACTGCGCCCAGGGACACGGCGTCGTCCGCCCCGTCGAGCCAGAGCGCGCTGCCCAGGCGCTCGTGGGCCGCCTCCTGGCCCAGGACCGGACCGTCCCCTTTCGGCCAGAGCGTGCCCGTGGCGCCGCCCGCGCTGTCGGAGACGCTGTCGCCACTGGTCTCGTCCATGGCCCACCAGGCCAGCAGGCTGGCAGGACTCGCCGGCAGGCTCTGGACCACGCAGCCCACCTCGCCGGCGCCCAGCTCCAGCTCCACCTGGGCCATGCCCTGCACCTCATCCGGTGACAGGGCGCCACCCTTCCAGCAGTCGCTCCAGCTGTCGCCGGGCAGGGCGTCGGCCTGCAGCAGCACGCCCGAGACGGCTTCATCGCCGGCGTTGTAGAGCGTCCACAGGCGCTCGTCCTGGCTGGGGAACAGGTTGGCATGGACCTGCTCCTGCTCGGTCCGCACCAGGGGCACGGGCGCGTCCGAGGTGAAGGCAGCGCGGTGCTCGCGCAGCACCTGCCAGGCGCGCGCGATCTCGTCCAGGGTCTCATCGGCGAACCAGTCGTCGTCCTCCAGGTAGCCCATCAGGCGCTGGCCCTCGCCGTTGAAGAAGCTGAAGCGCACCCCCTCCACGTCGTCGGCCAGGGGCTCGTCCTGGGTCAGCAGCTGGAAGGTCTTGAAGTCTGGCAGGCCGAAGCGCGCCAGGTTCACGGGCACGGTGCGCTCGTCGTAGCGGAACGCGGAGACCGACTCGCAGAAGGCCCCGTCGCTAATCTGCCGCAGCACGTCCGCGGGGGCGGCCTCGGTGTAGATCACCTGGGTCGGCGACATGGCCCGGCGCGCCGCCCAGAGCAGCTCGGCCTCGGCGGCCACCTGGTCGGAGGGCGCGCCGTGCTCGTGGTCCTGGCGGTGGCAGGGGTACTGGTAGCCGAAGCCCAGCTGGTCCACGTAGAGCCCGGAGGCGCCCAGGCGCAGCTCGCTGCGGCGCGCGTTGTAGGTGGCGAAGTGCTGCTGCCACGCCAGCACGGCCGGGCAGACGTGCCAGGAGGGCGCGTAGTTGGTGTAGACTTGGCCGCTGGCGTCCAGCAGCTCCCACTCGTCGCCCCAGGTCAGCCCGGTCAGCGAGGTGGTGTCCAGCAGGTAGCCCTCCACGTACAGGCCCACGCCCATGCCCTGCTGCTGGATGGCGTCCAGCTCGGCCACCAGCAGCTCCCGCTCGCCGATGTAGGAGAAGGGCACGTAGTCGCCCACCCGGCCGTGCACCCAGTCCATGCCCCAGTCGAAGATGTGCACCCAATCCACCCCGCCGAAGGCGGCCGCGTCCTCGGCCAGGTACTCGGAGAAGCGATAGCTGCCGCTGTGGGGATCGAAGACGCCGGCGTGCTCGCCCAGCACCGCGTTTTGATGCAGGTGCAGCTGCCGCAGGTTGAAGGCCTCGCGGAACGCCGCGTTGCGCGGCACGGCCGGCTGAAACCAGCTGCGCAGCCAGCGCCGGTAGGCGTCCAGCGCGCTGTGCCAGTCGTCCTGGTGCACGCCGATGGAAGCCTGCAGCACGACCGTCTCGCCTGCCTGCAAGGCGAGGTCCGGCCAGGCCACGGCCAGCGCGCCGCGGCCGTCGTCGCCTTTCTCCAGAGAATAGGTCTTGGCCCGACCGCTGCTGTCGCGGGTCATCACCCACAGCCCCTCTTCGCCCTGGTGCAGCTCCATGAACTGCATGGGGAAGAGCGCGCCGTAGTAGCGAACGTGGCGCGTCGCCTCGTCGTCCAGGATGGGGCCCAGGGCTGGAAAGAGGTAGGCCAGGGGCTCGTCGCTGGCGATGCCCAGATCCTCCAGGCGGGGAAAGACCAGGTCGCTGCGCAGCTCGGCGGCGCTGCTGTTCTCCAGCGTCAGGCAGAGCAGCAGCTGGCCGTCTGGCAGGGCCTCGGCATCCAGCGACGCGGCCAGATCGGCGTGGCCGAGCTCGTAGAGGCTGCTGGCGGCGCCGGCCCACGGCTGGCCCGAGGCGCTGGCCACCAGGGAGATCAGCTCGCCGCCTTCGATGTCGGCGACCAACGCACCGGTGTCCACCTGCGCGGCGTGGGCCGAGGACAGCAGCAGCAGGTGGCTGAGCGGCAGCATGGAGCGAGTGTAGCGCAGGCTCACCTGGCTGGGACGAAATCCGCGCAGGGCGCAGGCAAGGCCCCAGGGTCGGCTGGCATACCATGGGCCACAGGCGTAGAGACCGCAGCCCGGCAAGACGCGTCGCGAACGCGGCGGACCTCGAACTCGAGACAGGTGAAAGCTCCGCAGGCTTCCCACCGTTCTTGCCACGACCTTTCTGGGAGTCCCCATGAACCGCACCCGCTCCAGCACCCTCTTCCTCGCCACCCTGGCCGCCTGCGCCACCACTCGCCCCATGTCGGACGAGGGCTCCGTGGCCGCGGACAGCGCCGTACCCGTCGAGCCCATCGCCCTGCTGGAAGACGCCCCGGCCGCCAGCCCGCGGCTGGACAAGAGCGAGCCCTTCGCCGCCTTCCAGGACCAGCTGGCCTCGGCCTTCCAGCAGTGGCCGCGCCGCAAGGCCTGGGTGCAGACCGACAAGCCCCTCTACCGGCCGGGCGAGACCATCTGGTTCCGGGCCTGGGACCTGCGAGCCAAGGACCTCTCGGGCCAGGGCGCGCCTGGAGAGCTCCACGTGGAGCTCATCAACCCCAAGGGCGCGTCCGTGGCCAACAAGAACCTGCTGCAGGAAGAGGGCTACGCCACCAACGACTTCGAGGTGCCGGCCGGCGTGCCCGGTGGCGAGTACAAGCTGCGCGTCACGGCCTACGACCAGCTGCTGGGGGAGCGCAGCGTGATGGTGGCCAACTACGAGCCCCCGCGCATCAAGAAGCAGCTGGATTTTTTGCGCAAGGCCTACGGCCCCGGCGACCAGGTCAAGGCCAGCGTCGAGGTCAAGCGCCCCACGGGCGAGCCCCTGGCGGATACGGCGCTGACCGCGGTGGTGCAGCTGGACGGCGGCGAGCTGACGCGCTTCGAGCTGCGCACCGACGCGCAGGGCGTGGCCCTGGCCAGCTTCGCCCTGCCCGAGGAGATCCAGCTGGGCGACGGCCTGCTGACCCTGTTGGTGCGCGACGGCGGCGTGACCGAGTCCATCAGCCGGCGCGTGCCCATCGTTCTCAAGAAGCTGGACATCGACTTCTTTCCCGAGGGCGGCGACCTGGTGGCCGGGCTGCCCTCTCGCGTCTACTTCGCCGCCCGCAACACCCTGGGCAAGCCGGCCGACGTGGAGGGCCGCGTGCTGGACGACCGGGGCCAGGAGGTGGCGCGCTTCCGCTCCTACCACGACGGCCTGGGCCGCTTCAGCCTGACCCCCGAGCCCGGCCGCAGCTACTACGCCGAGATCACCAGCCCAGCGGACATCGAGGGCCAGCACGCGCTGCCCGAGGCTGCAAAGAACGGCTGCGTGCTGCGCAGCTACGACGACCTGGACGGGCACCTGCCCGCCCTGCGGGTGGCCCTGCGCTGCAGCGAGCCGCGCCAGGTGAGCCTGCAGGCCGTGCTGCGGGGCAACCTGCTGGACGGCGCCACCGTACAGGCCGGCCCCGACGAACCCGCCGTGGTCTGGCTGCAGGCAGAGGACGAAGCCACGAGCCGCGCCCAGGGCGTGGCCCGCATCACCGCCTTCGACCAGGACATGGCCCCGCTGGCCGAGCGCCTGGTCTACCGGCAGCGGCTGCAGCGCCTGGACGTGGAGGTGCGCCCCGACAAGCCGCGCTACACCCCGCGCGAAAAAGTCGGCCTGACCGTCGAGACCCGCGATGCCCAGGGCCAGCCCGTGGCCGCCGACCTGGCGCTGTCCGTCGTGGACGACACCGTGATCTCGTACGCCGACGACCGCAAGGGCCACCTGCTCTCGCGCCTCTACCTGGAGTCCGAGCTGCACGAAGAGGTGGAGGAGCCGCGGCGCTATTTCGATCCCGACGAGGAGAAGGCGCCCCTGGCCCTGGATCTGCTGCTGGGCACCCGCGGATGGCGGCGCTTCGAGTGGCAGCAGGTGCTGCGGCCCGCGCCCTGGATGGTGGCTCAGCAGAACCGCAGGACCATCAAGGTGGCCGAGCGTGAGCGGCGCCGCTTCGCCCGCCGGGAAGCCGAAGTTGAGATGGAGATGGTCCCCATGGCCATGCCCATGGGGCAGAACGAGCCGGCCGTGGACAAGGGCGCGGCTGCCCCTGTCCCCGACGCCCCGGCCGAGCCCCCTGTGGAAGAGCTGGCTCAGCCCGAGCGTCAGGACGTGGCCGACGACATGCTGGTGGCGGGCATCATGGACATGGACGAGGAGCAGGCCTGGGCCGGCGCAGCGGTCATGGCCAGGCAAGTCTTCAATCCCTACGCCCCGGTGCGCGTCTTCCCCGCGCCCGTCTACGAGGGCGCCTACGACGGCCCGCGCAGCGACTTCCGCGACACCATCTTCTGGGCGCCGCGGGTACGCACCGACGAGCAGGGACAGGCCCAGGTGGCGTTCCACCTCTCCGACGCGGTCACCTCCTTCCGCGTCACCACCGAAGGGGTGGGCGCTGGCCTGGCCGGCCGCGACGAGACCGTCTTCAAGTCCAGCCTGCCCTTCTCCATGGCCGTCAAGCTGCCCATCGCCGTCAGCGAGGGCGATCGCGTCTCGTTGCCCCTGGTGCTGAGCAACGAGCTGGAGCGGCCGCTGGACGTGGCCGTGCAGGCCAGCTTCTCCGAGCTCTTCACGGTCAGCGGCGCCGAGCGGATCACCCAGCTGAACCTGCAGCCCCAGGCCCGCGACAGCCTGCGCTACCAGTTGACCGTCAGCGGCAAGCAGGGCCAGGCCCCGGTCTCCTTCCAGGCCGAGGCCGGCGGGCTCTCCGACGCCTTCAGCCGCCAGCTGACCGTGCTGCCCCTGGGCTTCCCCCAGCTCTACGACGTCTCCGGCGAGCTGGCAGAGCGCGTGGTCCACGAGGTGGACCTGGGCCAGGCCGAACCCGGCACGGTCAGCGCCCGCGTGCAGCTCTACCCCAGCCCCGTGGCCACCATGGTGCAGGGCATGGAGGGCCTGCTGCGCGAGCCCTCGGGCTGCTTCGAGCAGACCAGCTCGTCCAACTACCCCAACGTGATGGTGCTGCGCTACCTGGAGGAGAACGACTTAGCCGAGCCCCAGATCACCGAGCGAGCCTACGGCCTGCTGGAACGCGGCTACGACAGGCTGGTGGGCTACGAGAGCCCGCAGAAGGGCTACGAGTGGTTCGGTGGCGACCCGGGCCACGAGGCCCTGACCGCCTACGGCCTGGTGGAGTTCGTGGACATGAAGGGCGTCTTCGAGGGCGTGGACCAGCCCATGATCGCCCGCACCGCCGACTGGTTGCTCTCACGCCGCGACGGGCAGGGCGGCTACCAGCGCGATCCCAAGGCCCTCGATTCCTTTGGTCGCGCCTCGGCCGAGGTGACCGACGCCTACATCACCTGGAGCCTGTCCGAGGCGGGCGTGGTGCCCTCCGAGCGGCTGGAGAAGGAGCTGGCCCGCCAGCGCGAGCTGGCTCGCAGCAGCAAAGACCCCTACCTGCTGGCCCTGGCCGCCAACACCCTGCTCAACCTGGAGGGCTTCGCCTCCGAGGGCCGCCGGGCCGCCCAGCGCCTGGCAGAGCTGCAGCAAGAGGACGGCTCCTGGGCGGGGGCCGATCACAGCATCACCCGCTCCGGGGGCGAGAACCTGCTCATCGAGACCACGTCTCTGGCCGCCCTGGCCCTGATCAAGGCCCAGCAGCCGGCCCCGGTGCAGCAGGCCATCGCCTGGCTCAATGAGCACCGCGGCGGCTTCGGCCAGTGGGGCTCCACCCAGGCCACCGTGCTCTCCCTGCGCACCATGGCGGCCTACGCCAACACCAGCCGCCGTACCAAAGAACCCGGCATGGTGGAGGTCTGGGTCAACGGCGAGCTCCTGCACCGCCTGGACTACCAGGCCGGCCACAACGAGGCCATCGTCTGGGACGACCTGGGCCTGCTGATGAGCTCGGGTGCCAACGCCATCGAGCTGCGCCACGAGGGCGAATCCCTGCCCTACTCGCTGGCCGTGGAGTACCGCTCCCTGCAACCCGCCACCAGCCCCGAGGTGGTGGTCGACCTGCGCACCGAGCTGTCGCGCAGCGAGGTGCCCGTGGGCGAGAACGTCCGCCTGACCGCCAGCCTGCGCAACAAGACCGCCAAGGGTCAGCCCATGACCCTGGCCCGCGTCGGTTTCCCTGGCGGGCTGGAGGCCCAGACCTGGCAGCTGGACGAGCTGAAGGACAAGGGCCTGATCGACTTCTACGAGACCCGGCCGCGGGAGGTGGTGGTCTACATGCGCGACCTGGGACCTGAGGAAGAGCTGGAGATCCCGTTGGACCTGGTGGCCACCATCCCGGGCGAGTTCACGGGGCCCGCGTCCAGTGCCTACCTGTACTACACCAACGAGCACAAGATGTGGGTGCAGGGGCTGGGGGTGCGGGTGGTGGAGTGAAGGTCGGCGAGAGAAACGCGGGGGCCGGCTCAGTTCCAGCGCCGCTTCAGCCGGGCTTGCGCGCGGTGAGCTTGGCCATCCGTCCGGACGAGACGAGCTCGCGCAGGGTGCGCTCCAGCTCCTGGCCGAAGACGATGTTGACCAGCTCTCTCGTGCGATCCGGAACGGCATCGAAGGCCTCGGTCATGTCGGCCGCGCTGGCGCTGCGGCCGAAGCCATCGCCCGCGCGCTTGACGTAGATCTGCACCAGCCCCGACGCGATCCGGGCCAGCTTCTTGCGCGCCATGTCGGTGGCAGCCTTGGTTACCTCGAGATCGACCCCCGCCTGCTCCATGCGCAGGGTCGCGTGCAGCAAGGCCGGGCTCTCGGCGAGCAGGAGATCGCCTTGCTCCTTCAAGAGGCCGAGGCGTACCAGATCCGCCGTGGCGTGCTTGCGGTTCGGCCCTGCCAGCTCGCAGAGATCGTCTCGGGAGTAGAGCTTGGGGGCGTCGTCGATCCAGGTGCGGTGCAGCGTGTCCTGCAGCCCGAGCCATTCCTGCAGCGCCAGCTTGCCGCTGTCTATCTGCGCCACCAGGTCCCGAATCGCCCGAATGCGCAGGCCCCGCTCCTGGAGGGTGCCGATCAGCTCGAGACGAGCCACGTGGGCGCTGGAGTACACCGCCTTGCGACCACGGATCTCCGGCTTGGGCAGGGCGCCCTTGGATTGATAGAAGCGGATCGTGCGGCTGGGGACGCCGCTATGGGCTGCCAGCTCGTCGATGCTGTATTCGTCGGCGGTTTCTTCAGCGCTGGACGCGGTTGTCAAGACGCGATCCTCGGCTTGCGGCTCTTCGGACATCATGCTCTCCTTCATCAAGTGGCACACTTATAACTGTACCATTGTTTACTGTCATGGTATACAGTGTCACATCGAACCGGAGGTTCCCCATGGAGATCAGCGAGGATTTCGAGAGCTTCGACTGGCAGCGGCTCTGGCGGATGGTGGGCGCCATGCCCGCCATGGGCGACGAGCTGAACGCCGTTCTGAACGGTGGCGTGGGGGATCGCCTGCAGGCCGAGGGCTGCCCGCTCGCCATCGAGATGCAGCTGCTGCTCGATGGCAGGCCCGTGGATTCCCACAGGATCGATGCCGCGTCTGTCTCCTCCCGCCTCGCCATCTTCGTGCCCGGCTTGATGGCGGGGCCGAGGTTCTGGTCCGTCGTGGGGCGTGAACCCATGCCCGAGCGACTGGCCGCCGATCGCGGATTGACCAGCATCATCCTGTCCTACAACACAGGCCTGCACGTCTCGACCAATGGCCGCCAGCTCGCCGCGCTGATCCAGGAGCTGGTCGACGGCTGGCCCGTCGAGGTCGACGAGATCAACCTCGTAGGCCACAGCATGGGCGGCCTCGTCTCGCGCAGCGCGTCGCACTACGCCCACGAGCAGTCGCTGCCCTGGATCCGCCTCCTGCGCCGCATGATCCTGCTGGGCACGCCCTCTCGCGGCGCGACCCTGGAACAACTGGCCAATGTCGCGGCGTTCACCCTCAGGTGCATCCCGAATCCCTGGACCTGGCTGATCAGCTGGGTCTTTCGGCAGCGCAGCGCCGGCATCAAGGACCTGCGGCATGGCTACCTGGTGGATGAAGAGTGGCAGGGGCGTGATCCGGACTCGCTGACCACGGGGCGTCGCCACCTCGTGCCCCTGCTCCCCCAGGTCGAGCACTATGTCGCGGCCGGAAGCCTGTTCGAGGACGAGCAGCATCCCCTGTCGAAGATCATCGGTGACGCCATGGTCCCGCCCTACAGCGCCAAGGACGAGGGCTTCGACGGCACGCCAGGCGAGCGGGCACCTACGGCCGCCAGGTTCTTTCCCGGGATGAGCCACCCCGCCGTCGCTGGCCACGACGAGGTATACGCGCAGCTGCTCGAGTGGTGGGGGCCGCAGCCCGAGGCCTCTGCCGAGTCCTTGGCGGGGAAGGCGTAGGGCCCCGGAACCCGGCCCCCCAAGGCCTCCCAGGCAAGCTGCCACCGCCGCGTTAGTGCTGGGCCATGCCCTCCCGGAGCACCCTCGTCCGCAATCCCCTCTTCGGCTGGCTGGCCACGGTGCTGGGCCTGGCCACGGTGCTCTTCCTGTTCCAGCTGCAGGCCGTCCTCCCTGTCACCTGGGGGCCGCTCACAGCAATCATGATGGGCGCCCGTCGCGTCGCCGACGCCTGCTGCCTGCCTTTCTCCGTGGTCGCAGGCCTCCTGGCGCCCCCCGAGGGCGACAGCTACGGTCCGCTCTACTACCTGCTGCGCGCTCTGCTGGCCGGCCTGTTCTACGGCACCCTGGCCTGCAGCCTGCTCCGCATCCGCCGGCGCGTGGTCCAGGGCATCCTCCCCGGACGCAGGCGCCTGCTGGCCGATGGCGCGCTGCTGGCCATCGGCACGATGGGCGCCTACCTGGGCGGCTGGGCCACCCTGGTGGAGCCCTCGCGTCTGATCGTGCGGCGCTACGAGCTGTCCCTGAAGGGCCTGCCCCCCGCCCTGGACGGGCTGCGCATCGGCCAGCTCTCCGACACCCACTACGGGCCCTACGTCACCGCGGCCCACATCCAGCGCGCCGTGGCGCTGATCAACGCCGAGCGGGCGGACCTGGTGGCGCTGACCGGCGACTACGTGCACCGCACCCTGGGCCCCATCGCCCCGGCCATCGCCCTGTTGGCCGACGCCCGCTCCCGCTTCGGCACGGTGGCCGTGCTGGGCAACGCCGAGCACTGGCGGGGGGCCGACGCCTGCCGGACCGAGCTGCGGCGCCACGGCATCCACGTCATCGACAACGACCGGCTCTTCCTCACCTCCGAGGGCCTGCGCGAGCGCGAGCTGCCCGGCCAGAGCCTGGCCATCTGCGGCCTGGGCGACAAGTGGGGGGACGTGCTGGATCCGGACACCGCCCTGCGGGGCGTGTCCGAAGACTGTCCGCGCCTGATGATCACCCACAATCCCGACACGGCAGAGGTCATCCACCGCAAGAAGCTGAAGGTGCGCTTCGACCTCCAGCTCTCGGGCCACACGCACGGCGGCCAGCTGCACCTCCCGGGGCTGGGATCGCCCACGGTGCCCAGCAACTACGGCAGGAAGTACGCCGGAGGCCTGGTGCAGGGCCCCTCCTGGCCCGTGCTGGTCTCGCGTGGCGTGGGGCTCTCTGTCTTCCCCATGCGCCTGGGGGTGCCGCCAGAGGTGGTGATCTTGACCCTGCGCCGCAGCTGACACGGCTCAGGTCAACAGCCCCTGCTCATCCTTCCGGGGGGTCCACTTCCTCCCCCGCCAGGCGAAGCCCGAGCCAGCGCAGGGCCTCGGTGTTCTCAGGGAGATCGAAGTACTCGCTGCCCACTGTCCCATCCGACCACTGTTCCTCTCCATCGTATTCCCAGGCCAGGAACATCACGCAGTCCGGCACAGCGCTCAGGACATAGCCGTAGGTGACGATCTCATCGGCGGACATCGCGAAGTTGCCCTCCGACCAGCCCGGCTGCCCGCTGGACCCGTCTCCTCCGTTGGCGATGTTCAGCCCGTTGACGATGTCGAGGCCGAGCGTGTGGGCCGCCGCCGCGTTGGCGATGGCATACTCCTCCACATTGCCATCGGACGCCAGGTACTGGTTGAGCGCGGCGTCGAGCTCTTCGTAGCGACCGCCGGTGGGATAGGGCAGCTGGCCGGCCTCCTCACGCACGGCCACCTCCAATCCGGGAAGAACCTCCTTGCTGTAGCGGGCCATCTCCTCCAGATCGTCCCCATCCGGGCAGCGCCCCTCGAACTCGGTGATGTCGTCGAGCAGCATGTGGTAAGCGAGCGTGCCGTCGTCGATGAACTCCTGGATCCCGGACCCGCTCCAGGGTTCCAGCATCTCCTTCCAGGCCGCGAGATCGAAATCTCCACCCTCGGTCGTGTAGAACTCGTGACCGCCGACCAGGCGGAGGTTCACCTGGAGGCCGGCATCCCGAACCATGGGCAGCAGCGTGTTGACTCCATAGTTGGGATGGCGGGTGGAGGTGTGGAAGACCGAGATCCCGAACTGAGCCCGAACGCTCATGAGCCCCTTGGGATCCTGGAAGCCGTTGAGGCCCCAGAAGCCGAAGGGGATCGGCTTCTGATCGGGATCCATCTGCCAATCGTAGTCGTAGCCGGTGTCATCGAGGTGGGCGCCGCCGCTCTTGCAGCCCACGAGCAACGCTGGAGCGAGCAGGAGGAGCCACGGGAGCCGCTGGATGTTCCCTGGGAGAGGCAAGCCGCCTCCATGGAGCCATGGGATGGAAAGGGGCAGGGAGCAGTATTCACCATATCCCCCCCCGTCCACGGTCGCGCCGTCTCAGGGGCGAGTGAGGCGCTCGAGGAGCGCGCTCAGCTCGCGCGCCACGCGGTCGTGGCCGAAGCGCTCGAGCGCCCTGGCCCGCGCCGCGGCCCCCATCCGCTCCCGCAGCGCTCGGTCGTCGGCCAGCGTGGCGAGCCCCTGCACCAGACCCGCCACGTCGCCCACGGGCACCACGATGCCACAATCCTCGGCGAGGAGAATCGATGTGCCTTCCGTGCGCGTCGCCACGCAGGGCAGCTCCGAGGCCATGGCCTCGATGGCGGCGAGCGGCATACCCTCCCAGTCCGAGCACGACAGGTAGATGTCCGCCGAACCCAGCAGGTCCTGGATGTCCCGTCGGATTCCGAGCAGGCGCACCTGCTCCTGCAGATCCGCCGCGCGCAGGCCCGCCTCCAGCTCTTGTCTGCACTCCCCTTCTCCGGCCAGGGCGAAGCGCACATGAGGGTGGCTGCCGCGCAGGCGCTCGGCGATGGAGATGACGTGATGAAGGGCCTTCTGCGCGGAGAGTCGGCCCACGATGATGACGATGATGTCTTCCGGGCCAGCGCCCATCGCGGCCCTTGCGGCCAGGCGCGCCTCGCCCTGAAGGCGACCGAAGGGCGCGCAGTCGACGCCGTTCTGGATCACCTCGCAGCGCCCTGGATCCAGCCCTGCCGCGACGAGCTTGTCGCGCACCTGGGGGGAGACCGCCACGACCTTGTCAGCCACCCTCATCAGCGGTGCGACCCGCGGATAGCGGTCCTCCGGCCAACCATGGGCCACATTCACGACCGGAATGCGCCGCCCCGCGCAGGCCAGGCGTGCGATCCAGGTCGTGACCAGCGAGTGGGCCACGATCCCTGCGGCCGGCCGGCGAAGGAGCAGCCTCGCCAGCCGGGCCGTCACCAGGGGAAGGCTCTGCCGGACATTCTGCAGGGGCAGCTCCACGTACGTGGTTTCCGGAGCGAGCTCATCCACGAACTCCCCCGGTCCTGCCGCCACGGTGACCTCTGCACCGGCCCGGGCCATCCAGTTGGAGACCATCACCACGTAGCGCTCGGCCCCCCCGATCCTCATCGTGTTGGTGATCATCAACACCGGAGCAGCCGCTGGAACTCGAAAAGTGGCCTCTGGGTGTGGTTTCGCAGCGGTG
>CAYVQL010000132.1:0-27849 GCA_964454135.1 uncultured Enterobacterales bacterium | reverse complement strand
CAGCACGGCCGCGGCCTCACCGGCCATGACCAGCGACGACTGCGACGCCATCGACAACGACTGCGACGGCGACGTGGACGAGGACGTCAAGGCCGGCTGGGTGCTGGTCTCCCTGGACTCGGAGTACGGCTACGTGCTGGAGATCGACCCTTCCGCCGGCACGGTGAGCGAGCTGGCCCCGCTGTCGGACTACACCTCGTCGGGCAGCATCAACACCATGGACGTGCGCGAGGACGGCTTGGCCATCGCCCACCACAACGGCGGCACCCTGCTGTCGCTGGACGTCTGCTCGGGCACGGTCACCACGCTGGGCGCTACGGGCGTGGGGGACATGGGGGGCATCTCTTTCGCTGGCGGCGGCCTGCTCTACGGGCAGGACCACGACAACGACCAGCTGGTCCAGCTGAACACCAAGACCGGCGCGGCCACCGTGATCGGCGCGTTCGGCTACGACCTGGGATCCGACGGGCTGGCCTACGATTGCACCACGGACACGCTCTACGGCCTGGACGGCAGCAGCGGCCAGATCTTCCAGGTGGACCGCAGCACCGGCCAGCTGCACAGCTTCGTGGCCACCTCGGGCAGCTTCAGCGGCGTGGGCCTGGAGTTCGACCACTCCGACGGCAGCCTGCTGGCCGCCACCGGCAGCACGCGCAAGCTCTACCGCATCGATCCGGCCACCGGGACCACCACCGACCTGGGCACATTCAGCGCCAGCCGCATCGACGATGTGGCCTTTCACCCGGCCTGTCCCTGAGCCTCAGTCCTGATCCGGACCCCACACCTGCGGCTCGTGCCCGCAGGCCCGCAAGAAGCGCAGCAGATCCCCCGGGGAGATGGCCGTAGTCATGGCGTTGTCCAGGGGGTGGAAGTGCAGCGGATCCATGTCCAGCAGAGCGCGATCGATCACGGGCTGCACGGCGTGCTCCAGGTCGTGCACCAGGCCGAAGGGCGTGACCGAGCCCGGCTCCACGCCCAGGTAGCGCTGCAGGCGCTGCACGCTGCCGAAAGAGAAGCCCCCGGCGCCCAGGCGCTTGCCCAAGGCCTTCAGGTTCACCTGGCGATCCTCTTCGAGCACCAGCAGCCACATCCTGCCCTTCTTGTTGCGCACGAACAGGTTCTTGCTGAAGCCGCCCTGCAGGCCGGCGCGCTGCTGACGCGCCTGCTCCACGGTGTAGACCGGCGGGTGACGCACCGTGCGGGTGGGGATGCCCAGGGCCTGCAGGTGGTCCAGCAGCTGCGGGGGTGACCAGGGTTCCATCTTGGAGCTCCTAGACGAAGCGCACCTTCTCGTCCTTGAAGCTGCGCTTGGCGGGCTTCGCTTCGCCGGGCCAGCCCATCGGGATCAGCGAGAAGGGCATCAGGTGGGATTCCAGCCCCAGCAGCTCGCGCAGGCCGTCCACCCGGGGCTGACGGGGGTAGACCCCCAGCCAGACCGCGCCCAGTCCCAGGGCGCTGGCGGCCACCAACAGGTTCTCGCTGGCCGCCGCGCAGTCCTGCACGTACCAGTCCGCGCCCTTCTCGATGCGCTCGTCGTGGCAGACCAGGATGGCGAAGGCCGCCTCGGGCACCATCCTGGCGTAGGGATGGGCCTCGGGCACGCGGGCCAGCATGGCCGGATCACGGATGACCACGAACACCCAAGGCTCGGTGCCCACGGCCGAGGGCGCGGCCATGCCGGCCAGCAACACCTGGCGGATCAGGTCATCGTCTACGGGTTCGGAGCGGTACTTGCGGATGGAGCGGCGCTTCAGGATGGCTTCGGTGTTCATGGCTACCTCCTCGGGGCAGGCAGCCTATCCGCATCGCGATCCCCGTGCTCGCCGCGGCGTCAGTACAGCTGACCGGACCACTGGCTCCAGATCAGGCGCCGGATCTCGTGGTGCCCCTGCGAGGTGGGGTGGGCGCAGTCGTCGCTCATCCAGCCGTCGCCGCTGTTGAGCCCGTGCCCCAGGAACCAGCCGTGGTAGTCCGCCAGCTCGGCGCCCTGGGCGGCGGCCTCGGCCGCTATCTCCTCATTCATGATGGCCAGGTTGGCCACCACGGTCTCGCCCACCCACTCGCCGTACTGGGCGATGGCCTCGCAGGCGCCCTCGTCGTAGCCATCGGGCACGGTGCCCAGCCCGTCGGTGGGATCCTGGATGTTGAGCACGTAGACGTGCAGATCGTCGTACTCGCCGCGCAGCAGCTCGATCATCTCCGCCAGGTTGGCGCGCACCTCGGCCGCGGCCTGGCGGGTGAGATCCTCGCTGAGCATGGTCCAGACGGAGTCGTTGAAGTCGTTGCCGCCGGCGCTGATGGTCGCCAGCGCCTCGCCCGAGACGGGGGGCAGCTGGAAGCGCTGCAGGTTCTCCAGCACCTCATCGCTGGTGGCGCCCGAGTCCACGATGTGCACGGTGTCGGCCCCGGCCACGGTCTGCAGATCGTGCCCCTTGTAGCTGGGCCAGTCGTCCAGGTTGGCCTGCAGCAGGCGCGCGTAGCCGTACTCATCCTCGGCGTCGTAGCCGGCGGCCAGGCTGTCTCCGATGTTGACGTAGAGGTCCGTCTCGGAGAGCCAGCTGGGCTCGGAAGGAGCGCCGCTATCGCCCGTGTCGGCGGGCGGGGCCGTGTCCTGGGGCGGGGCGCTGTCTTCGGGCTGTCCCGAGTCGCCAGTGGTGCTGCTCCCGGCCGTGTCCGCTCCAGGAAGGGAGCTGGAGGGCGTGCAGGACCAGAGGGACAGGGCAGGCAGGAGGAGGCGGATGGAAGGGCTCATGGTGCGGATCCTCCTCTCGTCAGTCGTACATGCTGTCCAGCAGCTCCGCGTAGAGCGCGTTCACCTCCTTGCGCTTGAGCTTGAGCGTGGGGGTCAGCAGGCCATTCTCCACCGTGAAGTCCTGGGCCACGATGGCGTGCCGCTTGACGGTCTCGTAGCGCGGCAGGTCGGCGTTGACCGAGCGCACGTAGTCATCCGCCAACGCCTGCACGTCGGCGTGCTGGCAGAGCTCCTCCCAGCTCAGCTGGTCCAGGTTTCGCTTGGCGGCCCAGGGGCGCAGCTGCTCCTCGTTCAGGGTCAGCAGGCAGCACAGGTACTTGCGCTTGTCGCCGTGCACCAGGGCCTGGCTGATGTAGGGGCTGCGCTTGAGCAGGTTCTCCACGTGCTGGGGCGCGATGTTCTTGCCGCCGGAGGTGATGATGAGGTCCTTCTTGCGATCGGTGATCTGCAGATAGCCCTCGCTGTCCAGCTGCCCGATGTCGCCGGTGGCGTACCAGCCGTCGTCGCAAAGAGCGGCGGCGGTCTTCTGGGACTCCTTGAAGTAGCCGCTGAAGACCATGGGCCCCTTCACCAGGATCTCTCCGTCGTCGGCGAAGCGCAGCTCGATGCCGGGCAGGGGCTTGCCCACCGTGCCGAAGCGCATGGCCTCGGGCGTGTTGAGGGTGACGGCGCCGGTGGTCTCGGTGGCGCCGTAGGCCTCGCAGGTGTTGATGTCCGCGGCGTGGAAGAACTCCAGGATCTCCCGGGCGATGGGCGCGCCCGAGCTGGCGATGAAGCGGATGCGGCCTCCGAAGAGCATCTTGATCTTGTGGAACACCAGCTTGCGGGCCAAGGCGTAGCGCAGGCGCAGCCGGCGGGGGATGCGCTCGTTGCGCTGCCGCAGCTGGCTGTGCCGGCGCCCCACGGCCATGGACCACTGGAAGATGCGCTGCTTGAGCTTGCCCCCCTCTTCTGCCGAGGAGAGGATCTTGGCGTAGGCCTTTTCGTAGATGCGGGGCACGCTGTAGAAGATGGTGGGCCGCACCTCGCCCAGGTTCGCGATCAGCTGGTCGATGCCCTCGTTGTAGGCCGAGGGCACGCCGGCCCACAGACCGCCTGCGGAAGCAGCCCGTTGGAACACGTGGGCGAAGGGCAGCCAGGTCAGGGTGGTGTCGTCGGGACTCAGCTGGACCGCCTTGGCCAGGGCCTCGGCCTCGGTCAGCATGTTGCGGTGGGTCAGGATGGCGCCCTTGGGCGTCCCCGTGGTGCCCGAAGTGTAGATGTAGGTGCAGGGATCGTCGGGGGAGACGGCGCCGCTGAGCTCATCCACGGTGGAGCCGTGCTCCTGGCTGCGGGAGGGGGAATCCGCCACCAGCTCGGCGTAGCTGCGCAGCTCGCCCTCTGCAGGGCCCTCGACCAGGACCAGGTGCTCCAGGCGCGGGCAGTCCTGCACCACCTGCCGTACCTTCTCCAGCTGCTCGCCATCCTCGATCACCACGGCCCGCGCCTCGCTATGGGCCAGGATGTAGCCCACCTGATCCGCCGTGACGGTGGGATAGATGCCCACCGTGACCCCTCCCACCAGGCCGATGGCCTTGTCGGCGATGTCCCACTCCGGACGCGTATTGGAGAGCACGCAGATCTTGTCTCCGCGCCCCAGCCCCAGCTCCACGAAGGACTCGGCCAGGTTGCGGGCCAGCTGGCCGTATTCCCGCCAGGTGACCGGGATCCAGGCGCCTCCCTGCTTGTAGCGGTAGGCCTCGCCCGAGGCGAGCTCCGCGGTCTGCTTGAGGAAGAGCTGGTTCATGGTGCTGGGGCGCATGGGACCTCCGGGTTTTCCAGCCAAGGGCTGGCAGCGAGAGAAAGCGGGCTTTCAGACCGCTATCCCCTCGCCGAGCCGCGCGCCCTTGTTGGCGTAGCTATCAGCGCGAGCGCGTACGGATTACTCCCCCGGCTCCTCTTCTTCCAGCTTCTCCAGCCAGCCCAGCATGGCCAGGCGCGCACGCAAGCGGACGCCCAGGGTCCAGGGCTTGGTCTCCTCGGCATTGGGCACGCCCACCGGATACTCGGCGACTGCCAGGGCGAGCAGGGCCTCCAGCGCGACGCGTTTCTCCGCAGGGCTGACCTCTGCGTGCTGGCCGATGGCGTCCGACAGGCCCGCGAAGAACGCCAGCCGCAGGTCGGTCTCCACGATGTCCAACGCGCTGGATGGCGGGCTCCCGGTCCGCTCCGCGAAGTCGACGCGCGCCCGGGCGGCGGCCCTGGACATGGCGTCCAGGCGCCGCTCAGGGGGGCCTGGCTGTTGCAGGGCCGGGATCATGCGCTCATCCAGACAGGAAGCCAGCAGCGGGTCGGCGCGCAGGGCCGGGTAGGCCTGGTGCCGGCCGCGACACCAGCAGGGGATGGACAGCTCGACGGGCAGCTGGGTGAGGTCGTCGATCATGGGCTCTGCCAATGCGGAAGCGGTTGGGGCGGGATCCTGCGCGCCCTATGGAGATCATAGCTCCGGATTCCGAGTTCCGCGGATCACCCTGTCCCGCGACCCGCCCACGGCAGCTCGCAGAGCCCGCGCCAGGGCACGACCGATACTCGGCTTCCGCTCTGTGACTGGTCACCGCCGTAGACGACCAGCTTGGTGATCTCGCGCCACTCGCCCTTTCTTCGGAGCAGCCCGTCCAGGCGCTCGAGGTTGCGTTGCCACTCTCCGACCACCGTCTGGCCGGATTTCATCTCGGCCAGCACGATGCGGTCTCCCAGCTCCACCACCAGGTCCACCTCCATCCCCTTGTGATCCCGAAAGAAGAAGAGCGCGGGATCCTGCCCGGCGTGGGCCAGGCCCTTGTAGACCTCGGACACGACCCAGCTCTCGAAGATGGCCCCTCGCAAGGGGTGATGACGCAGCTGCTCAGGCCGCTGGATGCCAAGCAGATAGCAGAGCAATCCCGTGTCGAAGAAGTGCAGCTTGGGCCGCTTGACCAGCTGCTTCTTCAGGTTGCGACGCCAGGCCGGGAGCCGGAAGGCCAGCAGGCTAGTCTCCAGGACGGACAACCAGGCGCGGGCCGTGTTGTGCGTGATGCCGCAGTCCCCGCCCAGGGCCGAGAGGTTGACGACCTGGGCGCTGCGACCGGCGCAGAGCCTCACGTACGTGGTGAAGGCTTGCAGATCGCCCACATTGAGCACCTGGCGCACGTCGCGTTGCACGTAGGTGGCGAAGTAGTCCGCCAGCCAGACCTGCGCGGGGATGCCACGGTCGTGGATGGCCGGGTAGCCTCCAGTCCAGAGGACCTCGAAGAGCTCCGACGGATTCTCGGGGAAGCGCCGCAGCTCGCCCCACGAACAGGGCAGCAGACGCAAGATGCCCGTGCGACCGGCCAGGGACTGGGAAACCGCCTCGGAGAGCCCGAAGTGCTGTGAGCCCGTGAGCACGAAACGTCCACGGGGCTCAGGGTGCTCATCGACCTCGGTCTGCAGATAGCTCAGCAGGTCGGGCGCATGCTGCACCTCGTCCAGGATGGCGCCCGCGCCGTGCTCGCGCAGGAAGCCCCGCGGATCCCGCCGCGCGTAGTCGCGCACATCGAGGGGCTCGAGAGAGACGTATTCCAGCTCTGGAAAGCAGCGCCTGCAGAGCGTCGTCTTGCCCGACTGGCGGGGTCCGGTCACCAGCACGACCGAGTAGTAGGACGCGAGCTCCAGCAGGCGTGTGGACAGATCGCGTTCGATGAACATGGGCAGATCCTGGCCCCCAGGGAAGAATTTGTCAATCGGATTTACAAAACCTGCCCAAAGCCGCGGCGTTCCAAGCCCTATGATGTCACCGATCGCCCTGCCGCCTCTCTATAGATGAAACTCGCTGTGCAGCCCCACCATATGCTCCGCGTCGCCCTCGGTGGGCAGCGTGCCCTGGTAGTTGAGGGCGAAGTGGAAGCTGTGGTGGGGGCGCAGCCCCAGGGCGCCCAGCACGCGCAGATGCTCGTCGTCCTCGTGGGACAGGTCGTGGTCGAAGCGGTCGCCGCGCGCGATCACGTACAGCTGGGCGGGCAGCTCCACGCGCGCTCCCAGGCTCATGCCCAGGTTGTTGGCGATCTCGCTGGGCCGGCCCTCCTGCCCATAGACCACCTGATACCACAGCGCCAGCTTGTCCCCCGAGACCTTGGCGCAGTCGGCGCTCTTGATCTGCTCGGCCAGGCGGTAGGTCAGGGCGCCGCCCAGCCGGCGGTCGATCTCCTGGTCGTTGGGCATGGGCAGCTGCATGTGGAAGTAGCCGCTAAGCTGCAAGCCTCCCATGGCCCCGGAGGCGGGCGCCGGGCGGAAGGAGATGCGCGCGATGGCGTCCTTCAGGCCCAGCTCCTCGACGCCGTGGTAGCCCTCGCCGTTGTAGATCCCGGCGTGGTAGGCAAGGTGCTGGCCGGCGTGCCCCAGCATGCTCATGCCGAAGTCCGACGAGGGGTAGTGGTACTCCTGCTCCCACATCACCTTGCGCAGAAAGCGCGTGCCCTCGATGTGCTCGACCCAGTCGATCCAGGGGGTGTGGCCCACGCCCCAGCGCAGGCGGGCGGCGGGCGCCGAGCCCAGGTCCACGTAGGCGTACTTGACGCGGCCGGTCAGCGAGCCGGTCAGCGAGCTCTCGTCCACGGCGACGCTCTCTCCATCCTCGATCAACGCCCCGGACGCCCCCACGTCCTTGGCCGTGGTCACGTCGTAGGTGATGCGCGCCCCCAGCCAGTCGGTGACCTTGAGCTTCATACCCAGGTAGCCCCGGGACAGGTGGAAGGCGTTGGACAGGTCCGGGTCCGAGGCCTCCAGCTGGAAGTCGGAGTAGAGCTTGATGTCCGGCGACACCTCGACGCCCTTGTGCACCATCTTGAGGGACTCGCCCTCGTGGGATTCCGAGGCCTGGGCTGCCAAGGGGGTGGTCAGCAGCAAGGGGATCGCAAGGCTGCGGCTTAGCGCGTTCATGAGACATTCCTCTTCATGCCAGGGGGTAGGAGCCCTTCTACCCGCCCGGCGAGGCACCGGCGACCGGTTCCGGACGGATGCGCCGCGCCCCTTCATCCGCTAGGAGGGAGGACCCCCACCCCCTCAATCCATGGAGGCTCCAGCCATGAGGAAGTACCCCGCCGCCGGTTGCGCCGTCAGCGAAGTCCTGCTGCCCAAAAAGGGCGTCGACATGCACAAATGGGCCGTGGTAGCCTGCGACCAGTTCACCTCCCAGCCCGAGTACTGGCAGGCGGTGGAGCAGCTGGTGGGCGACGAGCCCTCCACCCTGCGCATGATCTACCCCGAGGTCTACCTCAACGAGCCCGATCCCGACACCCGCACGCGCGCCATCCGCGCGGCCATGGCCGCCTACCTGGAGCAGGGCTTGCTGGAGCCCCACCTGGGCTTGGTCTACCTGGAGCGCCAGGTGGGCACCGGCCTGCGCCGCGGCCTGGTGCTCTCCATCGACCTGGAGCAGTACGACTACAGCAAGGGCTCAGCGAGCCTGGTGCGTGCCACCGAAGGCACCATCGTGGAGCGCATCCCGCCCCGCGTGCTGATCCGCCAAGGCGCCCCCCTGGAGCTGCCCCACATCATGGTGCTCATCGACGATCCCGAAGACTCGGTCTTCGGGCTCCTCGACCAGGCCAAGGCCGGCATGCGGCAGGTCTACGACCTGGACCTGATGATGGACTCCGGCCACCTGGCCGGCTGGCTGGCGGACGATCTGGCCCTGGAGGAGCAGGTGATGGCCGCCCTGGCCGCCCTGGGAGAGCGCCAGGCCTTCGAGGGCAAGTACGGCCTGCAGGGGCGCGACCTGCCCGTGCTGCTCTACGCCATGGGCGACGGCAACCACTCGCTGGCCACGGCCAAGGCCATCTGGGAGTCGGTCAAGGCCGAGGTCCCCGATCCCGCCGATGTGATGGACAGCCCGGCCCGCTACGCACTGGTGGAGCTGGTCAACATCTACGACGCCTCGCTGGTCTTCGAGCCCATCCACCGCGTGCTCTTCGAGCTGCGCCAGGACCTGCTGGCCGCCATGCGGGCGCGCTTCGGGGCGAGCCTGCGCGTGCAGGACGTGGACAGCATGGAGGCGCTCACCGCCCTGGTCGACGAGCTGCAGCCCGGCCTGCACCGGGTGGGCTACATCGACGCCGCCGGCCTGAAGCTGCTGGAGATCAGCGACCCGCCGGCCAACCTGGCCGTGGGAACGCTGCAGGGCTTTCTGGACGCGTTCATGGTCGAGGGCGGCGCCGGCGAGATCGACTACGTGCACGGCACCGACGTGGTCCACGACCTGGGCCAGGCCGCGGGCAACGCGGGCTTCTACCTGCCGGCCATGGGCAAGGACGAGCTCTTCCCCTCGGTGATCCTGGACGGCGCCCTGCCCCGCAAGACCTTCTCCATGGGCGAGGCCCACGAGAAGCGCTTCTACCTGGAGTGTCGGCAGCTGGGTTGACGCGGAGACCACATGATCCGTTCCCTCTTTGATCGCCTCGGCAAGAGCACGCAGAATGAGATCCTGTACACCGTCAGTTTCACCATCGCCTTGATGATATTCGCGCTGCGCCAGGATGGGCTGCGCGGACGCGCACTTCGTGCACGTCGACGTCCAGCAGGGAACCCGCTTCACCATCGACGAGGAGCCCCCCGAAGACGCCTACCAGCTGGCCCAGGGCGGCAGGGACCGCTGGATCTACCACCTGGAGCCGGGCCTGCACATCGTGGAGCTGACCGACGAGTGGGGCCAATCCCACACGGGCAGCTTCGAGATCGGGAAGCCCGGCTCCGGCGTCGAGCTCATCACGCTGAACGTCGAGGATGATCTGTTGGAGGTCAGGAAGACGGTGAGTCATCCCTGAGCGGGTGCCTGGATAGCGCCAGAGCGACGCGCCCAGCGCGGATCAGCCTGGCAGCCTTCTCTCGAAACCCGGGGCAGTGAGCCGCACTGAGCTCCGACACGGATCCGCCCCCTCCCCCGTCGCGCTTGCGAAACCGGCTTTCGGGGAATACCGGTTCTACCGCTTCCGTGGGGCCAACGACAGCACTCACCGCGAATACCCAAGCAGCTCGGCTGGTATCCGGTCGTCCGGCGGACAGGGACCCTTGGAGAATGCATGAGCGACAACGCCGTGGCCGTCTTCATCGATGCTGAGAACAACATGGGAACGGCCTCGCGCCGCTTGGAGTCGCTGCTCGCCATCGCCAGCACCTATGGCGCGGTGCGCTTCCGCCGCGCCTATGCCAACTGGCGCAAGGCCGGGTCCGAGGAGGCCGAACGCGGCTTCACCCACCACGGCTTCGAGCTGGTGCACGTGTTCCACCCGGCGCGCGGAAAGAACTCCGCGGACATCCACATGGTCGTCGACGTGATGGACCTGCTTGCCAACCAGCCGTCGATCGGGTGTTTCGTGCTCGTGACCGGAGACAGCGACTTCGCGCCGGTGTTCCGGCGGCTGCGAGAGCGCGATCGCGAGGTGATAGGGGTCGGAAAGCGGGGACGACTCTCGGATGCGGTGAAACACTTCTGCACGCGGTTCGTGTACCTCGACGATCTGGACGACGAGTCGGACACCTCGGACTCGGTCCCGTCCCGGGTGATGGTCGCCCAGCGCAGCGCCCGCCGCGCCGACGCGGGCGACCTGCTGGAGCGGGTGGTGTCAGGCATGGACGGCCCCCTCAATCCTTCGGTGGTCAAGTCACGCATGTGCCAGCTGGATCCTGCATTCGACCACGCCGCGCTTGGTTTCAAGACCTTCGGCGCGTTCCTCAGCTCGCGACCCGACCTGGTCCGGACCGGGCACTCCGAGCACGGAACACCGTGGGTCGAGTCGGCGGACACGGTCAGCGCGCTGACCGAGCCGGCGGATGAACCCGCCGAGGCGCCGGCCATCGAGGATCCGACCGATCACTACGAGCAGATGCTGCGCAAGGTCAAGTGGCACCGGGTGGAGCGCGAGGTGCAGCTCGCGGCGTATCGTGTGCTCGACGGCGTGCACGAGCCGGTGTCCATGGGGACCCTCAAGCAGCTGTTGTTCGACGAGTTCGACGAGTTCGAGGCCACCGAGCTGCGCCGCGCTGGCAACATCCTGATCAAGGTGGGTCTGCTGCCCATATGCGGAGAGCAGGACGGAGTCTCGGTGCGGGAGCCGGTGCACGATATCGACGAGGCGCAGCTGCTCGACCTCATCGACGCCTACATGCTAGCGCGGCTGGTGGATCGCGTCGAGGTGGAGCCAGAGCACGTGCTGCCGCTGCTGCTTGGCCCCACGGACTCGAAGCGGGTCGCACAGCTGATCGTCGAGGCCAACAACCTGGCGTCACAGCACCACGCCCAGCTGGCCGCCCGTCACGAAAATGATAGCCAACAGTAGAATACCAGCCGATGCACCTGTTGTACCGCCCCACCACCGGTCTCTGGGGGAGACCTCGTTCTTCCCCGCCACGGGCGACTGCGGAGGAGGGCGCCGACGCGGGCGAGGCCAGCGACGACGCCTTCGGCAGGGTCGCTAGCGCCGGGGACGTGGACGGGAACGGCTTCGACGATCTGCTCTTCGGCGCCCGCCGCAACGACGAAGGGGGACCGGAGGCGGGCAAGGCCTACCTGTTCCTGACGCCCTAGCCATCCGCGGAGGCAGCTACGGCGGGACTGGAACCAGCTACCAACCCGTCACCCGCAGCCCCGCCCCCAACGCCGTGATCTCCCCATCCGTGACGGTGGCAGGCATCAGCGTCCAGGTGCCGGGCAGCTCGAGGTGGGGCTTGGGAAGCAGGAACCGCTTGTCCCCTTCGGGGTCCTTGCGCTCCAGGACCGTGCCCAGCAATCCGCCGCCCATCGCGCCCGCAGCGCCGCCCGCCAGCGAGGCCACCAGCACGGGATCCCCGTACGTGGACAGATCCGCCAGCAGCGCGGCCGTGACGGCACCTGCCGCGCCAAAGGCGGTGGCCGTGCCCACCACGCGGGGCGAGGCATCCACCGCAGGCGACATGATCAGGGCGCCGGCACCGAGGCCGATGTTCGACAAGACCAGGGCAGCCGGCAGGCCGGCGCCGGTGTCCGCCAGATCGGCGCCCGCTGCTCCCAGGTAGGCACCCCATAGGCCCAGGGAAGCGGCGCCGAGGCTGCGCTCCCCGTTGACGTCGATACGAGGAGAGGTCAGCGCCACCGCGGATCCGACCACGGCGGGAATCAAGGTGTTCAGGCCCCTGGTGCTGGCGGGCCGGCCCGCGACGGTTTGCCAGCCCACGGTCTGCCAGCCGGCCCAACCCGCGGCCACCGCGCCGAGCGCCACGTCGTTGGCCCTGATCGGAACCGGGTTGAGCCAGGCCACATACCCGCCCAGACCCATGCCCACCGTCCCCGCAGCGGCCACGCTGGCGCGGATCAGGGCCCATCTGCTCCACGCACTCATCTGCCGGACATCAGCGACCACCGCAGCGGCGCCAAGTCCTGCCAGGGACCCGCTTGTCAGGCCCACATAGCCACCGAACACCACATCGCCCCCCAGCTCCAGGGGCGTGGCCAGGCCGTAGCCCAGCAGCGTTCCCAGCCCGGCTCCTGCGAAGTAGCCCGTGGTGGGGAAGCCCTCCAGCTGGCCGGCAACGACCGCGGCCCAGGTGCCACTCAGGCTCATCAGCCCGATATCGCCCCCGCTGACATCCACGTGGGGCGCTACGACCTGGCCCAGCGCCCATCCGCCCGCCATGCCCAGCCCCGTCGCCACCATGGCGGGCTCTTCCGAGTAGGAGCCGTAGGTGGGCGTCCACGTCAAGGGATGCCAGAACCACTCCATGCCCGACACCATGGTGTAGCCCATGCCCGCGGTCAGGCTCAGGGAAGCGGACAGGATCAAGGCCTCGGCGGTGTCGTTCTGGCTGCGCGGGCGGCGGCGCATCAGCAAGGTCCCGAGCCCGAAGCCCGCGGCCTGTCCGGCCAGGCCGCCCGCCCAGCAGGCGTCATCGTCCACCGCGCAGCCCAGCAAGCTGCCCGAGGCCGTGCCCACCACAGCGGCGCTGCTCAAGAACGCGGCGGAGCCGCCGTCCTCGACCCATCTACGACCAGCCCAAAAGCCCAGGGCGCCGCCCCCTTGCGCGCCGAGGGAGGTCCAGAAGAGCTGCTCATCGGCCTTCAGCACGCGGCCCAAGAAGGCGAAGTTGTAGCCCATGGTCGCCGCTCCGCCGAGGGGCAGCCAGGCCCTGCCGCGCCGGACGACGTCCTGCTCTTCGAGCCCGGCGATGCCTGCTGCCGCCTGGGCACCGGTCTCAGTGGGCGGCAGCGGCGGCTGGCTATCCGAGGGGGACTCAGGCTCCTGCACCGCTTCTGGCTGGACCTGCTCGGTCTCCTCGGGGGCGGGCTCGACGATCGGGAGCTCGGGCGGGGCGCTCTCTGCGTCCATCGCGGGGACGAAGGCCCGGCAGTCGCCCAGCACCTTTGGCTGGGGCTCGGCCGTGTCGGCCTGCAAGATCAAGCCGCAGCGGTAGCCGAAGTGCGTCATCTGCAGCTGCAGGGCGGCCTGGGCCTGGGATTCCTGCCCCACCAGCACACGCAGAAAGACCAGCTGCGGATCCACCTGCCTGGCCAGCTTCTTGGCCCGCTTGAGGGCGCCTTCGCCCGCCACCCCCACGATGATGGGCACGCCGGCTCCCTGCTGGACCTCCTCGATGGCCGCGATCCAGGGCTCCGGATCCGCGGCGCGGCTCTGTCCCGCCAGGGCGAGCAGCGTCAGGGCCAGCAGCGCTCGTGGCCCGCGTCCCTGCACCGAGGTCTCCTCTCCATCGGCTGAAAACACAGTATACACGGGCAGGGGCGGCTGGCGAGGTCCTCGACCTGCCCTGCTGGATTTGCGATACTCCGCGATGCGAATCCGCCCGCTCCCCAACGAGGTCATGAACCTGCGCCCCCCCCTCGCCCTCGTCCCCGCGCTCCTCCTCCTCGCCTGCGACAAAGACCCGCACGGGGGCCGCCCCACCGGCGACACGGCCCGCGACACCGGACCCAGCGGCGAACCCGCCTGCGACAGCGGCCTGCTCGACGACGGGGGCGAGTGCGTGCCCGCCGCCTGCGGCACCGGCACCTGGGGCGACCTGGAGCTGGACGAGGGCACGGTCTTCGTGGATATCGCGGCGGGCGAAGGCGGCGACGGCAGCCAGGCCGCGCCCTTCACCTCCATCCAAGCGGGCCTGGACGCGGCGGGCGACGCCGGCGGCGGCTTGGTGGCCGTGGCGGCCGGCAGCTACCAAGAGACGCTGGAGCTGGACTACTGGCACGACGGCGTCGTGCTGGCGGGGCGCTGCCAGGACCTGGTCACCATCGACGCCAGCTCCGCAGCCGAGCAGGCGCCGGGAATCCGCATCGACACCAGGACCTCTGCGGTGGAGGTCTCCGGAGTCACCGTGAGCGGCTCGCAGTACCCCGGACTGTTGGTGGGTTCGGGAAAGGCGACGATCCGCAGCTGCAGCATCGTCCGCAGCGAGTACTACGGCGTCGTGGCCTACCCTTCCGGCTCGAACGAGACAACGCTGACCCTGGAGTCCTGCCAGGTATGGGAAAACGCGGGGGTCGGCGTGCTGGCCGGTGATGCCAGCACCACGGTCAATCTGCTCGAGACCTCCATCCACAGCACACGGCCCCACGACGATGGCGACGCCGGCTTCGGCATCGAGGTCTACGGCGGCGCGACCCTGGTGGCGGAGGCCTGCGAGGTGCGGGAGAACCAGAAGGTGGGCGTGCTGGCGGTGGACTCCGGCACCACGGCCATCCTGCGCGAGTCCGCCATCCACGACACCCTTGCCGACGATGAAGGGCGAGACGGACACGGCGTCCAGGTGCACAGCGGCGCCAGCCTGGAGCTGGAGGACTGCCAGCTATGGGGGAACGCGGAGGTGGGCCTGCTCGCCGCGGACACGGGGACCTCGGCCGCGCTCCTGCGGACCAGCATTCGGGACACCCAGCTCGACGGGGACGGGGACGCCGGGTACGGCATCCAGGTCATCCGCGGCGCCAGCCTGCAGGCCGAGGCCTGCGAGGTGGTCGGGAACGCGGTGAACGGCGTCCTGGCCCGGGACTCCCACACCTCGGTGACGCTGCAGGAGACGAAGGTCCAGGACACCAGGCCCGATGAGGGCGGGAACATCGGCTATGGCATCAACGCCCACAGCGGCGCAAACCTGCAGACGCAGGCCTGCTTGGTGGCGGGCAACACCTCGGTCGGCGTGCTCGCGGCGGACTCCGGCACTTCGGTCACGCTGCGAGAGACGACGATTCGGGACACCGGGCCCGATGAGGCGTACAAGAGCGGCTACGGCATCCAGGTCTCTGACGGCGCCAGCCTGGTGACCGAGGCCTGCGAGGTCTCGGGGAACTCGGAGAGGGGCGTTGTGGCCCAGGGCTCCGGCACCACGGTCACCCTTCGAGAGACGACCATCCACGACACGGAGCCCGATGAGAACGGGCAGGGGGGCTACGGCATCGTCGTTGGCGGCGGCGCGGACCTGATCTCCGAGTCCTGCGAGCTATGGGGAAACGCAACTGCGGGCGTCGTCGCAGGCGAGGCCGACACAGAGGTCACGCTCCAGGACACCACCATCCAAGACAGCCGGCCCGAAGCGAACGGGGAGTACGGATACGGCCTACAGATCGTGGGAGGCGCGAGCCTGGAGGCGCAGGCCTGTTTGGTGTCGGGCAACACCTCGGTCGGCGTCTTCGCGCAGGACTCCGACACGGCTGTGGCGTTGCGAGAGACGTTCATCCAGGACACGAGGCCCGACGCGTCCGCCTGTTTCGGATCCGGCCTGGCGGTCGGCGATGGCGCCAGCGTGGAAGCGGAAGCCTGCCAGATAGCGGGGAACACCGCCACGGGCGTCATCGCTACGGGAGCAGGCACGAGCGTGGCGCTGCAGGACACGATCATCACAGCCACGCAGCGCGGTGAGATCTACACCGTGGGCACGGGCGTCGACGCGTACGCCGGGGCCCGGATCGAGGCGGCGGGGCTCGAGCTGTCCTCCAACGAGGGACCCGGTCTCTACCTGGTGGACCAGGGCACCCTCTTCACCTGCTCCACGTGCATTCTGCGGGACAACCAGTTCGCCGGGGCGGTCGTGGTCGCCGACGCCTCCCTCGAGCTGCAAGACTGCACGATCGAGGCCAACGCTGCGCAGGAGAACCTCGGAGGCGGCGTGGGCATCTTCGCCGAGCCCTGGCAGGGCGGCCCCCCGAGCCTCGCCGTGCAGGGCAGCGTCATCCAGGACAACGCCATCGCGGGCGTCTGGTTGTCCGGAGAGGGCAGCTACCAGCTCTTTGGCAACAGCATCCGCGGCGGAGAGGGATGGACCCGCCAGAGCCTGACCAAGTGCGGTGACGCGTGTCTACGCGCGCGATGGCGTGGCGTCGTGGGACGGAGAAGCGGGCCTCCTGCTGGAGAGCAACGAGCTCGAGAACGGCCTGGGAGCCGGCCTCTTCTTGCACGAGGCCACGGCCACCCTCTCTGGCAACAGCTACGCGGACAACGCCGTGGACCTGGTCACCCAGGGCAGCGGCTGCGAGGAGCCGCCCGCGGGCTACGAGGGCGAGGCCTTCCGCTCCGATGTGCAGCTATGCCCCGCCTACGACTACGCCACCTGCGGCGACGAGTTCAGGCTGTACATGACGCTGGCCGAACCGGGCTCGGGGTATGGGGCGGCCGTGGCGCGGCGGCCAGGGCCGGGCACTCCGCCACCCTCCATGCCGTCATATCTCGCCAAGGCCACGCGCCTGGGCTCCCCGCTCCCGCTGGCCATGCCAGCGCGGTGGGAGCGGACGCCTCCCATCCCCTTCGTCGGAACCATGCAGCGCCCAGTGCGCTGATCCTCGCTAGGACGTCTCCATGAACCAACCGGACGAGTCCCAGCTCGCAGACAGCCCCCCACAGCCAGCTCGGCTCCCCTTGTGGGCGCGCGTGCTCCTGTTCTGCCCCGGCATGCTGCTGGTGCAGATCCTGATGGTCGTTCCGGTCTGCCTGCTGCTCGTCCTGCTGCACCTCGACGACCTGCCCGAGGCCAAGGCCATGGCAACCTGGTTCGAGTCGGACCAGATCTCCCTGCAGCTGCAGATGCTCTGTGCCCTCCCCCTCGCCATGGGCAGCCTGGGGCTGGCCGCCCTGTTCCGCTGGGGCCTGGACCGCCGGCCCGTGCTCGGCATGGGGCTGGGCCACCCCGCCCTGGGCTGGGGGCGGGCGCTGGGGCTGGGCTTTGCGGTCGGCGCCGGCCCGCTATGCGCCTGCGTCCTGGCGCTGCTGGCCCTGGGCGGGCTGGCCACCTCGCCGCCGCAGGTCACCGCGACCACCTTCCTGCTGGTGCCCGTGCTGATGTTGATGGCGTTCACCGAGGAGCTGCTCTGCCGAGGCTACCTGCTGCGGAACTTCATGGAGGCCTCCCGTCCCTTCACCGGCCTGCTGGTCACCGCGGTCATCTTCTGGCTGATGCACGCCCTCAACACCGCCGTCTGGTCCTCACCCATCCCCTCCCTCAACCTGCTGGGCGCCGGGATCGTGCTGGGGCTGGCCTACCTGGCGACCCAGGATCTCTGGTTCCCCACCGCGCTGCACTTCGGCTGGAACCTGGCCCAGGGGGTGGTCTTCGAGAGCCCGGTGAGCGGGATCGTCACCGACGGCGTGATCTCCGTCCATCCCACCGGCCGGCTGCCAGACTGGCTGGTGGGCGGGGATTTCGGCCTGGAGGGATCGGTGCTGGTGACTGGCGCGGAGCTGCTGATGGCGGCGGGCTTGCTGTGGTGGATACGCAAGCGCAGGGCGCCGGATTCCAGCGATCGCCAGCACGCCTGACCTCGGCGCCGCTCCCCAGGCCCGCTCAGCGCGCCAGCCACTCTTCCATGGTCCAGCCCTCGCCCTGGATGTCGGCCGTCCCCCCCGGCTCGAGCTCGGTCTCGTACCACAGGTTCTCGCAGGAGACGGACCAGGGCCCGGCGGGGATGGGCTCGGAGCAGCCGTTGAAGTCGGTGTACAGGCGCAGCTCCGCGCGCTTGCTGTGACCGTGGCAGGCGCCGAGGCCTGCCGCGCAGATCACGCCCAGGGGCTGCAGCGGCACCTCCTCGCAGATGGCCCTGTCCGCCAGATCGACCACGGCCTCACCGGACCAGGCGCTCTCGGCGCAGTGCAGCGTCACCTGGGCGATGGAGCCCGGATCGAGGGGGACGGGCACGGGCACGGCGCTGGAGGCCGGGTACGCGCCGCAGCTCTCGCAGGGCAGCATGCTGGCGTCTCTGACCTCGCCGAAGGAGAGCGTGCAGGGCCCCAGGGCCTCGGGCGGCCACTGCAGGCAGATGGCGCCCTTGAAGGGGGGCAGGTAGACCGTGTCCCGGCCGTCCGCCACCAGCGGCTCGCTGTCGGAGCAGCGGCGCCCGGCGCAGGCGCGCGCCTTGTCCTCTTCTATGGCCCCGCAGCTCCAGGAGCGCTCGTCGAGCCGCAGGCACTTGCGCGCCCTGGCCCGTCCGCTGTTGTGCGTCATGAAGAGCATGGTGTCCGCCGGGCAGGGCGCGCCGTTGTCCTCGCAGCGCACCTGTACGACCTCCGTGCGATGCATTCGGGCCAGGCAGACGTCCTGGTCGTCGAAGCAGCTGTTCCAGATCTCGTATTGGGCGTAGCCCCGCTTGTGGAGAAAGGGCAGGCTGTCGCCCAGCTCCTGGGCGTAGGGTCCGATCCAGCCCTGCTCGTCGCTGGGCTCCAGCTCCGGCCGCCCGGAAACGGCCAGAATGGCGCCCACGACGGGCTCTTCGCTCTGCGCGTCCAGCACCCTCACCATGCGCCGCCCCTCGGGCCGCAGCTCGAAGCTCCACTGGGCCTGGGCCTCCTCCAGGGCCACCGTCTGGTTTCGGGGCTCGCAACCCTCTGCGCGCAGCTGGACGAAGGGGGATGGATGGCAGGGCAGATCGCGCAGCACGAATGGCACCTCGACCTGCCACTGCACCGAGGCCAGCAGGCCGCGGTTCGCGCCGTCCCAGCCCGCCTGCAGCTCGAAGCTGCCCCGGTCGGCGCAGCCATCCTCGGCGCGCACCACCACCCTGGCCCCGCAGGCGGACAGGCAGCTCAGCTCGATGCTGGCGGACCGCTGCCCTCTCAGCGGCGCGGAACGCGCGTAGCCTCCCTGGATGGCCAGGTAGCGGCCCTGGCCCAGGTCCTTGTAGACGCAGCTCCCAGGCTCGGGACCTGGCGACGCGCAGGACTCGGGAAGCGCGATCTTCTCCACGCGCGCGGTGTCGAGATAGCCCAGCGAGACGTACAGCTCGCGCGGGGCGTCCGCCTCGGGGCACCAGCGCACCATCAGCTCCCGTGGGCCGGGCTCGGCGCCGGCTGGAACGGCGGGCTGCGGCGTCGCCGCTTCGACTGCGGGCGGCGCTGGAGGCTGGGCCGGCTCGGGCTGCGCCAGGGGAGGTGGCGGTTCTTCTCCACGCTCCCGCGGGATCCGGAGAAGGGCCACGAGGACCAGGACCAGCAGTGCGAGGCCGAGGCCTGCGATCTGCCGTCGTCGCGCCAAGGGTTCTTCCTCGCTCGGCTCGGTCATGCCTACGGTAGCGTAGCAGAATTCGCGAGAGAGAGGCCTTGGGCTCGCGATCGGGTGCGCTCCCGAGAAAACTCGCTCGCGCCCCAAACATCCCTGGAGTATGCTCCCAGCGCGAACCACGACCACGACCACGACCACGACCCACCCCATCCGTTCACGACAACTGCCCCCGGGGGCAACACCCAGCCCACCACCCACCAGCCCCATCCTACCTGCCAACCTTCTCCAGCTCGGCCTGCAACCAGGCTCTGAGCCCAGCCTGCCTGCTGTGCTCGATGGCTGTCCTGCCCTTGTTGTCGCGGATGTCGATGCACGCGCCCCTGGCCACCAGCAGCTCAGCCACGGCGGCTTTGCTGGCCTGGCAGGCCATCATCAGCGCCGTCTCCCCGTAGTCGTTGCTCGCATTGGGATCGGCGCCGCCGTCCAGCAGCGCGCGCGTAGCCATGATCTGGCCGGACCGAGCCGCGGCCATCAGCGCTGAGCGGCCGCCTCCGTAGCCCCGGTACGACAGGCGGTCGAGCTGCGCGCTGACCGGCGCCAGCCGCTCGACGATCTTCCAGGCGCGCCTGTCGGTGGCGTGGAGCAAGGCTGTCAGGCCCTCGGCGTCCTGGACAGCAGGATCCGCGCCCAAGGCCAGCAGCTGCGCCGCCGCCTGCTCCTTGCCGTTGCAGGCGCTGACCATCAACGCAGTGTGGCCCGCAGCCGTGGCCTTGCCTACCAACGCTCCGGCGCGCACCAGGGCGCGCACGGCTGCGGGATCCCCGTACTTGGCGGCCAGATGGATAGTGTAGCCCTCGCCCCCCTTCGCGGCGCCGCAGTGCTTGTTGCTGCCGGCGGACCCGTTGGGATCCGCTCCCGCGGCCAGCAGGCGCTCCACCACGGCGGCGGCTTTTTCCCGCCGCAGCGCCGCGCAGAGCGCTGCGCAGCCCTTGGCGTTTCGCAGCTCCGGATCGGCGCCTCGCCGCAGCAGGGCCTCCACGTGGGCCAGGTTGCCCGCCAGGGCCGCCCGCATGAGCAGCGTATTGCCTGCCGGGTTCGGAGTGTCCGGCGGCACGCCTCGGTCCAGCAGCAGCTCCACGGCCTCCAGGGGCTCTGAAGACCGGTAGATGGCATGCAGCAGCGGCTCGTCGTCGTCGTCTGTCGAGGCGGGGTTCGCGCCGGCGTCCAACAGGGCGCTCGCCAGCTCCAGGCGCTCGCTGCGCAATGCGCGGTACAAGGCCGTCCGGCCACCGGCGCTCAGCTCCAGGTCTGGGCTGTGCGCGAGCAGCAGGGCCAGCCCTTGCAGGTCTCCGCTCTCAGCGACGAACATCAGCGCGGTGCGCTCATTCTTGTCCCGTGCATCCACCTGGGCGCCGGCCTCCAGCAGCGCCTGCGCCACCTCCCAGCGTTCTTTCCTGACGGCGCGGTGCAAGGCGCTGCGACGGGTCTTTCCGTGGCGCAGCTCCAGGTCGGCCCCCAGCTTGCCCAGCATACCGATGGCCTCGGGCTGCGCGGCCTCGGTGGCGAGCCAGAGCGCGCTGCTCCCATCGCGGGCCCTGGCGTCGGGATCGGCCCCCTGCGCGACCAGCAGCTCCATGGTCCCCAGGCCGCCCGCCCTGGCAGCGAACATCAGGGGCGTGATCCCGCTGTCGCTGGCGTGGTTGGGATCGGCGCCACGCTCCAGCAGCAGCGTCGCCAGGTTCGCGTCTCCAGGCTGCAGGCAGGCCTCCAACAGGGCGGTCCAGCCCGCCTGGGTCTTGGTCTCCATGCTCGATCCATAGGCGAGCAGGGCCTCGACGCGCGCGTGGTCGCCCAGGGCCAGCGCTGCCATCAGCGGCGTCCAGCCCTCATCTTGCGACGCCCGCTCCAGCAGATCGCGCGCACTCTCCAGCCGGTCTCCCTGCACGCTGGCTCCGGAGCGCAGCAACAGGCGCACGGCCTGCTCCAATCCCAGCGCGGCGGCCTTGGCGAGGGGGGAGGTCGCCGCGCCGTCACCCGCATCGGGATTCGCCCCATGGGCCAGCAGCAGGCGCGCGTTCTCGACACTCTTGTCGCAGATGGCGGCATAGAGCAGAGAGCGCCCCTTGCCGTCCAGCTGGTTCGGATCCGCGCCCAGCTCCAGCAGCCGTCGCGCCAGGTCCGTGCGTTCTCTCTTGGTGATGCCCGTGCGCATGAAGTTCGAGGGGATCACGAACCACAGCGGGTTGCCGTTGGCGCTCTCGGTGCTTGGCAGAGCCTCGCAGCCCTCGAGGAGCAGCGCCAGGCTGCGCCAGCCCGCGCCGCGGGCCGCCACCGTCAGCGGGGTCAGCCCGGAGCGGGCGGAGGCCGAGCTGTCCGCGCCGCGCGCCAGCAGGAGGCGGATCAGCGCCTCGTGGTCCTCGTCAGCCGCGGCGTAGAGCGCCGTCGCGCCGCCGCCGCCGCGGGCATCGACCTCGACGCCACGATCCAACAGCGCCGACACCGCCGCCAGCTCACCCGCCTTGGCCGCAGAGACCAGCAGGCTGGCGGCCTGGTCACCGGCAGGGTCGAAGTGCTCGGCGTGCTGCAGCAGCAACGAAAACGAAGACCAGCACCCCTGCGTCTGCGCCCAGCGCAATGCGTTCGGCCCTTCTGGCGGATCGACCAGCGCGCCCTGACCCAGCAGGAAGCGGAGCAATTCTTCGTTCCCCCCCGACACGCCATGCAGCAGCAGGTTGCGGCGGCGATCGTCGCTGCGCGCGGGGTCCAGTCCCAGAGCCAGCAGGTGCTGCAACGCCGCCAGTTGGCCGCCGCGCGCCGCGTACATCAGGGCATCGGCGCCAGCCTCGTCCCTGCGCTGCGGGTCGGCCCCAGCTGCCACCAGGGCCTCCATGGCGTCGATGCTGCCGCCCTGGGCCGCCACCAGCAGGGCGTCGGCGCCGCCCTTTTCGAGAACCCGCCAGTCGGCGCCCCGGGAGAGCAGGAAGCGCACCACCGGCCCCTGGCCGCCGCGGGCGGCCTCCAGCAGCGCGGTCGGCCCCTTCTTCCGCCGGGCGTCGAGCGCGACGCCTTCCGCGAGCAGCAGCTCCACGGCCGGCAGGCTCCCGTGGCGCGCGGCGACCATCAGGGCGTTCCTGCCGCGGTCGTCGAAGCTCTTGCGCGCCGCGCCGTGGGCCAGCAGCAGCGAGACCAGCGCCCCGCCCGCCGGATGGGCGCAGGCCTCCATCAAGGGCGTCCAGCCCGAGCGACTGCGGGCGTTGGCGTCGGCCTCGTCGTCGAGCAGGGCCTGGACCGCCGCCTGGTCCCCGGCGGCCAGCGAGACCATCAGGTCGCTCCAGCGGCTGTCGTCGAAGGCCAGCTCCAGCGCCTTCTTTGCTTCGGCCAGTTCGAAGGGAGGATTTCCCGAGGCGCACCAGGCGCGCAGGAGCATGCGCACTTGGACCGGCTGCTCGGCCTGGGCCGCCGCCTGCCAGGCCCGCAGCCCGTCATCGTCTCCGGCAGTCAGGTCCGCGCCCGCTGCCAGCGCGGACTCCAGGCCGGAGAGGTCGCCCGCCTCGATGGCCGCGTGGAGCGCCTGAGTGGGGTCCGCCGCGACCTGTGCGCGTTCGGCCGGGCGCGCGTCGTCCAGTGCGGCCTGCTTGGGCGCGCAGGCCAGCAGGCAGCCGAGCAGGAGCCAGCAGGCGCGTAGGGCAAACATGGGCGCCTACCTGCGTTCGCATTCGGGGATGGGCTGGGATCCCATGGTGGACAGGTCCGCACAGCCATCGGCATAGGGCGCACTGGCGCGCAGGCGGTCCCTGTACAGGTCGAAGGTCCGCAGGATGTCGCCACAGAGCGCGCCCCTGTCGCGACCGAAGTGGGAGAGATCGCCCCCGCTGGCACCGCTGCGGCGCTCCCAGACGTGCAGGGCCGGACCGGAGTCGTTGTAGGTCTCCATCATATAGCCCACGTAGAGCAGGCGGCCCGAGATGCGCATACGACGGCTGAACGCCATCAAGCCCTCGTCGTAGTGGGGCGATTCGTGCCAGAGCAGGTCGCGATCGGGCAGGTAAAGCGTGAAGACCTGCTGCTCGCGCAGGTAGTGCAGCACGTCGTCGTGCAGGGCCAGGGGCGAGCCCGCGGTGGCCTCCCGCTGGTGCAGGCGCTGGCCGCTGCTGGCGCTGAAGCCCAGCAGCTCGTGTGCAGTGGCGATGAAGACCAGGCCGTCGGCCACGGCCAGGGCCTCGCGCCCGCCGTCCCGCGAGATGGGATCCCACCATACCTCGCCGAACTCGGCGGCGATGGGCAGCTCCTTGAGCCAGCGCAGCCCGCCGCTCTGAGCGTCCAGGGCCACCAGGGCGTCCGGATAGGCCACGAAGACCGTGCCGCCGTCGGCCTGGGGCTGCACCTGGGGCAGGGCATCGCCCAGGGCTCGCTCGTAGCTCCACAGCTCGGCGCCGTCGTAGATGCTGCGTCCCACGAAGCGCGCGCCGTCCGGGTGCGCCACCACGGCGCCGCTCACCACGGGCACGACGCGCCAGCGCAGCTGCCCGTTGTTGTCCAGTCCCCAGTGCTCAGCCTCCGTCTGCCAGCGCAGCGCGCCCGTGGCGTCGTCGTAGGCCTGGATGCCCTCGTCCGTGGTGACCAGCACCGTGCCCTGGGTCGCTTCGCACCAGCGGATCTGGCCCGGCTTGCGGGCGCTCCGCCAGAGGGAGCGGCCGTCTTGGTCCAGCTTGCGTTTTTCCAACGCGGCCGTGCTGAAGTAGGAGACGGTGTCGGAGCCCAGGCATCCCAACACCACGCCGCCTCCCTTGTCGTTCCAGGGCATGGGCTCGAGGTAGTCCTGGCCATCGCAGGTCAGCTCGGGGGGGAGGCGGAAGTGCCACTGGATGGAGCCCGATGAGACCGAAGCGGCGAAGATCTCGGGGTTCCGTCCAGCTGTGGTCCAGACGATGCGCTCGCCGTACTTCAGGTCCCTCTCTGCCGGCGTGATCATGGCGGCCGCGATGGAACCGGCGCCGCTCAGCTGGTGGTCGTCCAGCTCCCACTTGCCCTGCTGCGAGACCAGGGGCGAGACGCGCCATGGGGTGACCACGGCGCCGTGCTTGGCCGCGACGGCGAACTGGCCCTTGCACCCCCCCACGCAGGTGAGCCTCTGCACGCGGTGGCTCTTGATGGTGACGAACTGGCGGTCGCGCTCGCGCACGTAGAGCCCGCCGCGCTCCCGCTCATAGGCCAGGGCGAGGATCTCTCCCTCGAAGCTCTTGCTGCTCCTCTGGGCGCCGTCGTCGCGCGCCAGCTCGTAGACGGTATTGGAGGCGTCGGCGAAGACCACGCCCTTGCGGCTGGGAAGCAAGGGAGGCTTCACCTCTGCCGTGCCTTCGAAGTTCCAGATCTCCTCGCCGTCGCTGGCCCGCCACGCCGTCACGCGCGATCCGCTCGCGCCCACGTAGAGCCGCTCGTCGCCTTCGCCCAGGCTGACCACGGGCAGCTGGCTGCTGATGGGCAGGGTCTGGCAGAGGTTCCCTTCCTGGACGGCGTAGCTGCGCAGCTCGCCACCGGCCAGTTGGACACGAACGGGGCAGTTGCCACCTTCGTAGCGCGGTGAGCCCAGCGCCGGGGCGCCCAGGTCGGCTGACCAGGCCAGCGTCGGCTCCTTCCCGGAGACCATCCGGATGGCGTGCAGCTTCTGGGCGATGGTGATGGCGTAGACGTACTTTCCGCGCACGAGGGGGGGCTGCGCCAGGGGCTCGGGGAACACGGCCTTGCTGGGGAGCCAGGACATGGGTGTGACGCGGTCCGTCTGTAGCGACTGCAGCAGGCCCTCCTGGAAGCTGCCCTCCAACAGCACCTCGCCCTCGGCGTCCTTCAGGCTGAAGGGCCCGTGCCTCTCGCCGTCGCGCCAGCTGAAGCTGACCGTGCCAGCGGCGTGGGTCCAGATCCCCTCCCGGCGACCGGCCACCAGCTGGCCCGTCTCGATGGGCTCGCCCTCGGCGGTCACCAGGGTGATCTCGCCGCTGTAGGCCATGCCGGAGAAGGCGGAGCTGTCGGCGGGGCGGCCCTGCTCGTCCGCGTAGCTGAAATCGCCGCGCAGCACCCCATCGCGGTAGCTGCCCCGGCGCTGGATGCGGGCGCCCTGGGGGCCATCCGCCCACCAGCTCCACTCGCCCACCATCTTGCCCTGCGCGTATTGGCCCTGCTCGGTCTCGCGTCCCTGCTCGTCCCAGCGACGCCAGGAACCGGTCAGCTTGCCCTGCTCGTAGCTGCCCTCCTCGAGCTGCACGCCCTGCTCGTCGAAGAGGGCCCAGGGGCCGTGGCGCTCGCCCCCGGCCAGGCCCTCGATGGATCGCCTCTGGCCCTCGGGGTGGTAGCTGGTCCAGGTCCCGTGCTCCTTGCCGGCCAGGAAGGCGCCCTCACGGAGCCTCGCTCCGCTTCCGTCGTACAGCGTCCAGGTGCCCGTCCGCTCGCCGCCGGCGTAGGCGCCCTGCTCCAGCGGGGTTTCGTCCAGGGCGGTCTTGCGATACGGGCCATCGAGAACGCTGTCGTGGTAATGGGCATGGACGATGTGGTCATCCTCGCGCTCGAGCCAGGTCCCGCAGCGTTTGCCGCGCACGAACTCGCCCTTCTGCATCACCTGCCCGTCGCGATCCAGGTGCAGCCAGGTTCCGTGCTGCTCGCCCCGTTCATAGTGCGCCTCGGTGAACAGCGCGCCGGAGCTGTGGTACTTGCGCCAGACGCCGTGCATCTTCCCGTCCTCGTAGTAGCCCTTCTTGTGGATGACGTCCTCGCTGCGCCAGGTGGTGAAGGCGCCGTGCTTGGTGCCGTCTTTTTTCACGCACTCCAGCTTCTTGCCATCAGGCGGGGCCGCGCCCTCCTGGTGAGCGCCCAGCGGGCAGGGAAGGCAGCTCGCCGCCGCCAGCAGCGTCGAGAGCGAGGTCAGCAGAGAGAGAGTTCTCATGGCGGATCCGCCTGTGCTTGCACGGAGCTGAGCATACCGCGGTTTACAGGCGAGTCGTTGCGCTGTCTTCCGCTGGGGACGGCCGGGGATTCGGTGCGCCGCTTGGCGCGTCCCGTCGTCAGGATGCCAGCGCCGACTACGGACGACGCACAAGACAACTTGAAAACATCATGATAATTTCAAGTAATGATTGAACGTATCCTCACGCTGCCCCCCCCATCGGACGAGACCTTCTTCCTCTGGGGCCCCCGCCAAACGGGCAAATCCACACTCTTGAAGGCATGCTACCCACAGTCGCGCTGGATCGACCTGCTGCAGGCCGATGTGTTTCGCCGCTACCTCGAGCGCCCCGAGCTGTTGCGAGAGGAACTGGCCAGGAGCCAGCAGCGGCCCTTCGTCGTCGTCGACGAGGTGCAGAAGCTCCCGGCGCTGCTCGACGAGGTGCACTGGCTGCACGAGAACTGGGGCCTGCGCTTCGCGCTCTGCGGCTCCTCAGCCAGGAAGGTGCGCCGCGGCCAGGCCAATCTGCTGGGGGGCAGAGCGCTGCGCTACGAGTTCTCCGGGCTGGTCTCTGCGGAGCTGAAGGAAAGCTGGGATCTGGTGCGCATGCTGAACCACGGCTACCTGCCGCGCGTCTACCTCTCCCAGCGGCCACAGAGACTGCTGGCCTCCTACGTGGGCGACTACCTGCGGGAGGAGATCGCGGCCGAGGGCCTGGTCCGAAAGCTACCCCACTTCTCCAGCTTCCTCGACGCCGCGGCGCTGTCGGACGCCCAGTTGGTCAACTTCTCCACCATCGCGCGGGATGTGGGGGTTTCCAGCCAGACTATCCGCGGCTACTTCCGGATCCTGGAGGACACGCTGCTGGGGAGCTGGCTGCCCGCCTACCTCCGGCGCCCCAAGCGCCGCGTGATCCGCGCTCCCAAGTTCTACTTCGCCGACGTGGGCGTGGTGAACTTCCTGGCCCGGCGCGGCAGGATCGTCCCGGGCTCGTCGCTCTTCGGCAAGGCCTTCGAGAACTGGTGCCATCACGAACTGCGGGCCCGCAACGCCTACGGCGAAGCCTTCGCCCGGCTCTCATACTGGCGCCTGGCCAGCGGCATAGAGGTCGACTTCGTCGTGGACGACATGCGCATCGCCATCGAGGCCAAGGCCTCACCGAAGATCACCTCGCACCACCTGAAAGGGCTGCGGCAGCTGCAAAAGGACCATCCTGGCATCGAGCGCCGCATCGTCGTCTGTCTCGAGGATCGTCCCCGCAAGACCAGCGATGGTATCGAGATCCTGCCCGCGGCCAGCTTCTCCCGCGAACTCTGGGGGGGCGCGTTCTTCTAGGCGGCCGGAGCTGACAGGGGACGAGGCCGCCAGACGCCCAGCGACGCCCTGACGCCACGCCCCCACCCACGACACCGGCCCCGCCACCGATCCCGGCTGCGACACCGGCACCCTCGACGACAAGGGCGCCTGCGTGTCCGCCGCCTGCGGCACGGGCACCTGGGTCTGGGTGTCTGGGTTTGGGTGTCTGGCACTAGGAATTGATATTTTGAAAATTATCAATTCATAGTGCCAGACACCCGAACCCGATCTCGATCTCGATCTCCCGCTCACCCGAAGCCCACTGACGTTTCTGGCAGCACCCCCCCCCGAGACGGTTGTTCGCTTCCGTAAGAACGGGGGTGGAGTAGGACAGATGGTGCAATGAGAGTGGAGG
>CAYVQL010000131.1:12015-27894 GCA_964454135.1 uncultured Enterobacterales bacterium | reverse complement strand
GACCCTGCGCGAGCTGCAGGCCCATCCCTGACTCGTCGCCGCGCCGCGCGCCGTATAGTCTCCTGCCATGCAAGGTTCCCTCCCCCAGCGCCTGGCGCCCTGGCTGCTGGCAGCCGTGGCTGTGCTGCTGGGCCTCTCTTTCGGCGCCTGCACGCAGGACGACGCCTTCATCTCGTTCCGCTACGCCGAGAACCTGCTGGCGGGCCATGGGCTGGTCTACAACCCGGGAGAGCTGGTGGAGGGCATCACCAACCTGCTGTGGACGCTGCTGCTGGCTGGCTGCATGGCGCTGGGGGCAGAGCCGGTGGTCAGCTCCACCTTGCTGGGCCTGCTGGCCCTGGCGGGCCTGGTGCTGATCAGCGCGCGGCTGGGCGCGCCACGAGCCCTGGCCGGTCGGTTGGCCGCCGCCCTGGTGGCCATGGACGCCGCCCTGGCGCTGGAGGCGGTGCAGGGCCTGGAGACGGTCTTCTACACCCTGCTGGTCACTGCGGGCATCCTGCTGGGGCTCAAAGAAAGCGCCTCCGGAAAATCCCATCTTCCATCCAGCGCGCTCTTCGGCCTGGCGGCCCTGACCCGCCCGGAGGGTCCCCTGCTCTGGGCCGGCCTGCACGCCGGCCTGGCCCTGGAGACGTGGCGCAGCGCAGGCCGCGGCGCAGCCCTGCGCCAGCTGCGGCGTACCGCCCTGGGCGCCTGGCCCCTGTTCCTGCTGCTGGCGGGTCTGCTGGCCTGGCGCTGGACGACCTACGGCGAGCTGGTGCCCAACACCTGGTACGCCAAGTCCGGCGGCGGCATCCACGCCCTGCAGCGCGGCCTGCGCTACCTGTGGCTGCACGCCCTGTGCCATCCCCTGCTCTGGCTGCTGGTGGCCGCCCGCCCCTTCGCCGGTCCGCGCAGCCCCGCCAGCCTGACTGTGGCCGCCGTAGCCGGTCTGCACCTGCTCTACGTGATCCACGTGGGAGGCGATTTCAAGGCCACCTTCCGCTTCGTGGCGCCCGTGCTGCCCTGCCTGGCCCTGCTGGCCGCCGAGTCGGCCCTGCTGCTGGCCGGTCGCGCCAAGCCGGCGCTGCGCTGGGCCCTGGCCCTGGCCCTGGCCGGGCTGGCGCTCCACGGCTACCTCCCGCTGTACCAGAGCAACGCCAGCGTGGCCCGCGACCGCCACGCCAACCTGGAGGCGCGCAAGATGGCCGGCGACTGGTTGGCTGCCGCCTTTCCGGCCCAGACCTGGATGGCCATCCACTCGGCGGGCGTCATCCCCTACTACGCCGGCCTGCCCACCATCGACATGTGGGGCCTGTCGGACAAGCACATCGCCAGGGTGCGCAACCCGAACCAGGGCAAGGGCATGCCCGGCCACGAAAAGACCGACCCGGCCTACGTCTTCGCGCGGCAGCCGACCCTCTACCTGCCTGAGGATCACGTGATCATCCTGCAGCCCCACCGCCAGGAGCCGGAGCCGGGTTTCCCCGCCGACTTCGCCAAGCGCTACAAGCCCGTCTGCCTGCCCGTCAAGGGGCGCTGGATCAATATGTGGGTGCGCCGGGATCTGCCCATCGCCGAGTGCCAGGCAGCGGGCTGAGGCAGGACCGACAAGCTCGGCGATGCGTTACTCGAAACGCAGGCCTCCCTTCCCATCCCAGGAAAGCCGCCATGCTGCAGACGGAGCACCACCAGATCAGCACGCCGGATGGCTGGCTGCTCAGCGTCCGGCGGGCGCTCTGCGAGCCGCAGGCCCCGGGCGAGGCGGCCCGCCCCGCGGACGGCCCGCCGCTGGCAATCGTGCCCGGCTACGGCATGAACAGCTTCATCTTCGGCTTTCACCCGACCGGCCGCTCCTTCGTCGAGGCCCTGCGCGACGGCGGCTCGGACGTCTGGTGCCTGGACATGCGCGGGCAGGGCGAGAGCCGCTACACCGGCGGCGGCTGCCCCCTGCGCCGATTGGGCTGGGGCCTGGCCGAGCTGGCCTTCACAGACCTGAAGTGCGCCCTGGAGCACATCGCCCGCGTCACCGGCTACGAGCGCGTGGATACCATCGGCTGCTCGCTGGGGGGCTCGTTGGTCTACGCCTACGCCGCCCGCTTCCACGGCGAGCGCCTGGGCCGGGTGGTGGCCATGGGGGCGCCGCTGCTGATGGTGCGGCCCCACCCCGCCCTGCGCCTGGCCAGCCTGGCCGGTCCCCTGCTGGGTCTGCTTCCCATGCGCGGCACGCGCCGCATGGCCCGCTACGGCCTGCCCTTGCTGGCGCGCCACCTGCCCCGGGCGCTGTCCATCTACATGAACGCCGACATCGTCGACACCTCCCGCGCCGCCGAGCTCTGCCAGACGGTGGAGGATCCGCGCCGCAGGATCAACCGCGAGGTGGCGCGCTGGATCCGCCGCGGCCGCCTGGTGGCGGATGGCATGGACGTGGCGCGCGGCCTGCGCGGCCTGCAGCTGCCCTGCCTGCTGGTGATCGCCTCGGGCGACGGCATCGTCAACCCGGCCACCTGCCGCAGCGTGACGCGCTACCTGGGCTCGGAGCAGGTCAGCGAGCTGGTGGTAGGAGACGTCGCCCTGCACGTGGCCCACGCCGACCTCTTCGTCAGCGACATCGCCGACGAGCAGGTCTTCCAGCCCATCATCAGCTGGCTGCGGGCATGAGCCAGCTCCTTCCCGAGCGCTTCTTCCGCCGCGACGCCCTGCTGGTGGCCCGCGAGCTGGTGGGCGCCCGCCTGCGCCACGGCCCGGTGCTGCTGCGCATCACCGAGGTGGAGGCCTACCGCTGGCCCGACGACTCGGCCAACCACTGCAGCGCCGGCCGCACCGACCGCAACGCGCCCATGTGGGGCCCCCCCGGGCGGGCCTACGTCTACCTGTGCTACGGCATCCACCACATGCTGAACCTGGTCACCGGCCTCGAGGGCCAGGGCGCAGCGGTGCTGATCCGCGCGGCGGAGCCCCTGGAAGGGCTGGAGATCATCCGCAGTCGCCGGGCCGGCAAGCGCGGCCCGGTGCTGCTGGACGGCCCGGGCAAGCTGGCTGCGGCCCTCGATCTGGACCTGAGCTTCAACCACCACCCCGTCACCGAACCCGGAGGCCTGCAGCTGCTGCCGCGCGAGCGAGAGCCGCGCCTGGCCGTCGGCCCGCGCGTGGGCATCCACTACGCGACGCCCGCTCACGTGGCCGCCCCCTGGCGCATCGCCGACGCCGACAGCCGCTGGGTATCCCATCGCAAGCGCCTGGCCCGGGAGGTCGCGTGAATTCCATTACCGCCGCTACCTGTTTCCTGTTGCTGGCAGCCTGCGAGGCCGAGGAACGGGCGGACGGCCCCTCCCTGCTCGTGGTCACCATCGACACCTGGCGCGCCGACCACCTGACGCCCCTCTTCACCCCCAACATCCACGCGCTGGCCGAACAGGGGCTGCGCTTCGAGAACGCCTGGACGCCCATGGGCCTGACCTCGCCCGCCCACGCCAGCCTGTTCACCGGCCAGCTGCCGTGGCAGCACGGCATGCGGGGCAACAACCACCATGGCTACGAGCTGGAACAGGGGATCACCACGCTGGCCGAGCGCGCCTCCGACGCGGGCTGGCGCACAGCGGCCTTCGTCAGCGCCTACCCGGCGGGTCCCGAGGGCGGGCTCGACCAGGGCTTCCAGGTCTTCGACGGCCCCGAGGCCTCCGAGCGCAGCGGGGGCGTGGCGGTGCGCAAGGCGCGCGCCTGGCTGCACAACGTGCCGCGCAAGCAACGCTTCCTGCTCTGGGTGCACCTCTTCGAGCCCCACGGCCCCTACGATCCTCCCGAGGCGGACATCAAGACGACCGGCGCCACCAGCAGCGATCGCGATCGCTACGGGGCCGAGGTGCACGCCGCCGACCGCCTGCTGGCACCCCTGCTCGAGGAAGTCTGGGATCGGGGGGACACGCTGCTGACCATCACCGCCGACCACGGGGAGACGCTGGACGAAGAGGTCTGCGGCAACCAGCACGAGCGCTCCATCCACGAGGTGGTGCTGCGGGTGCCCCTGGTCCTGGCGGGGCCGGGCCTGGAGCCCGCCCTGCGCGAGGAGTGGGTGGGCCTGACCGACGTGGTCCCCACCTTGACCCAGCTGGCGGACCTGCCCGCCCTGCCCGCCGCCGAGGGCACCTCCCTGCTGGAGGCCGGGCCCGGGCGGCCGAGCTGGGCTGCCGAGAGCGGCCTCTGCGAGAAGCACTGCGCACCGGGCTGCCAGCCCGCCGGGCTGCTGGGCCGCGACCGGGTGATCATCGGCCCCACCTGGCGCATCATCGACCGGCCGGGCCGCGGCCGCTGGGCCGAAGGCGACGCCGTACCGCTACCCGCCACCTGGGACAGGCTCTTCATGGGCAAGCCGCGGGTACAGCTGCCCCCGGGGCTGCTCCAGCAGGAAGAGGCCGAGGCCCTGGGCTACTCCGATCCCGCCGAGGGGCCGCCGGTCGGCGAGGAATCGAGCCCCTGACCGGGCCTCTTTCCCGACGACTGCCTAGACCTGGTCCTCTTCCTCCGCAGCCGGCTCGTCGTCGTCGGCATCGCCCTCCGGCTCCGACTCCGCGGACTCGCTCAAGGGGCGCAGGTTGAAGGTGGCGTGCACCTCCAGCTTGTAGTCGCGCAACAGGTTGTGCATCTCCTCGCCCAGCCGCAGCTCGGTGAGGTAGTGGCGGATCTCCCGCGCGGCCAGGCGCACGGCCTCGTTCTTGGCCCGGTCGCCCGTCTCGAGCAGCGCTGCCACGGCGTCGCGCGCCACCTCGAAGGGGATGTGCCCGTCGCGCTCGCGCTCGTTCTCATCTGCGGGCGCGGGCTCGGGGGGGCGCTCCCGCTCACGGAAGGGCTCCCGGTCTCGCAGGCGTTCCCGCTCCAGCAGCACCCTGCGCGCCAGGTCACGCAGGCGCGACTCGTGCCGCCTATGCTCGCCTTCTCCGCGCCGACCAGCGCCGCGCCGATCGTCGGCCGCGCCCCTCGGACTGCTCCCGCCATCGTCTCGCTTGCCGTCGTCCGCCATGTCACCGCTCCTTCGGGAAGGGACTATCACGCGCCAGCGCCCGGGGGCGTGTTCCAACGCTGGAAGAAGGCGTTCAGACGCTGCAGCACCGCCTGAGCCGGGCCCACCGCGCGGGTGGCCGGGGGCAGGGCCGACAGGAACTGCCTGCCGTACCAGCGATCGTGCAGGCGCCGATCCAGGATCAGCACCGCCCCGTAGTCGCTGCGGCTGCGGATCAGGCGCCCAAAGCCCTGCCGCAGCCGCAACACCGCCATGGGCAGGCTGTGGGCGCGGAAGGGGTCGAGCCCCTGGGCCCGCAGGCGCGCGTGGCGCGCCACCGTGATGGGCTCGCTGGGCACCCCGAAGGGCAGGCGCGGGATGACTACCAGGCGCAGCGCGCTTCCCTTGACGCTGACGCCCTCCCAGAAGGAGTCGGTGCCAAAGAGCACGCTGTCCTCGTCTTCCCGGAAGCGCTGCAGCAGCTGGGCGCGCCCACCACCCTGCTGCCGCAGCACGGCCAGCCGCCCAGCCAGCGATGCCCGCACGCGGTCCGCCAGCCCGTGCAGCTGCGCGTAGCTGGTGCAGAGCACGAAGGCCCCGCCCTTGCTGATGCGGAAGCATACATCCAGCAGCTCGGCCACGCGCCGCTCGTGGTCGGGCGCGCCTGGAGGGGGCAGGTCGCGGGGCAGGCCAAGCAGGACCTGCTCGCGGAAATCGAAGGGCGAAGCCCAGCTGCAGGTGACCGGCGGCTCCGCCCCGGCCTCTTCCAGAAAGCGCAGCAGGCCCACCCGCGACAGCATGAAGTCGAAAGAACCCCGCACCGCCAGGGTGGCCGAGGTGAAGACCACGGTGCGCGCGGCATCGTAGAGCACCTGGGAGAGGAAGGGCCCCACGTCGATCGCCGCTCGGCAGAGCACGGCCGCCGTGCCGCGCCGCTCGGACTCGAGCCAGCGACACCAGTCCGCGTTGGCCTCCAGCATGGCGCGACAGGTCTCGGCGCTGCGGGCCAGCCGCAGGCGGGCGCGGCGCAGGTCCAACAGCGGCTGCACCTGCTCCACGGGCAGCTCCACGTCGCGCAGGAAGGCCTCCACAGCGCCGATGGCGCGGGCCGTCGCGGCCAGGCGCTCGGCCAGCTGCAGCACGTGCTCCTGCCAGGGCTCCACCTGCGGCTCTTCCGCTGCCTCTTCTCGCTCCTCGAAGCCCCGCTCCCCTGTCCTGCCCGTGGTCTCCAGGCCCAGGGCCTGCCCCCGCAGGCCGGCGGCCAGGCCCACGGCCTCCAACAACGCCGGCGCCTCGTGGCGCAGGTCCTCCGCCAGGCGCCCCGCCCTGGGAATGGCCTCCAGCAGGGCCAGGCGGTCCTTCTCGGCCAGGGGCGAGACCACGCCGCCCCAGAGGCGCTCGGCCGCGGCCAATACGCCGGATCGCCGCCCACGGGGCAGCAGGGGCCCCACGGCGTACTTGATGGCGCGGGTCGAGACGCGGGCGGCACCCGAGGCGGTGGCCGCGTCCTCCAGGTGGTGGGCCTCGTCCAGCACGATGCGATCGTAGGCCGGCAGCAGGCCGCGCCCGCCCGACTCGTGCTTGATGGCCAGATCGGCCAGCAGCAGGCTGTGGTTGAGGACGACCACCTGGGCCGCCGCTGCGCGGCGGCGAGCCTCGAAGTAGAAGCAGCGCCCGTAGTGGGGGCAGCGCACCCCCAGGGTCTGGTGGCCATCCGACTCGACCCGCTCCCACAGGGCCTGGGGCACGTGGAATGCCAGGTCGGAGCGCGTGCCCGTCTCGCTGCTGGCCGCCCAGGCCTGCAGATCACGCAGCAGGCGCTGCTCGTCGTCGGGGACCTGCTCGGGCTCCTCGCTCTCCGACTCGGATTTCACGATCCCGGCCAGGGCGCTCTCCAGCTTGCGCCGACAGAGGTAGTTGTTGCGCCCCTTGACCACGGCCCAGGTGAACTCCGCGCCGGCACGGCTCACCAGCGGCAGATCGCTGCCCACCAGCTGGTCCTGCAGGTTGCGCGTATAGGTGGAGATCACCACCTTTCCCTGGTTTCGAATGGCCCAGAGCGCCGCGGGAGCCAGGTAGGCCAGGGACTTGCCCGTGCCCGTGCCAGCCTCGGCCACCAAGAAGCCCTCCTCGTTGAGGCGCTCGGCCACGGCGCAGGCCATCTCCACCTGGTCCGGCCGCGCCTCGTAGCCAGGCAGCTGGGCAGCCAGGTCGCGCTGGAAGAAGCGCCGCAGATCCTCGCGCTCTACGGGCCGGCGGCGCCTGCGCAGGGGCTCCACCACCCACAGGTCGCGCTGCACCTGGTTGTCCACGATCACCACGCCCACGCCCGCCTCGCCATAGGTGCCCGCCAGGGCCATGTCGGCCTCGGAGGCGACCAGCTGTCCCGAGGGGTGGTTGTGGATCACCGCCTGGCCCGAGCGCACACGACCGAAGAGCGCCGGCACGGCGTGCAGGTTGCCCCGGGCGTGCACCTCCAGCGTCGCCACCAGGCCCCGCTCGTCCAGATCGCCGATGGCGAAGACCTCGATGCCACCCGCCTCCGCGATGGCCTCGCGCAGGGCACGGGCGGCCTTGGGGAGGAAGCGCGTGGGGGCCGGTGCGGGCATGGCCATCCGAGGGAAGCGGGACGCCGATCCTAACTGCCCGGAAAGGGCACCACCCGGCCCCCGCCCCGATCGCTTCCCCGGCCCTCTTCCAGGCCGCTCTCAAAGGCATCGGAGACGCACTGGGCGTCCAGCCCCGGTGCCAGGCCCCGCAAGCCCCGGCCCAGCAGGAGGCCCCCGCCGTAGGCGCCGCGGGCCAGCAGGCGCTCCAGCAGGGTCTCCAGGGCGGGGTGGCCGGACAGGGGAAAGCGCTCGATGAGGCGACGGATGCGGGCACTTGTGATGGGCATCGAGCTTCGAGGGCTAGCGTGAGACCAGCAGAGCCAGCTTCACGTAGCGCAGCAACCACTCCGTGACCCGTCCCAGGAAGACATCCCCGATCACGCTGCGCCCGCGGTAGCCCACGGCCAAGAGGTCGCAGCCCAGCTCCTCGGCACTGGCCGCCAGGATCTCCCGCGGCTCCCCCTGGCGGTGGTGGCAGGCCAGCTGCACCGGTGTGCCCTCGAAGCAGGCCCGCACCTCGTCCAGCGGATCCGGCGTAGGGAGCCCGGGGGACACGCAGACCGCGTGCACGGGCATGGATCGCCCCGCCACCAGGTGGCGCGTGGCGCGCAGCGCCTTGGCTGCGCCGGCGCTGCCGTCGTAGCCGAGAGCGACAGCGCGCAGCCCCTGCTGCTCACGGGGCACGACGAGCGCCGATGTCTCCAGCGTCTTGACCACGCGCTCCACCGTGTTCCCCCCATGCCCGGGCCAACCCAGCTCACGCTCCCCGCGCGCGCCGATGACCACCAGGTCGACCTGGTCGCCAAGGCGCACCAGGCACTCGGTGACGTTGCCCTGCTCCAGCACGGTGCGACAGCCCACGCCGGCGGCGCGGCAGGTCTCTTCGAACTCGGCCAGGATGCGCCGACCCCGGTCCTGGTAGAAGGTCTCGACCTTCCCGGGTACGATGACCGGTTCAAAACCGAGGAAACCGGCCAGATCCCGCAAGCGGCGCCCCGTCATGCGCACCACGCTCACCACGTGCACGCCGATGACGCGCCGCACGGGCGCGTCACCCGAGGCCAGCTGAACAGCCACCCTCGTGGCGGCCTCGCTCCAGGGAGAGCCGTCCAGGGCTACCAGAATGTCCGCATCGCTCACGCAGCCTCCCGGTCAGATGGTTGCCCGCATCCGCCTCTCTCCATTATCCTTGCCTTGACCCCGGGCACCTGCAAGCACTGCCTGCTCGCCCCTGCCAGGGCCGCCCCACCCCCACGCCGGGATGTCGGCACATGCAAGCTCCGCGCATCGTCCTCTCCATCTTCCTCGTCCTCTGGCCCCTGGGCCTGGGCTGCGTGCCCCCGGTCTTCCCCGAGGACAAGCTGCCCGTGGCGCAAGAGCGGCCGGTCTACGGCAACTTCTCGGCTGATTTCCAGTCGGTCTGGGACGCCTCCCTGCAGGTGATGAGCGACCGCTACCCGGTCTCGCAGGTGGATCGCGAGCGCGGCGTGATCGCCACGGAATGGATCCACGGCACCTCGGACTACATCTACAACACCTTCGCGGGCACGCGCATACCCGAGAAGATCCGCTTTCGCGTCTTCATGGAGGTGCGCAACCGCTCCGGCAAGGTGGAGGTGCGCATGGTGATCCACGAGCAGGTCGAGAAGGACATCATCTCGGCCAACCTCGAGTTCACCGGCGCCATCTACGAGTGGATCGACGTGCCCAGCTCCACCCGCAAGGAGCGACGGATCCTCGAGGACGTCCTCGACATCCTCGAGGGTCGCGCCTTCGTGTCCAGCCCGGACTACCTGGACTGAAACCCTTGCCCGCAGCCACCAGCGGAGGGCCTGCGCCCGCCGCGCAGGCCCCAGGCGGTCTGGCCGCGCTGCTGCGGGGCGCGCTCCTGCCTGGCATGCTCCTGCTGGGCCTGCTGCTGGCGGCATCGCTGGGCTTGCTGGTCTCCCACGGTCCGCCGCCGGTGCAACCCGCTGCGCCGGCGCCCACCTTCACGGAGCGCCTGAGCGAGATCGATGTCCTGCGCGCGGCCGACGTGCTCTCCTCGCAGGTCGCGGCACGCCGCCTGGAGCTGGGCGCGGCGCTCTTCGCCGGCGACGAGGCGGCCCTGGCGGACCTGCTGCGCCTGCAGGCCGAGGCAGCCCAGCTGACGCTGGACCCGATCCAGCTGCGGCCCCAGGCCCGCGAAGGCCTGCTGCGGACCGTGGACGCCGAGCTCACGGTGCACGGCGCCTACTACGACATCCCGATCTTCGTGGACGGGCTGTATCGCCAGCGGCACGTCGCCCTGGTTCGCAGAATCACCCTCGAGGCGCGCCAGCCCATGGCCGCGCTGGTGGACTGCCGGCTCGAACTGCTCTTCTTTCGGCCCGTGGACGCCCCCGTGGCCTATCTCAACCAGACCACCTCCCAGGCCGAGCTGGACGTGGTGAGCCGGGGCTTCGCCAGCGCCGCGCTGGCGGACGCCGCACGCCTGGTGGCCTACCACGACTTCGAAGACCGCGTCCCCGAGCTGCAACAGCGTTCAAAGGCCAACCAACGCCTGGTGCTGCGCACCATCCCCAGGCTGGTGAAGAAGCTCCCCAGCTCACCGATGGACTGGATCGGGGCCACCTTCGACGGCGAGCAGGTCCACCTGACCAGCGAGGCCCTTCAGGACAAGAACGGCCCTCAGCGTTGAGCTGCCGGCGAGGCCACGCCGAAACGCTTCATCAGCTTTCTGAAGTTGGGGCGCTCCTGGCCCGACCGGCGCGCCGCCTCTGCGATGTTGCCGCCCGTCTGCCGCAGCCGATGGGTCAAGTAGGCCCGCGAGAAGCGCTCCAGGATCAAGGCCTTGGCGTCGCGGTAGCTCAAGTCGATCAGCTCCTCGGGCAGGCCCTCCCCCGCCTCGGAGGGCGCCGCCAGCGGCAGGTTCCCCGCCGCCGTCACCCGCTGTTCGAACAGGTCCAGGGTCAAGGCGTCGCCCTCGACCAGCACCATGGCCCGCTCCACGGCGTTCTCCAGCTGGCGCACGTTGTTCTCTTCCCAGCTGGAGGACGTGAGCAGGCGCATGGCCTGGGGCGTGATGCGCCGCACCCTGCGCTCATAGGTCTTGTTGAAGCGGTTGACGAAGAACCAGACCAGCAGCGGGATGTCCTCCACGCGCTCCCGCAGGGGAGGGACCAGGATGTCGATGACGTTCAGCCGATAGAGCAGGTCCTCGCGGAAGAGCCGCTCACGCACCAGCTCGGGCAGATCCTGGTTGGTGGCTGCCACCACACGCGCCCGGCTGGGGATGTTCCTGGTGCCGCCCACCCGCCGGAAGCTGCCGCTGGAGAGCACCCGCAGCAGCTTGGCCTGCAGCTCCACGGGCAGCTCGCCGATCTCGTCCAGAAAGAGCGTGCCGTCATCCGCCACCTCGAACAGCCCCAGCTTGCGCTGCTGGGCTCCAGTGAAGGAGCCCTTCTCGTGTCCGAAGAGCTCGCTCTCCAGCAAGCTGGCGGGGATGGCCGCGCAGTTGACATCCACGAATGGGCGATCGCTCCATGAGCTGGCGCCGTGCAGGGCGCGCGCCACCAGCTCCTTGCCCGTGCCGCTCTCTCCCAGCACCAGCACCTGCACGCGGGTGGATGCCACGCGCTTGATCAGCTCGCGCATACGCATGATGGCGGCGCTCTTACCGATGATCTCGCCCCCGGATCCCAGCTGGCTGGCCAGGTGCCGCAGCCGATCCCGCTCGCCCAGCAGCTGGCGCAGGTTCATGGCGTTGCGCAGCACCTGGCCGAAGCGGGTCCAGTCGTCGATTGGCTTCTCGAAGTAGTCGTAGGCTCCTGCGTTCAAGCTGGAGAAGGCGTCCGAGGCGTCTCCCTGGTCCGTCAAGATGATGCAGACCACGTCCGGATGATCCCGCTGCAGCGACCGCAGCACCTGGTGGCCGTCCGTCTCGCCACGCATATGCAGGTCGATCAGCGCCAGATCGGGCTGGATCTCTTCCACCAGCTCCAGGGCCTGCTGCCCGCCGTCCGCTTGGCGCACGCGATAGCCCTGCCGCTCCAGCACCCTGGCCAGGACGAAGCGCAGCCGCCTGTCGTCGTCCACCAGCAGCACCAGGGGCGGACGCGCCTGGGGGACCTTCTTCCGAGCGGTCACGGCCATACCTCCCGGCTGAACTCGGGGATCAGGAGGATACCATCTTACCTGGTGAGAACCTACCCCCAGCCATCCACCTCCGCTCCCCCACCCCACCCATTTCTTGATAGGCTCCCCTGCAGGTGAGTTCATGGATCCGCGTATCGTCCAGCGCGTACTACAGCGCGACCCGGAGGCTATCCGGGAGCTCGAGCAGGAGCTGAAGGCCATCGCAGGCCGCCTGCTGGAGCACCCGCTGTTGGGCATCGACGAACCGGTGACGCTGCGCGTGCTGACCAATGCCGCGGTGGCAGAAGCCATGAGCCGCGGCGGGCGCGATCTGGACACCTTCCTGGCCGGCACCATCATGGCTGCAGCCCGGCGCGGCGTCGAGCACATGCGGCGCGACGAAGGCGGCGACGGGAACGTCGGCCATATCCCAGCTGGCATCCTGGTCTCGGCCGCGCTGGTGCCCCACGTCATGGCGACGGCCAGCCGCGACGCGGCCGAGCAGCACCTGGCGCGTTGCGCCGACTGCACCCACGAGCTCAAGGTGGTGCGCGAGGCCACGACCGTGGCTACGGAGCTGGCCCCGGATGAAGACCCGGAGGAACCCACCCAGGAGGTGAGCTGGCAGCCCGGTCAGTCCACGATGGGCGTCGCCGCAGAGGACACGGTCGAACCCGCCGCCGCGCACGAACCTCTAGAAGACGACGAAGACCCGGAAGAGCCGTCGCTGCAGGCCATCGCGCGCCAGACCCTGGACTCGATGACGGACATGTCCAAGCTCAAGCCCGTCACGGCTCCGCCGCGACGCGGCTTGCGGCGGGTCATGGACTCCCGCCGTGGCGGCAGCGCCGCGGAACCTCCCCTGGCCTGGTGGAAGCTGGGCCTGGGCGTGGTCGGGTTGCTGCTCGTCTTCTCGCAGCTCGTCCCGGAATGCCACTGGGAGCGTGAGCTCGTCCGCGACGAGTCCCTGGCGGAGCTGTCCTCGCGGCAGGCCCCCGCCGTGCCGCCCCGGAGCAGCTGGCAAGAGGGGACCCAGGGCGCCTACCTGGCCCTGGAGCAGGGCAACTGCTCCCGAGCGGCCGTGCGCTTCCGGCGCCAGCGTAAGCGCCAGCCCGAAGAGGCGGCGCTCTGGTACTGGGAGGGCGTGACCTTCCTCTGCGCCGGGCGCAGCGAGCAAGCGCAGCAAGCCCTGCTGCAGGCCGGCCAGCTGGCGGACGAGGAGCCCCCCCTGCCCGACCTGGCCTGGTATCAGGCGCAGACCGCCCTGGCGCTGGGCCACCTCGAAGAGGCCCGCATCCAGCTGGGAAGGGTCTGTGGCACCGGCTCCAGCTTCAGCGGTCAGTCCTGCAAGCAGCTGACCGAGCTGGAAGGCAGGAATGCGACCGGTTTCTAGGAAACGTCGGGGGCGTCGAAGGGCTCCAGCGCCGGAAACCCGGGCAGCTCGAGCCAGGCGGAGAAGAAGCCGTCGCAGCAACCATCGCGGCTGCAGAAGCGGCAGACCTCGCCCTTGTGGAAGGCCACCACCTGGGGGAAGAAGAGCAGGGCCTTTCCCAGCTGGTGGTCGGCGTCCACGTACCAGCGGTTGGAGGAGGGCGACAGGGCGTCGGCCTCCTGGCCCAGGTAGCAGGCGGGGAGCCCCTTGACGCGCGGGGCGACCCCGGCCGTGGCCATGATGCCCTGGGCCCGCTGCTGGGCCTCGCGGGTGGTGGGTTTGGCTGGGGGGGGCGGGGGTCCGCTGCCGCCCTGGGGGAAGGGGAAGGTGAAGGTCACGTCGTCGGGGCGCAGCTCCGCCACCGTACGGGCCACGGCCTGCAGGTCGTCCGCCGCCGCCTGGTCCAGCACCGTGTTGGCCGAGACGCGGATCCCGACCCGCTGGCAGGCGCGCACGGCCTGGCTCCCCGCCTCCAGTCCGCCGCTGCCCGCTCGCGCCTGCAGCGGCACCACGAGCTGGTCCGCCAGGCCCTCCAGCGAGGAGACGTCGAGCTCGCCCAGATCTTCGTTGCCAGCGTGCAAGATCACGCGGGACAGACCGAGCTGTCGCCCGAGCTCGAGCACGCGAGGGGTGTCCTGGCGTGAGAGCACGCCCACGCCCGAGAGGACCAGGGCCGTGCAAGGGGCGGTGCGCGGCCCGCGCTGGTCAATGGTGAAGTGCCGCAGGTTGGCGCGCAGCTCCTGCTCGGACATGCTGCGCGTGGGCACGGGCGCGCCAGCGCGCACGCGACCCGGATAGCTGCGCTGCACGCGGATCTGCACGGTCTCGGGGCGCTGCACCGCGCCGGCTTCGGTCCAGGACAACATGGCGCCCTACTCCTCCTCCCCTGCCTGTTCTTGCTGCACCTCGGACTCCCTGAGGCGCACCAGCACGCCCTCTTCGCGGAACAGGCGCCGCAGCGCCAGCATGTCGAAGCCGCGCAGGTTCTGCAGCACGACCTCCAGATCCCCGGCGGATCCCTCCAGCCGCTCCATCACCCGCCGCCCATCCGCCACGGCCTGGCGCGCGTCCTGAGCCAGCAACGGTGCCTCCTGGCTGGCCTCCGCCAGGGGGCCCGCCGCCCGCTCCAGCTCGCTCAGCAGGCGCTCCGTGCGCCCGATCAGCGGCCGAGCGCTGGCCACGGCGTCGCGCAGCTCGGCCACGGCGGCCCGGCTCTCGCGCACAGCCGCGGGCGCTTCTTCGCTGGCCAGGCGCAGGTTGCGCAGCAGGGCCTCGCTGTCGTCCAGCATGCGCTCCATGCGCTCGGGATCCTGGGAGAGGGCGTCTCCCAGGGCGTCCAGGGCCACGGCCAGGGCATCGGGGTCCACGGCGCCCACCAGCGGCCCCATGGCGTTGACCATCTCGTCGATCTCGACCTGGCCCTCGGTCAGGGCGATCACGTCGCCGTCCTGCAGGGCCTGGGCGCCCTCGGCTCCGGGGATCAGCTGCACGTATTTTTCGCCCAGCACGGAGCGGGCGCGCACGGCCGCCTTGACGTCGCGCCCCAGGGGCACGTCGTCGCGCACGGACAGGATCATATGGGCCCTGCCCCCCTCGACCCACAGCTCGGTGACCTGGCCCACGTCCACGCCGGCCACGCTGACCACGGCTCCCTTGCCCACGCCCCCCGCGTTGTCGAAGACGGCCCCCACCTCGATATGGCCCGTCTCCACCCGCCAGGCGCCCACCTGCACGGCCAGGTAGGCCAGGATGACCAACGCTGAAAGCAGCAGCAGGCCCACCGCCGCCTGCTGGCCCGGGGTGGCGCGGCTCATGTGGCGCTCCCCTGGCCGGGGGCGCGCAGCGGCTGCAGGTTGCGGCGCAGGAAGTTCTTCACGACTGGCTTTTCCGAGCGTACGAAGTCGGCAGTCGGACCGTATTCGACCAAGCGCCCCTCGTACAGCATCCCGATGTTGTCCGCGACCTTGACCGTGCCCACGATGTCGTGGCTGATCACCACGAAGCTGATGCCCAGGCGCCGCTTCATGTCGAGGATCAGCTCGTCGATGGCGTCGGATGTCAAGGGATCCAGGCCCGAGTTGGGCTCGTCGAACAGGATCACCTCGGGCTCCATCACGATGGCTCGTGCCAAGCCCACCCGCTTGCGCTGGCCCCCGGAGAGGGAGGCGATGCTGCGGTCGGCGAAGCCGGGCAGGCCCACCCACTCCAGCTTCTCCTCCACCCGCTCCAGCCGCTGGGCGCGGCTCAGATCGCGGCGGTGATGCTCCAGGGGGAAGCCCACGTTCTCGCCGACGCTCAGGGAGTCGAACAGGGCGCCGTCCTGGAAGAGCATGCCCATGCGCCGCCGCACCTGGTACAGCTCCCTCTCGCTGGCCCGCGCCATGTCCACGCCGAAGACCCGCACCTGCCCCCGATCCGGGCGCAGCAGGCCTATGACGTGCTTGATGAGCACCGATTTGCCCGTGCCCGAGGGACCGATGATGGCTGTGCTCTCGCCGGCGGGAAAGACCAGGTCGATGTCCTTCAGCACGACGACATCGCCAAAGGACTTGCTCACACCCCGCAGCTCGATCACGGGATCAGCCATAGAAGACCTCGGACAGGAAGTAGTTGAGGAAGACCACGGCGATGCTGACGGCCACCACGGCGCCGATGGTGGCCCGCCCCACACCCACCGGACCCCCGCCCGCGTGGAAGCCCAAGAACCAACAGCCCACGGCGAAGAGCACCCCGAAGCACAGCCCCTTCAC
>CAYVQL010000131.1:0-12005 GCA_964454135.1 uncultured Enterobacterales bacterium | reverse complement strand
CGGGCACTGGTCTTCGTTGCGCCCCCCCGCGCCTAGCCCCCCCCCCCCCCGGGCGCGGGGGGGGCCCCGCCCCACTCCCTCGGGACCGCGGCCGGCGTGGAAGCCGAAGAAGCAGCTGCCCAGGGCGATGAGCACGCCGAAGCACAGGCCCTTCAGGATGCACCACAAGAAGTCGATGCCCTCGATGCCCTGGCGGGCGAACTCGATGAAGACCGCGCCGTTCAGGCCAAGCTGCCAGACGGTGACCAGGTAGCTGGACACCAGCGTCACGAAGATGGCGATGATGGTCAGGCCCGGCAGCACCAACACGATGCCCAGCAGGCGTGGCGTGATCAGATACCAGAGCGGGTTGACCGCCATCACCTCCAGGGCGTCGATCTGCTCGCGGATGCGCATCACGGCCACCTGCGAGGCCATCTCCGTGCCCGCCTTGGCGGCGATCATGGCGGCGGCGATGACGGGCGCCATCTCGCGGATGCCCGCCATGGCCACGAACATGCCCACCAAGCGCTGGCCTCCCAGCGGCGCGAAGGCGTTGTAGCCCTGCAGGGCCAGGTTGGTGCCCACGAAGGCCGCGATGATCACCAGCACGGGCAGGCTCTGCACCCCGATGCGGTAGGCCTCCAGCAGGACCTGGCCCGGGGGTGGCGGCCGGGTGCAGGCCGCCCGCAAGAAGGCCAGCACGAAGAGCCCGAAGCGCCCCAGCTCCACCAGGAATCTCATCCCACGCCTCCGTAGAAGGCCGAGGTGAGCAGGTAGTTGGCCGCGATGAAGGCCAGGATGGTGTAGACCACAGTGCTGTTGACGGCGCGGCCCACTCCCGCGGCGCCGCCGCTGGCGGTGTAGCCCAGAAAGCAGGACAGCAGGCCGATGATCAGGCCGAAGACCGTGGTCTTGAGCAGGGAGGCCCACAGGTCGATGGGCCCCACCAGGTTCCAGAGCTCGGCCAGGAACACGCCGCCCGACTCGCCCTTCATCCAGACGGCCGAGACGTAGCCGCCGGCGATGCCGGAGACGCTGCCCAGCAGGTTCAGCACCGGGCAGGCCAGGGTGAGCGCCAGCACGCGCGGCGCCGCGTGGAAGGCGATGCTGTCCACGGCCATGACGTCCGTGGCGTCCAGCTCCTCCTTGATGCGCATGGCCCCCAGCTCGGCCGCGCAGGAGGAGCCCCCCTGGGCGGCCACCAGGGTGCTGGCCATCACAGGCGAGAGCTCGCGGATGATGGCCGCGGCCACAAAGGGCGACAACAGGCGCTGGCTGCCGTACATGGCGAAGATCGCCAGCCCCTGCAGCGACATCACCATGCCGAAGGGGAAGACCACCGCCATCACCGGGCCCACGCAGCGCAAGATGGTGGTGCGCAGCAGGTCCAGGAACGCGACCAGGGGGACCTTGCCCAGCAGGGTCGCCCGCAGGACCTGGTAGCTGAAGATGCCGAGGCGCCCCAGCAACCGCAGCCTGCCCGTCACCAGTCCAACCCCGGGGCGCCGAGAGGCGCCCACCCGACCTGCCGGTTAGATCTGCCGGCCCCGGCGCCCAGGCCCTCGAGGAGGACGCGATGCGCTCGATGTCCAACCGCAGCTCGCTGGCTGCCCTGCTCCTTGCCAGCTCCCTCTTCAGCAGCAGCGCCCTGGCAGAAGACGCCTGGGTGCTGGAGCCCCAGCAGGCTCTGCGCTGGCCTGACGCCCAGGTGGTCTCCCTGGCGCTGGAGGCCGCCGACCAGGTGGTCGTGGTCTACCGCCTGGAGTCCCTCACCCGCGTGCGCAAGGGCGGCGACTACGGCTGGGTTCCCGACACGGCCCTGAGCGCCGTGAATCCCAAGGGCGACGAGCCCACCGTGCAGGAACCCTGGTCCCTGCCCACGCTGGATCTTCCTGAGCTGCAGATCCCCCCAGCCAGCGACGTGGCGCCTGAACCCAGCGCGCCCTAGCGCCCGCCCTGGGGGGCCCATCAGGGCGCAGCCTCGACCAGGTCGAAGACCGTGATCCCCACCGTGGTGCCCCCGGCCCCGCTGCTGGTCCAGACCAGCAGCAGCAGCGGCGCGTCTCCATCGTCGGCTTCGGCCACCAGCCCCTTGCAGAGCTGGACCGGCATGGGCAGCGCGGCGCTCCCCACCAGCCGCTCGCCGCGAAAGACCTGCACCTGGGAGTCGGCCTGGGGCGAGACGCGCAGCACCTCCACGCGCTCCAGCAGCCCATCGCCCCCCAGGTCCCCGTGGGCCAGCACGGTACGCCCCTCGGCCGTGCTCCCGCCTGCCGCAGGGGCGTCGTCCGGAGACGGATCGTCGCCATCCATGCCCTGGCTGGCACTGCAGCAGGAGCTGAGATCGTCGTATCCCGAGAGATCCGCCGGCAGCACGACCCTCTGCTCGCCTTCCATGGGCCGTACCGCAGGCCGCCCTGGCTGCTGGGGCGCGCCCAGCAGCAGGTCGCCCGGCCTGAAGTAGACCACGCCTCCCACGGCGGTGGCCGAGGCCAGCTGCCGCAGCTCCTGCGGCGGCCCATCCGCCCGAGCGAGCGGTTGCCAGGCGAGGGCTGCAAGGAGCGCGATGTACCCTGCTGCACGCACGGACTCCTCCGACCGGGTCCTGCACTGAACCCGCGAACTCCATCTTCTATCCCGCGTCCGTCACCGGGGCCGGCAGCGGTGGCCCGTTGACAGGGGGAAAAGAGGAGGAGAGCGGCGCCGGAGCGGGGAGGTGGAGCTCAGCGTGCGGTTCGCAGCATCGTCAAGGCTATGGCCAGGGCAACGACGAACTCGATGGTCATCTCTGCAGCAAGTGGCATGGTCAGCTCCAGTGCGCGAATCAAACTGACCTGGATCATGCCAGGTCGCCACTTATTTTTGACATTCGCCGAGCGACCAGCGAAAAATTCGGCGCCGCGCGCGCCGGGCCCGGCGCCGCGCTAGGCTGCAGCCCACGAGAGAGTCCCCTCTCCTCCGCTCGCCAGGGCCCGCCCATGGCTCCTCCAGCCCGCTCCGACCTGCTGCTCACCGTCCTGGCCTCCGGCTCGGGCGGCAACTGCACCTACCTGGGTGACGGCGGCACGGGCCTGCTGGTGGACGCTGGCATCAGCGCCCGGCAGATCCTGCAGCGCATGGCCGCGGCCGGCCTGGCGGACGCCCCCATCGACGCCCTGCTGATCACCCATGAGCATCGCGACCACGTCCAGGGCGCGCGCGTCCTGCTGAAGCGCCTCGCCACTCAGCGCAGGCGGGAGATTCCCTGCTATATGAGCCGTGGCACGGCGGGCAATCTGCCCCAGGGCGCCGAGCCGCATGGCGTGCGGGTGCTGGAGTGCGGGCGAGCTGTGGACATCGGATCGGCGCGGGTGCACGCCTTTCCCATCTCCCACGACACCGCCGAGCCTGTGGGCTACCGCGTCGAGCTGGCGCAGCGCCAGGTGGTGGTGGTCACCGACCTGGGGCGGCCCACCGCCCTGGTGCGCGCCGAGCTGGCGCGCGCGCACATCGCGGTGCTGGAGTTCAACCACGACGAAGAGATGCTGCTGCAGGGGCCCTACCCCTGGTGGTTGAAGCAGCGCGTGCGCGGCAGCCATGGGCACCTGTCCAACGACCAGGCGGGCCGCCTGCTGGAAGAGATCCTCTCACCCCAGCTGCGCCACGTGGTCATGGCGCACCTCTCACAGAAGAACAACCGGCCCGCGCGGGCCCTGGCCGCCGCTCAGGCCGCCCTGCGCCGCGCCAATGCTCAAGATTCCGTCAAGCTGACCGTCGCCACGCAATGGGAACCGACCCCCTTGATTAGACTGTGCAGCCCGGCCAGCCACCCCCAGGAAGACCCCACCGCAGGCACGGGAGGAGCCGGCTCTTCCCCTGCGCCGCAAGAAACAGGCACCGCAAAAAACGAGGTAACCCAATGAGGATCGTCGCATTCACTGGCTCGCTGCGCGAGCGTTCGGCCACCCGTTCCGCCCTCGAGGTGGCCTGCCGGGGCGCTCGGCGGGCCGGCGCGGAGGTGGCATGGCTCGACCTGCACCTCTCCAACCTTCCCATCTGCGATGGCCGCAAGGACAGCGCCTCCTACGGCGAGCTCACCGCGCGCCTGGTCGAGCAGGTCGGCCAGGCGGACGCGTTGCTCGTGGCCTCCCCCGAGTACTACGGCTCCATGAGCGGGGCCCTCAAGAACACCATCGACCTGCTGGGTCCGGATCCGCTGCGAGGCAAGATGGTGGGTCTGCTGGCCGGGGCCCGGGGCGACGCCGGCGCCATGAACACCCTCAACCACCTGCGGCATGTCTTCCGCTGGGTGGGCGCCTGGGTGCTCCCCACGCAGGTCTCGATCCCCAGGGCCTCCGAGGCCTTCGACGGGGCGGGCGACCCGATCCGCGAGGGCCTGGAGGACGAGCTGCTGCTGCTGGGCAAGGAGACCGTGCGCTACGCCCGGCTGCTGGCGGGCGACGGACTGGGTACCTGAGAAGGATCCCCGGGGCCACTCGGGGCCACAACTCAATGCCAACCTCTTGCAGTGGGGCGTCTTCCCGATGGACGAGAACCTTCGCTACAAGCAGAACATGATCGCCCAGTGGGCCTTCGACACGCGCCCCATCCTGGGGCGCTTCCACCTCTGGCTGGAGGACATCGAGGTCCAGTGGCTGAGGGGCGAGCCCGTTGCGGAGTTCACGCGCGAGATCTCCTTTCTGAACGGCCAGATGGAACGGCTCTTCGCGATGACGGGCGCCGTGACGGCGCTGGGCACGAAGCTCTTCGGTCGCTTCGGCGAGGGCGCCGGGAAACCGAAGGAGGTTCTCAACCAGGTCAAGAAGGACTCGGACGCCGTCTCTGCGTACGCCATGAGCGAGAGCCTGTGGTATCTGAGCCGCAACCTGCCCGAGAACCACGCCATCCTGGTCAGCCTGGGCGAGGGTCTGATGCCCAAGGGGGGAGAGTCCCCCGACATGGGTTCGAACCCGCAGCTGGGCTTTGGCCGCATCTACGCCCGCCCCGAGGTGGCGCGCCGCCTGGACGCCCTGGTGGTGCGCCTGCTGAACGAGCCCGCCTACGGCTGGGAAGAGTTCTACCAGGACATCAAGGAGTCCCAGATCACCGTCTGGGGCGCCGCCATCGACACGCTGGAGAACACCTCGCGCTTCGCCAAGGGCAGCACCACCGGGCCGCTCACCGTGCTGCACCTCTTCGACCAACCGCTGCAAGTGGCGCGCCCATACGAGGGCTATATGGGCAACCTGGTGCTGCCCAGGGAGGTGGTGGACGAGGCGGCCGAGCACGCCCTGCTGATCAATTACCGCACGCCACGCTGCAAGGTGATGCGGGCCATCCAGCTCACCTACCCGGGCATCCTGCCGGAGCACGTCCACGTCTGGACCCTGCGCGGCCCCAGCCGCGCCGCGCGGATCGGCTCCCTCTGGAAGGAGTGGGAAGACAGCGGTGCCCACATGATCGAGGACGGCTGGATCCTCCCCTCGGGCCTGGCGGCCTTCACCGACTCCGGCACCTACGCGCCCACCTATATGGTGGGCACCTGGCAGGACGACCAGGGGCGCACCCACCTCTTCGTCTGCGACGGCTACGCAGCCTCGGCCGAGGCCGCCCAGTCCGCCAGCCTCAGCCAGATGCTGGGCGTGGACTGCTCCCTGGCCATCTTCTCCTCGCGCTTCGACCTGCCCTGGGAACGGGAGCGGGACCTGATGCGCCTCGATCCCCTGGCCGACGATTTCACCGAGCGGCTGGAGCGCGTGGTGGGCTCCCCGTTGGACGAGCGAGCCGTCGAGCACCATCGCGAGATGATCCTCGAAGCGGCCCATGCTGGACTGCCCGTGGGCAAGTCGGTGATCGGCGTCGAGGATTTCCTGCCCGAGAAGCGCTGGGACGTGCTGGCGGTCTCCGGATACATGGTCCCTGATCCCTACTCCGGCGCTCCGGGCGTGGAGCAGCTGGACGAGAACACGTACCGGGTGACCGTGCGCCTGGCCTCTCGCCGGGCCGACAAGCGCATCACCATCTGCCTGCGCCTGCTGGAGACGGCGGAAGAGAGCCAGCTGGTCTTCAATCCCCTGCTGGTCCGCTTCATGGCCGGAGAGGACTACCGCATCCGGCCGGTGAAGATCTCGGACTCCGGCCGCATCCGCAACGAGCTGCAGACGCTCTGCACCGAGGCCCTGGAGTTCACCGGCGAAGACCGCATCCGGCTGCACTTCGAACGCATCCTCCCCGAGGTGATCTGCCTGGAACACCAGGCGATCATGCTGGATGTGCTGCGCTGGTACAAAGAGAACCACCCCAGGTGGTTCGCTTGGCTGGACCTGGTGCCATCCAACTCGCTCCAGGGCTAGGGGCACGCGGCACGCGGCCAGTGCCGATCCCGGGGGCGAGGGAGCCGCAGGTTACGAGTAGCGGTCCCCAGCAGGCGCGATAATGAGGGATTTGACGTCGTCCACTCGGCGCCAGCGCGCCGACGAACCAGGAAGGAGCGGTGATGCTCGTCAGGATCTTGTCCTACCAGGGCCGCGAGGGCTTCGGCGAACACTTCCACGCGGAGTTCGAGCTGGCTTCCGGCGGAGGTCCCTGCGATTTCCGTTGGGCAGCGGCGCCCAGGCAGGGGGGCAAAGACAGCCCGTTGGCCCGTATCAAGGACGCGGGCACGCTGATGCAGGCCTTCCCGGATCCCCTCGTGCCCCGCGTGTTGGCCGTCACGCCCTGCTGGAACGGGCTGGCGGTGATCTCGCAGCATCCGGAGGGACTGCGCCTGGCGCAGATCGAAGAACGGCCCATGCCCGAGCCCGTGATCCTGGAGATCCTGCGGCAGGTGGCCGGCCTGCTGGATCGCGTCTACACCCGCAAGGACCCGGATTCCGGCGAGATGCTGCGCATCCTGCATCGCAACATCTCCACCGAGTGCGTCATCCTGCGCCCCGATGGGGAGCTGCGCGTCACGGGCTTCGACCGCATGTCCACCGTCTGGTCGGCCCGCGCCGCCGAGACCAGCGCCATGGCGACCCACCCCGGCGCCCGGCTGGCTCCCGAGCAGATGGCAGGCCAGGCTTTCCACACCAGCGATGTCTACCTGCTGGGCCTGGTGGCCGTGGACCTGCTCGTCAACCCCGATCGGGCCTCCCAGTTCGCGCGCATGTTGGCCATGTGCATCTGCGATCCCGAGGGCTTCATCGAGCTGCGCGAGAAGCTGCTGCAGGATCCCTCCCTGGCCTGCACCGACGGTCTGCGTGGGCTGCTGCGCGAGATGCTCCAAGAAGACCCCAAGGACCGGCCCACAGCGGGCGAGGTGGCGCAGCGCGCAGCTTCCGCTGGCGCGGATCGGCGCGCGCTGGCGAAGTTCGGCGCCGGCCTCGTCGTGCCCCCCCCTCCGGAAGGTCTCTTCCACCAGTTCGTCGGCCGCAGCCTGGACCTGCCCGATCCCGAAGGCCTGCCAGAGCCGGAGCCCCAGCGCTCCATGACCGCCGTGCCGCCCGATGACGAAGAGGATCATACCGAGAAGGACATCCCCGAACCCTCGGCGCCCGCGGCCCCCGCAGAGCCGGCGGCGCAGGCGAACCCGGCGGCGCCAGCGCAGCCCGGCCCAGCCTCCGTGGTCGCAGATCCCTCGTCCGCCGCGCCCCGCCCCGCGGCGGCTCCCGCGCCCAAGCCCAAGCCCAAGCCCAAGCCGCCGCGCCCCCCCGCTGTCGAGAGCGTCACCCCTGGCACGGCGGGCCAGCCAGCCAAGCCCAAGCCCAAGCCCAAGCCCAAGCCCAACCACCGCAAGGCCGTCACCAACGCGGCGCCCCCCCCCCCCCAGCCCCATCCAGCCCCCCCGCCCGACGCCAAGCCCCCGCCCGCGCCGCCGCCCGCCGCCCCCGGGGCCGCCGCCGCGGCGGCCTCCGCGCCCCCCCCCGCGCCGGCTCCCCAGCCCAAGCCCAAGCCCAAGCCCAAGCGCAAGAAGCCGCAGATCGTCAGCTTCGAGGAGAACGCGCCCCAGGAGCGGCATGCTGCGCCCGCGGCCGAGTCCAAGCCGGACTACGGCGGCGGCGACGACGACTTCGACGAGTGGCTGGCCGCGCGCAAGCGCAAGAAGCGCATCACCATGGTGCTGCTCGCCCTGTTGGTGCTGCTGGCCCTGGCCATCGGCATCTGCGGTGGCGGAGCCTGGGTGCTCTACAACAAGTTCATGGGCGCCGGCGCCGAGGCCGAGGCGGCGCTCGAGGAGGCGCTGGAGGCGGCTCCGGCCCCCGAGCCTCCTGCCGAGGAAGAGCCGGTCGAAGAAGAAGACGCTGCAGAGGAAGCCGCGGAGGGCGAGGAAGAGCCAGCCCCGTAGCAGGGTACGCCAGAACACCGTCGATGGGAGCCGGGGGGAGGGTACGCCGTCTCGCTGCCGGGCGCAGTGGGGCGCGCCGGGCGAATGGAGGTGGAGGTGGAGGGGATGGGTGCGGGTTCGAGTGGAGGGATGAGGGAGATGTGGAGGTGGAGATGGTTGGCGCAGGTCGCCGGCAGGCCTGTCGCCCGTGGTGGGGGGAAGTGGGTAGGGCTGATGTGGTCGTCCGATGCCCTCCTGAGCTCGCCGGGCTGCGCCACGGACGTAGTGCCGCCCCTGTGGGGCGAGGGCGGCGGCTCCGCCCGGCAACGGGCCGCGGGTTCGGCGGTATTCAACACGGGGGAAGCGGCGAACGCCAGGATGCCGGGGGAAAAACGCAACGCCTTCGGCATCGCGCGCAAGGAGACCGCCGAGCCGCCGCGTTCGCGCGTACGCACCCGGGCTTCGACTCGGAGAGCATCGCGTTCCACGCTGGACGTGCGCGAGCGCTGGAAGGGGCTTGACGCCTGCTCCCGGGGCCTGCGGGTGTCCTCAACTCCCCGCTGTCCGAGACCAGTTCACTGCAGATATGCGTGCGCGTTCAGCACAGGTTGCTGCAGGTGAGCACGCGCCCTGACAACGCACTGACCAAGAGAGGCAGGGCGGCTCGCAGGTACGCATGCGGAACCGCTATGCTCCCGGGGGAAAACAGACTTGACACAAGAGCACCGCGAGGGCAGACTTCGTGTAACGGATTCTGCTACAAGAAGTTTCTAATTGTCTTCAACGCCAGTCCGAGTCCCTGAAGATGTATACACGGTGCTCTCCGTCAGGGCTAGTAGAGCAGGACTGTCGATCCAGGAGTACTTCGCACAGTTGCTGCGAAAGGCCCTGCTCTACAGCCCAGAGTCGCCCCTCAACGCTGGCGCGATACCACTGGGGATGCTGCCGGTATCGGAGCAGCTGTTCCAGAAGTTGAAGGGTACAAAACGGATTCTCATCGTGGTGGCGTACTCCACCGCGCGCACGCCATACGTCAACGTCGGAAGAGTATCAGAAGCGGGTCCTACCCACCTCAAGATGGAGATCTGGGATCGCCCGTCATTGGTTTCAAGAGCTACCATGTACCTGTGGATGGAGGCAGATCCGCAGCAGGATCTCCCCCTACAGGTCAAGGAGTTCCACGATCTTCTGTGGGAGTTGGACCACCGGGTCTGCTACCACCCGGTAGCCAGACACTGGCTCGAGAACGGGTAGTACTATCGGAGCCTACCACCGGAGATCCCATGGGGCAGGGAGTAACGGAGCCCGGGATCCTGCCAGCATCTCCGGTGGCAGGAGCGGATGCGGGCAGGGCCTCGGGATTGCCGTCAGGCGGCTTTTCACCATCGGTCGCGCCCTCCCACCGGGTCATAGCTATGCCTGCTACACTGGCTGGCGGAGGTGCGAAGATGCGAATCGAGCACTGGATACTGCTGTCTGCCACCTTGGTCATGGCCTGCGGTGGACCAGAACCCGACTCAGTCGAGACGCGCGGCTCGTGGCGGAGCGGCACGGCGGCGACTGGTCGTCCACCGACCTGGACTCTGCAGAAGGGCCGATCTACGAATGGGACCTGCACGGTCCCGACAGCCAGTGGGTCTACGCCAGCGGACGCTGGGTGACCCACCCACCGCTGGAGTTCGCCGTCCAGATGCTCGGGGAGGATGTTGTGCAGGTCTGCCTGGACGAACTCGATGCGGGGTACTGGCATTGCAAGATGCAGGTGGATTCGTGCATGTCGTTGATGATCACTTCGTCTGGCTGTGTCTCATTCCACATTCATGCCCCGACATGCAGAGAACCTCTGGCTGGGCCTTCCCCTCACATCGGAGAGTGGCATATCGGCGGGTATGAGAGAGGCAAGGGCAAGTGGGTAGAGGCGCCGCGGTAGTGGAACGCCAAGGCCCGAATCGGGCCGTCCACGGCTCTGCGAGCTTCCTCGATGTCCCGCAGCCCTACTGGATGCGAACGTGGGAACTCTGAGCTCCGAGCTTCTCGTCCAGGCCTTGGTGTTCCTCGCAGGTCTTCTGGCCGGGGGCTTCGCGACCACTTGCATTCATCGGATGCCGCAAGACAGAAGCGTCTGGGTTCCTGGGAGCGAGTGCCCCTCTTGTGGGCAGCGCTTGCCGTGGGGCGAGCAGATACCGGTGATCAGCTGGATCGCTCTGCGAGGAAAGTGCCGCCACTGTGATAGCGCAGTCCCGGCGACCTACCCTTTGTTTGAGGCCTGCGCCGGACTCTTGGTGCTGCTTCGGTCGCTACGTAGGCACCCTCTGATACCCAGCCGCCGAGCCGGGCTCGACGTGTGACGTGGGGGCATGGACTCCCCTCAGTCAGGCTTCGTCGGTTCCGGCCTCCTCCGCCTGCTGCTCCTGCAGCGCGAGCCAGGCGGCGGGGAGAAGCTGTCGCGCAGCGGCGACAGCGCGCTCCATCGAGTCGGATGCGCCAGGGCCAGATGCGGAAGCCCAGCATGGGCACGTCGTTCGAGACCGGAGCGAGTCTGCGAGCGCCGGGCTTGTCTTGGAGGCCGAGCGATGCCGACAAGAACGTAGAGATGGCCTCAGCCTGGGTGTATGCAGTTGCCCGGTCGGGGCCAAGCTCCCAGTGGACCAGCAGGGTGGAGCTATCCGGTCCCGTTGGGGGTGTCGTCATCGGTCGTCGCTCCCTGGGGCACGGCCTTTGCCAGCTCGATCACCTGCTTGCCGTAGCCCTTGACGCGAGCGTCACCCACCCCCTCGATGGCCTTGAGGGCGGCGACGGTGGTCGGCCGCTGGCGGGCGATGTCGGTGAGCTGCTGGTAGGTGAAAAGCCTGCAGCGTCAGGAGGCGGTTGGGGCCCCTGAGAGGCACAGCCTGACGGCATTCTGGTAGAGGGCTGAGTCCTTCTCTTGCCATCGATGACGTGACAGGAGGGGGCTCGGAAAGGATGAACATGGCGCAGGCGCTCCAGGAGGCTCCGGAGATCCCCGAGCCGGGTGTGGTGCCCGGCGCGGCTGCTCGCAGCCCGGGGAGGGTGGGTGGAGGCCTGGCACGTGCGGGAGATCTGCGAGTCGCGCGGATTGAAGTCGGAAAAAAACGCTGCCGCCGAGCTGGTCGCCCTCGCGACGCTGGGGAGGCCGCTTCGCGAGCGGCGGGCGCGATGCCAGCGCAGGATGTCGGAGCCGGCTCCCGTCCGGGTGACCGTACGCGAGGATCCGGGGCCCTATCCCTGCTGCGATGGCGCGCTGCAGCAGCTGATCCGGATCACAACCCGGGATTTTCCCCTTGACAGTTTTCAAACCGCGTCATCGCCCTGGTCCGGGAGCCCCTCCGCGCGGGCCCCTGTGAGGCCCGGAGCGCCCGCAGGAGGCCTCGCGCGGGCCCTGTCCTCCTCGAAAGGGGTCCGAGGGCCCGAAGACGCCTCCAGGAGGCGCTCAGAGAGCCGAGAAACAGCGAGTTATGTTCTTTGTAGCTGAACAACGGGAGAAACGATGCAGACGATGCCCCATCCCATAACCCCAGCCCAGGAGCTCGACGAGCGGATCCTGCAGGCCCACACCAGGCTGTGCAGCGCCGAGCGCGATCTGGCGCTCCTCCTGGCCGAGATGGCGAAAAAGCGGCACTTCTTGGACCTTGGCTACGCCAACATCTGCGACTACGCCAAGACCAAGCTGCAGCTCAAGGCGCGCAAGACCAGCGCGCTGGTCCGCATCGGCCGGGCC
>CAYVQL010000130.1:0-27986 GCA_964454135.1 uncultured Enterobacterales bacterium | reverse complement strand
GGCCATGCGTGTCTGGTTAAGCATTACACCGCCTTGTACCTGCAGTATCCGGCAGCATGGAAGGACATTGGGCCTGTGCAGGTCACTCCACCTGCGCTGGACGGGGTCACGAGCACGAGACCGATCCCCGTTCGAGCAGGCTTCTCGACGAGGCTCCTACATTCCCCTGGACCGAGGAGGCGTCTTCCAGGTGGTGCGTGGGCGTCCATATGGTAACATTAACCACCAATATCAGCCTAATCGATCACGGATGCTGAGCTGGCCGACACGCAGCAGGCATCCTTGGAGCTGGCATCCTATGGATACCAGATGACGGTCTCCCTCGGGCTGCAGGGGCGGGCTGCGGCCACGGTCCTGGATCCTGCCAGCGGCCTGCGCCATGTCGTGCAGGCCGAGAACCGGGTCCTGCTGCTCTACGTGCTCGCGCGCAAGCTGATCGAGGACCAGCGAGGGGGCAAAGCTCCCCGCGACGCCGGCTGGTGCGGGGACAGCGAGGTGATGACCGGCATCTGGGGGCGCGCCTGGGAGAAGATGGGCTTGAACAACTACCAGGTGCTGATCTGGCGCACGCGAAAAGAGCTGGCCAAAGCCGGTCTCGATCCGTGGTTCTTAGAGAAGCGTCGGGGCCTGACGCGCCTGCGGCTGCTGGATGTCCGTTTGGACACCAGCACCGAGAAACCACCCGTGACGGCGTCTTGAAACAGAAGAGGCTGCGAGGCGCCGTGGCTCGCAGGGCGACCCGCAGCCAGCCCCAGGCCCCTCAGTTCGCCTTCAGGAGATCCAATGCCGCCTGTGTTCCCGCCAGCAGCTGGCCGGGCTCATCGAGGGTGTCCGCCAGCAGGTTCTTCTCTCGGGCCCCCAGGGAGAGCGCGGTGCGGCCCAGACCGGCGGCGGGATGCAGGCTCGATTCGTCCATGGTGTCCATGGCCTGCAGCAGGTCCAGGGCCATGTCCAGTGCTCGCGGGTAGCGCTCCTCGGGCTGGAAGCGCATGGCACGCTGCAGGATGGGCAGCAGACGAGGCTCGACGGCCCGCCAGCGCGGGGAACTGGCCTTGGCGGCGAAGAGGTCGAGGGCGCTCTCGCCGGTCAGCAGCTTGTACAAGGTGGCCCCGCAGCTGTAGATGTCGGCCCTCGCATCGATGGCGTTGGGGTCCATGCGCTGTTCCGGGGCCATGAACTCCAGGGAGCCCAGCAGCGCGTTTCGACGGTGCAGACGCTGGTCGGGCCTCAACATGAGGGCTATGCCGAAATCCGCCAGCAGCGTCCGGCCGGCGTTGTCAGTCAGCGTGTTGGAGGGCTTGATGTCGCGGTGGACGATGCCTGCGCGGTGGACGGCTGCCAGCGCGGAAAGCGTCTGGAGCATGTGAGCCACGGCGCGCACCGGAGAGAAGGGTCCCCTCTGCGCGAGCATGCTGGCGAGGTTGCCCCGCTCCGCCAGCTCCATGACGAGGAAATCCCTGGCGCCGTCGATGCCGACGTCGAAGATGGTGAGCAGGTTCGGGTGCTTGATTCGCGAGAGGGCGCGCACCTCGGAACGCAGGCGCCGCCGCGCTTTGGTCTGCAGCTGGATGGGGAACTGGAAGACCTTGATGGCGCGATCCACGTTGAGAAGGTGGTCCACGCCCAGGTAGACAGTGGCGCTGCCTCCGCGGCCCAGCAGGTGGCGCAGCTCGTATCTGCCGTCCGCCAGCCAGTGCGGGGCCAGGTCCCTGGAGTCCGCGGGGCTGTCGACGGGCTGTGGCTCAAGTGGCAGATCCTGTTCGAGCAAGCCGTCTACGACCGCGATCAGCCCGGCCTGGTCGAGGTCCGGTTCATGGAAGATGGTGGCGGAGGGGGGCTGACGGACGGGGTCGGGCGCCCATGATCCCAGGATGAGCAGCGGCGTGGTGGAGCCGATGGAGGTGTAGAGGCTCAAGAACGCTCTTGCCGGACTCTGGCTCGGCCCGCAGCGGAGGACGACGAGGTCATGGCTTCCCCCCAGAAAAGCCCCCAGACCCTTCAGGCCGTCGCGAGCCCACTCGACACGATGGCCGGAGGCTCGCAGGGCCTCGGTGTGCGTCCTGCCCTCGTTCCTGCTCTCATCGATGAGGAGCAGCTTGTGCCGTGGCTCTTCCATCAACGTCCTCCCCTGCGGACGATTCGCCCAACGATTTCTGGTACTTGCGGCGTTTTTCGTGCCCTGCGACATCCCGAATATGCTAGAAGCATATACAGCTGAAAGCGCCACGTCAATGTGGCGACATCGTGCCCAGCGGATCCTGACATGTAGAGAACACCGAGGTCCTGAGCTCGGGCTGCACGTGTCGAGGGCCGGTGCCGTGCGGTGACAGACAAGTGCCTGAGGGGCGAGCGGGAGGATGAAGAACATCGCTGTCATCGTGGGGGGATAGGGACGCTTAGGGGCCTCGCGGACGCTCGCTCTGGTGTTGGCAGGGTCAGGCAAGGTTGAGCGATCTTGTGTGACAATAGGTTTCGCCCAGCATATTGGGCACGAGTGTGTCGTTGCGGGCAGCCTCAATCCACGTACAGGTCTCCCAGCAACGTGGTGAATGCGATGACCGTGCCAGGCTCGGTCTCCAGGCGCGCCACGACCTCTCCCTCGGGCGTGACCCGGTCGACCTCGCTGTGCATGCCCCAGACGGCCAGCGTGTCGCCGTTGTCCAGGCGGTGCACGTCGCCCAGCACCGCGTTCCACGCGTCGTAGGAATAGCTCCACACCTCGGACGCCGTGCCCGCCGCAGGGTCGAAGTCGTACTCGATCACCCGCGACGCACCGGCCTGGCCGTCGTTGTCGAAGATCAGCATGCTGTCTTCGGTACGCACGAACTGGTGCTGGTGCTCGAAGCTGTCGCCCGTGATCTCGATGGTGCCGGCCACATCGCCCAGGACCCAGTCGCAGCTGCCACTGGCCCCGTCCACCGAGACGATGGAGCCGAAGTTGCGGAAGCTGATGGTGTAGACGTCGGCCGCCTCGTCGTAGTCCATGGCGTTGGCGAAGGTCCAGCCCATCTCCAGCTCGTCGTGGCTGTGGAGATCGGGGTCGAAGCAGTCCCAGCTGCTCCAGGTGTCGGTCTTGCTGCCGTCGAGCGCGATCTCCACCAGCTTGGTGCCCACCACCTCGTCGCCTTCGTGGAATGCCAGCGCCACGATGGTGCCATCGGCCTTCTCCACGAAGTCGTGGCCCAGCAAGGGCACCTGCTCCGTGCGGATCTCCTGGCCCTCCCAGGACACCCAGATGAGCTCCTGGACCTCGTCGTGGTGACCGTTGAGGTCCGACGAGTTGTAGATGACCCCCGAGCCATCCCGTGCCAGGCTGGCCCGCGTGACGTACAAGCCCCGCGGATCCGAGTACTGCCACACTGTGCGGCCCGCACCGTCCAGGATCGTGGGGCCGTCGGCGCCGCTGGGCGCGTAGAGCGGGGTGAGCATGAAGTGCTCTTGCTCGTCCCCCTCGAGGGTGAAGGGCGGAAAATCATCGTCCAGGGCACCGGTGCCGATGGCCAGCACCTCGCTCTCGTCCGCGCCGGCGATCACCTGCAGGCCGGCGATGGCAGAGGGAGGCAAGCCCAGCAGCAGGGCGCGGTGGTCGGTGGCGGGTTGGTCCAGGGGGGTGAGCAGATCCAGGTCGGCGTCGGCGCCGAAGCGTACCTGCGAAGCCACCTCCTCGCGGGTGGTCCAGGTCACCTCCACCACGGTGGGCATGTCGTCCAGCACCTGCAGCTCGATGTCCTGGATGGGGCCGCCGCAGCTTTGCAGCAGGGCGATGAGCAGGGTCCGGGTCATCCTCGCCTCCCCAACACCAGCTCCAACAGCGCCGGCACCAGCAGAAAATCCGCCAGCATGGCCACCAGCACCGTGCAACCCGTCAGCAAGCCGAAGTGCAGCAGGTTCTGCAGGGTGGCCGTGCAGTAGATGAAGAAGCCCGCGGCCAGGGTCATGCTGGTGATGAAGATGGCGCGGCCGGTGGACAGCAGGGTGCGGCGCAGCGCCTGCGGTACGTCGCCCAGCGCCGCGTGCTCGCGGGCGAAGCCGTGCAGGAAGTGGATGGTGTCGTCCACCACCAGCCCCAGGGCGATGCTGCCGAAGAGCATGGTGGAGAAGTCGAAGGGGATCTTCAGCCAACCCATCCAGCCGGTGACCACCAGGATGGGCACCAGGTTGGGCGCCATGGCCAGCAGACCGATGCGCGGTCGGCCCAGGGAGAAGACCATCAGCAGGGTCACGACCAGCAGGGCCAAGGGGTAGGCCTTGGCCATGCTGGTCAGGATGTTGTTGACCACGTCGATGAAGAGCACCTGCATGCCCGTGGTCGTGACCTGCAGCCCGGGGAAGGCCTGGGCGCAGTGGGCCTGGAGGTCCACCAGCACGTCCTTGTAGATCATGGCGTCCACGAAGGGCACGGCCAGGGTCAGGCGCGCCTGGGACAGGTCGGCCGAGATCAGCTTCTCCAGCTCGCCGCGACCGCTCATCTCGAAGAGCAGCAGCTCCTGGGCCACCAGCCGGTCGTCGTCGGGGACGGCGTAGTGGGCGGGGTCGTTATCGTGCAGCGCCCGGTTGACCTCTTTCAGTACGGTGCTGACCGAGCCCACCCGTCCGATGGAGATGGGGCCGTGCTCGTAGCGCTCCAGCTCGTCCTTGGAGCTGTCCAGCCGCTGCATCAGCTCGGCGTCGTACAGGCCGTCGCCCCGCCCGCTGTCTACCACCAGCTCGAAGGCCAGCGATCCGCCGAAGCGCTGGTCCAGGGTCTGGGTGGCGGTGCGGATGGGGTGGTCCACGGGGAACCAGCGCATGCCGTTCTGGGAGATCTTCAGCCCGGGCAGCCCGGCCATGGAGACCGCCAGCACCAGGGCCCAGGCTCCCAGCACCCACCAGGGCCGGCCGGTGGCCAGCCGCCCGACGCCCAGCAGCAGGCGGTCCGAGGCCAGCAGGCGGGATTTCTCCGTCTTCACGCCGCGCAGGGGGAAGAGGGCCAGCAGGCCGGGCAGCAGGAACACGGTGTACAGCAGCGCGAAGAGCACGCCGATGGGCGCGGCCTGGCCCAGCTGGGCGCACCAGGCTACGTCGGCCGGGACGAAGGAGAGCAGGCCGGCGGCCGTGGTCAGGCTGGTCAGCAGCACGGGCGGCCCTGAGTGGCGGAAGGCCGCGACTACGGCGTCGTGGCGGTCCAGGCGGCCGTGCTCGCGGTAGACCATGGTCAGGATGTGCACGGCATCCGCCACGCCCACCACGATCAGGAAGGAGGGCAGGATGGCGGTGACGTTGGTGATGGGGATGCCCAGCAGCGCCATGACGCCCAGGGTGGACAGCAGGGACAGCAGCACGATCAGCAGCGGGTAGATCACGCCCGTGACGCGGCGGAAGAGGGCACCCAGCAGGACCGCGGCCAGCAGGAAGGAGAGGGGCCCCAGGCGCCCCATGTCGGACTGCATGGTCTGCTGCAGCACGGCGGTGAGCACGGGAGGGCCGGCGTACTGGATGTCGATGCCCCGCGCGCGAAAGGGCTCGGCCAGCTGCTGGGCGCGCTCCACCATGGCGATGAACTCGGGGGCGTCGGTGGGCACGGGCCCCTCGATGCCGGCGGCCTGCTCCCGAGGATTGGCGGGTCGCAGGGCGTCGGGCTCCATCACGATGGCGGTGGCCTGGCCGTCGCTGGAGATGAGGAAATCCTGGTAGAGGGGTTCGGCTTGCACGCGCTGCCGGAACGCCGCCAGCTCCTGGGGCGTGGCGGGCACCTCTTCCATCAGGTCTTCGACGATCAGCTCCGCGCCCTCGCCACGCGTGCTGCGCACGTTCACCAGGCTGGTGATGCGGTCGAGGTGGGGCAGCTCGGCCTCGAGGGCCCGATGCAGCTCGCTCAGCGACTCCAGGAAGGCCGTGTCGAAGACCTCCTGGGGCTGCAGGATGACCACCAGCACGTCGTCCTTGCCGAAGCTGCGCTGGAACTCCTCGTAGGCCACGCGTGCCGGATCCTCTTCGTGGAAGAGACCGACCATGGCGGTGTCCATGCGCAGACCGGGCAAGGGGACCAGCGTGGCGGCGAAGAGGGCCAGGCAGAGTGCCAGCGAGAGCAGGCGCCAGTGGAAGAGGAAGGAGGCCAGCGCGGCGAAGGCGGTTTCGAGCTTCTGCTTGTACATGGTTCAGCCTCGTTCCTCCACGAGCTCGAAGCCCTGTTCCCGGAAGGCCTGCAGCAGAGGCTCGGCTGGGATGACCTGGGCCGGGGTGAAGACGCCGGCGGGGCAATCGCCTTGCAGCAGGTGGCGGCAGCCCACGGCCAGGGGCAGGGCCGTGGACAGGGCCTCCAGCTCGGTGTAGGTCTCGAGGCGGTAGCGCCGCGCCTCCCCAGCCACGCGGCCCCGCAGCTCCAGCTTGAGGTGGAAGCCCGGCAGGCCCCAGCGTAGGGCTGCGCTGGCCCGGATCAGGCCCAGTAGCCAGCGCTGCTTCCAGGCGCTGCTGCCCGCCCCCAGCAGCTGGCCTGCCACCAGCAGCAGGGGCAGGCACAGGCCTCCCACGCCGAACCAGGCGGCTTGTTGGCGCGTGTTCTGCGGCGGGAAGAAGATGTCGGGGGAGCGCACGGGGAAGCAGCGCAGGCGCTGGGCCCTGGGCAGGCGGAAGTCGGTCTTGATGCTGCCGGCCTTCTCCCACTGGCCGCGCCAGACCAGCGGCTCCTTGGCGCGATCGTTGAGCATGTCCAGCAGCGAGCCGCGGGAGATGGCGGGCAGGCCGCCACCAGCCGCGGCGTAGATGGCGGCGTCGTCCACCTGGTCCATGCGCGCGGCCTCGTGGGCCAGCAGCACGCCCGCCATTCCGGGCACGGCGCCGAAAGCCGTGACCAGGGTGGCGCCACTTCCACGGGCGCGCGCATCCAGCTGCAGCATGCGCAGGAAGTGCTCCATGGAGGCGGAGATGTCCAGGTAGCGGGCGCCGCGCTCGATGCAAGCCTCGGCCAGGGTCAGGGGCGTGCCCGTGAAGGGCCCGGCGCAGTTGACGACGACGTCCACGCCCTGCATGGCGGTGCGCACCGACGCGGCGTCGCAGATGTCCAGCCGGCGCCAGCCCGGCTGGCTGGGCTGGCGACTGCTGGGCAGCACCTCCAGGTCGTCTTCCGCCAGCAGGCGCAGCAGCTCGCGGCCCACCGAGCCGCTGGCCCCCACCACCAGCATGCGGGCCATCAGGGCGCGTCGCTCCGCCAAGCCCGAATAGTCCGAACCGGGACCGGCCTGTCTCCGGCGGACCGGCCTCCCCGAAGGGCCGCGAGCAGCGGGGTGAGGGTGCCCCGCAGGGGAGGGGGACCCCCGCGCGGGAGGCCCGTAGGGGCAGTCAGGACGGCCGCAACGCTCCCCATCACGGCGCGTCGCTCTTCCACACCCGGTGCTGGTACTCGCCCTCGTGCTCTGTGCGCACGTCCAGCATCTGCTCCAGCTTGGCTATCTGGCGCACGGGCTCGGGGTTCTTGATGAGTGACATGATGCGCGTGCCGTGGCAGGTGGCGCCCAGGGAGGACTTGACGTCGATACCGCCAAAGCCCAGGTGGATGCGCTGGAAGCCGCCGTCGATGCCGTGGCGCACCAGGTCCGTCAGCATGCGCCGGTACAGGTGGTGGCGGTTGTAGCTGGCGTCGAAGCCCGCCAGCAGAGGGAAGAGCACCCGGTCTTTGACCACCACGCCGCCCGAGCCCACTTTTTCGCCGGAGCGCGTGTCGATCCAGTCCAGGTGCAGGTACTGGCCCGCGGGCATGTCCTGGAACAGGGCCTGGAAGATGTCCTCGGGGTAGGGGAAGAGGCTGACCAGGTGGGAGCGGCGGGCCAGCTGCAGGTAGAGCCCGTAGAAGCCCTGCAGGTCGCTGCGGGCCCGCCGGGTCTCGATGAAGTCGCTCTTGCGCAGGGCCTTGCGCACCGCGTAGCGGGTCTTGGCCTTCAGGTTGGTCAGATAGCTGTCGAAGCTGGGCCAGCGGATCTCGAAGGTGGCCGACTGGGGGCCGGGCGCGGCGATGAAGCCCTGGGAGCGCAGATAGCCTATGAGCTCACCGTGCTCGTCGTCGTAGAAATCGCGCACCAGCAGCAGGTTGCAGTCCGAGGCGTAGAAGCGCTTGCGCAGCGTCGCCAGGAGCAAGGAGAGGCCGGCAAGGGCCTGGGGAGAGCGGTCGCGCAGGTGCAGGTGGTTGCCCTCGGAGAGCATGGTGCCCACCACCAGCGCCTTGGAGGTGAGAAAGCCGGGGCGCAGGCCGCGCATATGCTCCGCTACCGAAGAGACGGCGGGGTGGGAGAGCATGTCGTCCTTGACCAGCGCCTGGGTGGTGACGGTGGCCGCCAGCACCTCGCCGGCCGGCGATAGGGCGAAGAGATAGCGCATGTCCCAGTGGGAGCGCGGATCCTGTTGGGCGCCGAAGACGCGCTCGCAGATGCGGGTGAAGTCGTAGCCCAGCAGGGTGGAGCGCCCCATGGTGCGGTCCCACAGGCCGCGATCCACCTGCGCGATGCTGTCGCACTCCACCACCGAGAGCCCGTCGCGCTGCAGGATGCGGGAGGGCCGCAGGCCCTGTTGGCGGGCGGCGGGCAGGTCCTTGACCGGGCGCAGGGACTGCCTGGCCGGCTTCTGCGCGCGGCGCCGCTGCAGGAAGCTGGCGATGAAGTCGATGGCCCGCTCCAGGTCTTCCGGGCTGTGGTTGACGTTGATGGTCAGCCGCATGATGGAGCGACCGTAGGCCACGGCCGGGAAGATGCCGGGGTTGAGCAGCAGGCCGGCCTCTTCTGCGGCGATGGTGCAGTCCATGGCCAGCTCAGCCGGTCCCACCAGGATCGAGACGATGGGGGTCAGGCTCTTGTCGATCACGGTCAGCCTGTGCCGCGCCGCCAGGTTGATCACGCGGTAGACGTTGGCCCGCAGGCGGGCCTGCAGGGCCAGCAACCCGGGTGACAGGTGCAGCTTGGCGGCGGCGATGATCTGGCCCACCACGGCCACCTGGGGTGGCGTGGAGAAGATCAGGTGGTTGGCCGTCATGCGCAGCCGGCGCAGCATCTCGGCGTCGGGGAAGAGGGCTGCCGAGGCCCCGGCGCCGAAGCCCTTGGACAGCGCGTTGACCACCACGCAGCGCTGGGGGAAGCGCTCGTAGTGGCTCAGGAAGTAGCCCTCGCCGCGCTTTCCGTACCAGCCCACCCCGTGGGAGTCGTCCACGTAGAGCCAGAGCTTGGGGTAGCGCTCCTGCAGCTCGCGCAGCCGCTGGATGGGCAGCGCGTCCGAGTCCATGGAGTAGATACCGTCGCAGAAGTACCAGATCTTGCGGTGGCGCTGGCTCTGGGTCTGCAGGATGCGCTCCAGCCGGTCCGTGTCGTTGTGGCGCAGCAGCTTGCTGCGGGTGTTCCAGGTCTCGGCGTGGCGCAGGCCGTCCTGCACCGATGCGTGCACGGCGCGGTCGTAGCAGAGCAGGTCGTCGGAGCAGGTGATGGCCGGGATGATGCCGATGTGGTGCAGCGAGGTGGAGGTGCCGACGACGCAGTGGCCGCCGCAGAAGATGCGCGAGAGCAGCGCCTCGGCGTCCAGCAGGGGCTGGAACTCGGAGAAGAGGCGGCTGGAGGTGTAGGTGGTGCCGTACTTGCGCACCAGCTCGACGCCGCCCTCGATGACCTGCTCGCTGGAATCGAGCGCCAGGTAGGAGCAGTTGCCGAAGTCCAGCAGCTCGCGGCGCTCGCCGCTGTCGGGGTCCGTCTTGCTGACGCGGCAGCGCTGGCGGTCCCGGGGATGCACGAAGACGCGGGAGTCGAAGCCGTAGCCGATATTGCGGATGATCAGCTCGTGGACCTTGCGGATCATGGGGGCTCCTCTGCGTTTTGCGTGCGGAGAGTATAGCGGGTGCTGGGGGCGGACAGGCGGGCGGGGGTGTCAAGGCGGGGGTGCAGGGAGGAGGGGAGGGTGTCAAGGGGAGGGTGTCAGGCACTAGGAACTGATAATTTCGGGGTGCCGTAGCGGGGGTGTCAGGCACTGATATGGAGTGACCCATTGTCAAGTGGCTCCGATTTCGGGGGTGGGATGGTGGCCTTCGGGCGGGGGTATCAGGCACTAGGAATTGATTTTTCATAGAAAATATCAATTCCTAGTGCCTGATACCCATCCGGACATGCGGAGAGCCTCCCGGGTATAGGGGGCCCCATGAAAGGACCACGTCCCATCTCGGTCTTGCTGTCGCTGCTCGCGGCCGGTTGTGGTAAGGAATTCGTGCTCGACGCCACGCCTTGCAGCGTGCGGGACGTGCCGGGCTGCGTGGTCTCTCTGGCAGGCGGCGGCTTCTCCATGGGCGCCCAGGCCAGGAACTCGCGCGAGCCGGGCTACGATTTCGAGGCCAAGCGCGACGAGGCGCCTGTGCACCGCGTCGTGCTCAGCCCTTTTCTGATGGATCGCTACGAGGTCACGGTGGCCCAGTTCCGGGCCTGCGTCGAGGACGGCGCCTGCAGCCCGCCGGGCACCGCGCTGCAGTGCAACTGGAAGCGGTCGGGGCGGTTGGACCACCCCATCAACTGCGTGGACCAGGTCCAGGTGGAGGCCTACTGTGCCTGGGTGGGCGCCCAGGTGCCCACCGAAGCCCAGTGGGAGTACGCCGCCCGCGGCTCTGAAGGCCGGCGCTACCCCTGGGGCGAGCAGGAGCCCGACTGCCAACGGGGCAACTACTTCAGCTGCGAGCTGGCCTACACAGCGCCAGTGGGCTCCTTTCCCGCCGGCGCCACGCCCGACGGCGTGCACGACCTGGCGGGCAATGTCTGGGAGCGGCTGGCGGACTGGTACGATCCCCGCTGGTACGAGCGCTCGCCGGAGCAAGATCCCGGCGGGCCCGTGGCGGGCAGCGCGCGGGTCAAGCGCGGCGGCAGCTGGTGGAACGACTGGCCCTGGCGCATGAAGGGCTCCTCGCGCTACTGGGTGCTTCCCGAGTTCTGGGCGGACAACCAGGGCTTCCGCTGCGTGCGCGCTGAGGGGGGCGGCTGATGCCGCGCGCCCTGTGCCTGGTCCTGGCCTGGCTCGCCCTGGCCTGCGCCCCCAGCGACGAGCCGCCTCAGCAGCAGCCGGCTCCTGTCCCCCAGGCCTGGCCTGCCGGCTGGAGCGAGGCCAGCCACGGTGGGGAGGTCGACGCCGACGCCGTCTTCCCCCAGGACCAGGTGGGCCGGCTGGACATCGCAGTCGAGCCCTGGCATTGGCGCGCCCTGAACGCCGAGCTGAAGTACGTCTTCGGCAGGCTGGGGGGCGGCGTGGAGCAGAACCCGCCCGTGGCGTACGGAGTTTGCAGGGGGCGCCAGGAAGGTGAGAGCTGCACGGTGTTCGGGGCGCCCCGCGGCCAGGAGGCGCGCGGCCGCTTCAGGGGGCGCTGCGCCCAGCTGCAGGACAGCTCGCAGCTGGTCTGCCGGCCGCAGGCCCGCAGCGCCGAGTTCCTCGAGGTGCCGGTCACCGTGATGCATGAAGGGCGCAGCTGGTGGGGCGTCGGTCTGCGCGCCCTGGCGCGACCCAACCAGCTGGCGCTGACCGTGCCCTGGGGCAACGGGCATCTCAAGCTGCCCTTCACCCTGGATTTCGCCGCCTTTCCCGAGCAGCGGTCCGCAGAGGCTCGCCACCAGAGCTTCCACGGCTTCGAGCAGCTGGTGCTCTTCAACAGCGCCAGGGATTTCTCCTACCTGCGCGACAAGGTGGTGGGCGATCTCTTTCGCGAGGGAGGTTCCCCGACCCCGCGCAGCGCCTTCTACCGGCTCTACGTCGATACGGGCTCCGGACCGGTCTACTTCGGCCTCTACCTGCTGAAGGAGGTCCCGGCCCAGCCCATGTTCGACGCCTGCTTCGGCTCCAGCTCCGGGCTGCTCTTCCAGGAGCCGCGCTTCGAGGCCGAAGTCCCGGCTGCGCGCGCCGCGCGACTGCTCCGGCGCCGCATCAGCCGGCTCGAGGACCTGGACCACGAGGAGCTGCTGCTGCTGGAGAGCGCCCTGTTCGCGCCGCAGGACGACCCGCAGCGTTGGCGGGAGGGCCTGGAGCAGGTCTTTGACGTGGAGGGCTTCCTGCGCTGGCTGGCGATGACCGCGGTGGTGGTGGACGTGGAGGCGGCCAAGCTGCCTGCGTCCAACTGCTTCCTGTACCTGGATCTCGACGACGCGCGCTTCCACTGGTTCGGCTGGGATCACAGCCGCGCCTTGCGCTGGAGCGGGGGGGAGGCCGTGCCCCTGCCGCTGAACATGGACCCCGAGCTGGTCGACGATCCGCTGATCGCTCGCATCATGGCCGATCCGCAGTACCGCGCGCGCTACCAGGCGCAGCTGAGCGAGTTCGTGCAGGGGCCCTTCGCTCTCGAGGCGCTGACAACGCGCCTGCGCCGGGAACACGCGCTGATCGCCCCCTGGGTGACGGGGCCGCAGGGTGAAAGCCCCACGCACACCACCCTGCGCCATCCGCGGGAGCACGAGCACGAGCTGGAGAAGATCCTCTACAACATCCGCATCCGGCACGAAACGCTGCGCCAGCGCTGACTCCGCCGGGCGGTGTGTTATGGGCAGGACCCGTCGCTTCGCCCCCCCCAGGAGACCTGCATGACCACCACTTCGCGCTGGGGCAGCGTCTTCGGCCTGCTGAACCTGGGTCTGGTCATGGCCATCTCCCACTTCTCGGTGTCGCTGGAGCTATCGGTCAACACCAACCACCTGGGGGCATTGCAGCAGACCATCCTGCTCTTCCTCTTTCCGGCCTCCTACGCCTTCGTGGGCGTGGGCGCGGTGCTCGAGCAGCGCTACCTGCGCCGCCAGGGGCGGCCGGTCTCGCCGGAGCCCATGCTGCGCGTGGCCGGCGTGGCCCTCTTCGTGTTCCTCTTCGTCGCGCTGCGCGGGGGCATGCTGGGGCAAGGGGTGGGATTGCTGGTGCTGGGGGCGCTGCTGCACGGGGTGGGCCTGATCGCCTGGTTCCTGCTCCTGGGCGTGGCGCTGTCTCAGCTGCTGAGCCTGGCCAAGGCGCACGGTTCCCGCTGGGTCGCAGGCGGCTGGGCGGCCCACCTGGGCGGCCTGATGCTGGGGTACGCGCTCAACCACTACCTGGTCATGAACGTCGGCGCCCACGCGGTGCTGGTGGTCATCGGCCTGTCTCTTCTGCTCTTGCCGCGCTTTGCGGTGCTCGTGCTGGCCGCGGGTCTGACCCTGGCGCCGCTCACGGGTCTCGATGGCGCCGTCGAAGGCTGGCGGGACACCTCCCTGCTGCCCCACGAACGCGCCTACGGCTACACCAAGGTGCTGCGGGCCCACGAGGGCAGCAGCGCGGGCGAGGAGTTCCGGCCCTTCACCAGCTACTACGACGTGATCCACCACAGCTGGAGTCCCTTCAACCACTTTCAGCTCGTGCGTCGCCCCGGGGCGAGCCGATCGCCCAAGTTCGTGGGCATGTACAACTTCACCCACCAGTGGAACATCAAGTCCTTCGTTCCCCCGGAGAGCCTGGGATTGCTGCGCTCCGCGATGTACTCCCTCATCGAGGAGGACATGCGCGTGCTGATCGTGGGGACGGGAGGCGGCCGGGGGCTCTACGCCATCCCAGTCGCCCTGCACAAGGGCATCAAGGCGGTGGAGCGCGATCCGGCCGTGGTGCGGCTCTTCCGGGACCTGGACCCCTCTCTCAACGGAGGCGTCTACACCGAGGTGGACGCCATCGCCGCCGACGGGCGCTTCGCCATCGAGACCCGCGCCGAGCCCCTGGACATGCTGATCCTGGAGTCGGCCCGCTTCCAGCCCATGTTGGCCCTCTGCTCGGCCGCCTCGCCCTACTACCTCTACACCCGCGAGGCCATCGCCCACTACATGGACAAGCTGGAGCCCGACGGCTTGCTGTTGGCCAACTTCAACCGCATCTGGTCAGGGGCCAAGGACAACTTCCTGCCGCTGCACTTCCGGCGCTCCCTGGATGCGGCGGGGGTCCCCCACCGGACCTTTTGCCAGGTCAGCACCTCGGCCACGGGCAAGCAAGAGGCCTTCGTCTACCTGGTGGCCTCCCGCAGCGAGCAGCGGCTGGAACAGGCCCTGGCCCAGGCCCAGGCCTGGGGGATGGCTCACGGCTCGGAGGACGATGAGGCGACCCGGCTGCGCACGGACTGGAGGCCCTTCCTCCGGAAGCGCTTCGGGGATCTCGAGCGCTCGGAGCTGACCGACGATCGGCCCTTCCTGGGCTGGAGCTGGTTGTCGCCCGGGGGGCGTATCGCGGTGCAGAGCATCGCCATCGGCATCGTGCTGGGCGTGGGGCTGTCCCTCTTGGCGCTGCTGCGCGCCGTTCGCCGGCGTCCAGGCTGGAACCCGGTGCCCTTCTTCGTGCTGATCGGGATCGGGCACACCGCCGTGCAGATGGCCTCGTTCTACGGGTATCGCTCCTTCTTCGGTGACGAGATCCTCACCATGACGCGCCTGATGATCTACTTCCTGGCCTACGGAGCGCTGGGCTCCGCGCTGGCTGGGATGCTGGGGGCGCGCCGGCTGCCCACCTGGCTGCGGGTGACGGTCACCCTGGGCGCCCTGGGCTTGCACCTGCTGTTGATGGCCTATCTGCCCTTCCAGAACCCCAGCGAGCTGCAGCGGGAGCTCTTCGGTGCGCTGGCCATGTTGCCGGGCGGCGTGCTCCTGGGGCTCTTCTTCCCGCTGGGCCTGGTCCGTGCCCAGCAGGACCTGGTCCCCCACTGCTTGCTGGGCGATGCGCTGGGCGTGCTGGCCACCTATGCCCTGTTCTTCATGGTGTTCTTGCCCTTTGGCCGTGGCGCCTTCCTGGCCGCGGCCTGCCTGGCCTACCTGCTGGCGGCTACCGTGGCCTGGCCGCGCGCGACCGGTGGGGGCTCATAGCCTGGGGCTTGCCAGGGTCACCTGGAGCCCTGCCGCCCCCCCAGCGCCCGGCGCGCCTCGCGCGCCTGGTCCTCGCCCAGCAGCTCGGTGGCTGCTTGCTGGAAGCCGTTGTTGACGAGCAGGAACCACTGGCGCCGGTGCTGGGCGTCCGTCGTAGGTCCGGGATCGCCCGCGCTCTGCATGGCCTGCTCCAGGGAGGCGCTCAACAGCAGCTCGACCTCGGGCTCGAGCTTCTTGTCCTGGACGTAGATGGCCAGGCGCTGGCGGACGCGCTCCCGGGGGTCGACGTCGTCGTCCGAGGCCGACGACGTGGCCACGGTCTGGTTGGAGGCCTCGAAGGCCAGGTGCTCGAGGGACTCCACGCGCTTGGACAGGGCGACCAGGGAGACCGTCTGCACCACGGTGACGATCAATAGCGCTCCCAGGCCCGCGAAGGCGTAGAAGAGAGGGCCGGGCAGGCTGCGGGTGGGTGGATCGGACTTGGTGTCGCTCATTCCGGCTCCCTGGTCAGTCGAGTGACCACGCGAGGCGAGGTGAGCCGGAATATAGTGGATACCTGACGTCCTGGCATCGAAGGAGAGGCCCACCATGCGCTTGATGTCCCTCGCCAGCCTGGCTCTTTTCTCAGCTTGCAACGAGCCCGCCGGGAAGGACAGTCAACCTTCCGAGGCCGACGTCGACAGCGACACTGACGGCGATACCGACGCCGACGTCGACACCGACGCCGATGCGGATAGCGACGCGGACGCCGACGCCGACCAGGCCTGGAGCGACCTGAACGGAGACGGGCATCCCGACCTGGTCTTCGCCGGCTACCGGGTGGGGGACTCCAGCTACGAAGCCCCCACCAGGATCTACTTCGGCAGCGAGCAGGGCTTCGCCAAGGCCCAGGTGCTGGAGCTGGAGGGCCTGGGGGTCAAGGACCTGCTGGTGCAGGACCTGGACCAGGATGGGCGGCTGGACATCGTGCTGGCCAACAACCGGTTGAGCGACGAGGAGGTCGCGGCGGACTCCTACATCTACTGGGGATCGGACCAGGACTACGCAGTGGAGCGCCGCAGCGATCTGCCCGCTCCCGGCGCCTCGGCGGCGGAGGTGGCCGACCTGGACGGCGACGGCTGGAGCGACTTGATCTTCGCCAACACCTCGGGCGACCAGGTGAGCGCCTACGTCTACTGGGGCTCCGGCGCGCGCTTCAGCGAGCAGGACCGCAGCGAGCTGCCCACCAGCAACGCGGTGGACGTGCTGGCGCAGGATCTGGACGACGACGGCCACCTGGACCTGGTGATCAGCAACTACTCGGAGAGCGGCGCGGGCTACGCCTGCGACTCCCAGGTCTATCCAGGGATGGGCAAGGGCTTCGCGGCGGCCGTGGGCCTGCCCACCGTAGGCGCGCGCACGGCCCGCGTCGCCGATCTGAACGGCGATGGGCATACGGACCTGGTCTTCGCCAACCACTACGACGGCGACAGCTACCAGGTGGATTCCAGCGTGTTCTGGGGCTCGGCCCAGGGCTTCGACGGCGCCGACCGCAAGGATCTGCCCACCCTGGGCGCCTGGGACGTGGAGGTGGCCGACCTGGATGAGGACGGCTGGCAGGACCTGGTCTTCGCCAACTACTTCGACGACAAGGTGTACGACGTGGAGTCCTACGTGTACTGGGGCTCGGCGGGGGGCTTCGACGAGGGGGCGCGTACGGGCCTGATCACGCTGGGCACGCGCAACGTGGAGGTGGCCGACCTGAACCTGGACGGCTGGCTGGACCTGCTCTTCTACACCTACTGCACCGATGGCGCCTTTCCCCCCGAGGTGCGCATCTACTGGGGTTCGGTGGGTGGGTTCGCCGAGAAGGGCTACAGCACGCTGGACACGGGCGGCGGTCTGGGGCTGACCATCTCCGACATCGACAGCGACGGCTGGCCGGACCTGGTGGCGGCGGCCTACAACAGCTCCTGCCACGTCTCGGCCGAGGAGTCCTACGTGTTCATGGGCTCGGAGAAGGGCTTCGGCACGCGCCAGGCCCTGCCCTCCGACGTGGTGCGGGCGACGCCGCTTGTGGTGGGCAACGAGTAGCGGGCCCGCTGGCGCTCAGTGCGCGCAGCGCAGCCCAGCCGCCGCCGCCAGGAATTCCTCGTCCGGGCTGTCGATGGGCGTGAAGGCCTCCAGGCGTACCAGCTGCTTGCTCGCTGGACAGTGCAGCAGCAGCAGCACGGCGCGCAGCGACAGCAGATCGCGGCTGCAGCCCCCGAAGGACATGCGGTCGTTGGCGAAGAGGCTGAAGCGCAGCCCCTGGTTCGGTTCCTCCATGATCTGCTTCTCAGGCAGGAACTCCTCGGGGCAGCGCAGGGTGTTGGAGAGCTGGCCCGGATAGGGCGCTTGGCGGTCGTAGAACAGGCTCTCGAGCATATAGGCCTGATCGGCGATGCGGGTGTTGGCCTGCTTGATGTCGGTCACCGGGCTCAGATCGAGAGTCAGCTTGTTCTGTCCTTGCTGCAGCTCCAAGCCGCGTCCTCCCTGCAGGGTGGGTGCGTCGCGCAACAGGGCGCTGCCGGGGGGGATGTCCAGATCCAGGCCGGCCTGGGCCAGGGCCTGCGCCAGGGGATCCTGCTCGGGCTGGGGCCAGGCCAGCACGCCCAGGACCGCGATCCCCGCCAGCGCGCTGGCGCCCAGCAGCCAGAGATCCCAGCGTGGGCCCTCAGATCTCGGAGTTGCCATAGGTCTCTTCCTCCCAGGCCAGCAGCGTCTTCTTCAGGGACTCCGCCACCTGCGGATGCGCCTCGATGACGTTCACCTGTTCCGTGGGATCGGCTTGCAGGTCGTAGAGCTCGAAGGGCTCCCGCACAGAGGTGCGGCCGGTGATGTAGGTCCACCAGCTGACCTGTGCCTCCACGAAGCGGCTCTTGCGGTGGATCAGCTTCCAGCGCTCGGTGCGCACGGCCACGTCGCCCCAGCGGTGATTGGCCAGCAGGGCCTCGCAGAGCAGCCCGAAATCGCCCGGGATCTTGTAGTAGTGGCGGAACACGTCTTCCCACAGGGGGATGCGCTCCACGAATGCGGGCCGCGTCTCGACCACCTCGCCCTGCTGGATGGCCGGCACCTGGCTGATGCCCTGGGCCTCGGTCAGGCCGGGCTGGCCCACCAGCCCCAGCAGGGTGGGGGCCAGATCGATGCCCTGCACCTGACCGGCGATGCGCAGGCCGCGCTGGCCCAGCTGCGGGTCGTAGACCAGCAGCATGCTCTTGACCTCGGTGTCGTAGATGTCGTAGTGCAGGAAGTAGCCGTGCTCGCCCAGGTCCTCGCCGTGCACGCCGTGCACGACCACCAACGTGCGGTCCATCAGCTGCAGGGCCGAGAGCTCGTCCAGCAGGTGGCCCAGGAAGCGGTCGACGTAGACGATGCCGTAGTCGTAGCGCCCCCTGATGTAGGCCACGTCGTCGGGCGCGATGGGCAGGGGGTCACCGCCCGAGGGAGGGTAGAACAGGCCCTGGTGGATGTTGGAGAGGATGGCGAAGCCCAGGCGCTCCTCGTCGGCGAAGAGTCCGTCGTAGCCGACAGGATCGAACATGCCCTTTTCGGCGGGATCGCCCTGCAGGCCATAGGGCCAGTGCAGGGTTCCGATGGGCAGCCACAGGAAGAAGGGCTCTCTCCACTGCTCGGCGCGCAGCCAGGTCAGGGCGTCGGTGGGTAGGTTGCGATGTCCGGTGTAGACGAAGCGCTCGAAGCCGCGACCGAAGCTCAGCCCCGGGTTGAAATCGCCCGAGATGAACTTCTTGTGGTCGCCGTCCATGGCGGTGGACATGTCGGACATGACCTCGAAGGAGGACCCGAAGGCGGTGTTCTGGTAGCCGCGCTCGGCCAGCAGCTCGGGCAGGTAGGGCTTGTCGGCGGGGATATGCGAGGAGAAACGGTCGAAGCCGTTCACCGAGGGGTACTCGGCGGTCATCATGGCCATCTGGCTGATGGGGGTCTGGTAGGCGTGGACCACGAAGTTCTCGAAGAGCGCGCTGTGCTCGGCCAGGCGGCACAGATTGGGAGCGGTGTCGCGCGGGTAGCCCAGACAGGGTAGGTGGTCGGCGCGCAGGATGTCGATGGACACCAGCACGATGTTGCAGCCCGGGCAGACCACGTCGGCCTGGGGGGGCGGTGCCGGGACGGTCCAGGGGACCCGCTCGGGGGCTTGCAAGGGGGCCTCGGCGGGCGGAGCTTCGACCTGGCGCTGCGTGATCCGCCAGCCGATCACGCTGCCCCAGACCAGGACATTGAGCGCCACCAGCGCGATCCTGCCCCAGCGCGGGGAACTCTGCTTTGATTCAGACATCGCACCTCCGACAGAGGCTGGAAACGCTGGGTAGGGCAAGACCATAGCGGACCGCGGCGGGGGCGCCAAGCCCGACTGCCGCTGTGCTGGCGTGGGCCGGCGGAGCGTAGTAACCTCGGCCGATGGAAACTCGGCTTCAGCTGCTCCTGGGCGCGGTCGCTTGCGCGGCGCTCGCCTCGTGTTCCACCCCGCAGCAGGAGGAGGCGCCCCCGACGCAGCCCGCTGCCCAGGCACCCGCCGAGCCGGGCCTGCACTGGTTCATTCCCGACGGCATGCGGGCCGATCCGGAGGTCTTCCAGGTCTTCACCTGGGCTCGCGAGGGCAAGCTGCCCAATATCGGCAGCATGATGGAGCGTGGGGCCTGGGGCTGGTCGGTGCCCACCTTCCCGTCGCACACGCCCACCAACTTCGCCACCCTGCTGACGGGCGCCCTGCCCGAGGTGCACGGCGTGGCCGACGGCCCCATGCGCATCGAGGGCCACGCCTTGGAGCGCCCCTCGGTGGGTGGGTTCTCCTCGGCGGCGCGCAAGGTGCCGGCGGTCTGGTCCCTGCTGGAGTCGCCGACCCGGCGTGCGGCCATCGTCTCGGTGCCCGGCTCCACGCCCCCAGAGCTGCGCATGGACGGCGTGACCATCCGCGGTCGCTGGGGCGGCTGGGGCGCCGAGTTCCCCTCGGTGATCTTCGAGCGTGCCAGCTCCAAGCGCCGCGAGGAGTTGGCCCGCGGCGCGCGGCTCTTCTTCCTGGGGCAGGACCTGACGCGCTTCGCCGAGCCCGCTGCCCCGGAGCAGCCCTGGGCCGGGGCGCCCGAGTCCGAGCAGCCCCCCCTGGAGCTGGACCTCTCCCTGCATGGCCAGGCCCTGTTCGGCTTGCTGGTGGATTCCCCCGACGACCCCACCGACGGCTACGATCGCCTGCTGGTCTCCGTGGATCGCCAGCAGGTGGCGGCCACCGTGGCTCAGGGCGAGTGGAGCCCCTGGCTGGACGCCACTTTCAACTGGAAGGACACTCAGGTGGCCTCCCACCTGCGGGTGGGCGCCATCCGCATCGATGCCGACGGCTTCTTCCGGCTGCGCGTGCTGGCCGACGGCCTGAACCGCTACATCACCGAGCCCGGCGAGGTGGCGGACGCCCTGCAGGGCGATATCGGCCCCATGACCGACTACGTGGACAGCTTCCCTCCCCAGCTGATCTACTATCCCGAGGATCGTCAGGCCTTCTTGGACGAGGCCCGCATGTCCTTGGAATGGCACAAGAAAGCCGTAGGCGCCATCTACGAGCGCTATGCGCCGGGCGTGTTCGTGCACGACATCTACAGCCCCAACCAGATGCTCACCTCGCGCTGGTGGCTGGGCTACCTGGATCCCAAGAGCAAGCGCTACGGGGATGTCACGGAGCAGGAGCGCGAAGAGCTCTGGGGCGAGGTCTGGGAGATGTACAAGGGCCTGGACGCCATCATCGGCGAGGCCCTGGCACGCGCTGACAAGGGCGACGTGGTGGTGCTCAGCTCGGACCACGGCGCCGCCCCTCTGGACCGCTGGGTGCGGCTGAACAACTTCTTCGCCTCCAAGGGCTGGCTGACCACGGCCCCCGATCCCAAGACCGGCACGCCGGTGGTGGACTGGGAGAAGAGCAAGGTGGTCTACCTGAAGATGGACAACGTCTACGTGCATCCGGACGGCCTGGGCGGCGCCTGGGAACGCGGCTCCGGTCCGGCCTACGAGCAGCTGCGTGACGAGGTGGTCGTCGCCCTGCAGGGCCTGGCCGACGACGACGGCGTCAAGCCCCTGTTGCAGGCCGTCAAGTGGGAGCAGGTGGAGGAATTCCTGGACCTGCCCCCGGACCGGGTGGGCGACCTGGTGGTGGCCAACCGCCCCGGCTACGGCTGGAACGAGGAGCTGACCAAGAGCGGCGACATCTTCCAGGTGCCGCTGAAGACCGGCTACAAGCAGGCCATGCCCGCGGCCGACACGCCGGCCCTGTGGACGCCCTTCGTCATCGTGGGCCCGGGCGTGCGCCCCGGCCACAAGATCGCCGAGCCCATCCGCCACATCGACCAGCTGCCCACCATCCTGACGGCCATGGGCGAGCAGGTGCCCGAGCACGTGCAGGGCAAGGTGCTGGCGGAGCTGTTCGAGTAGGGGGCGCTACTCCCCCTCTTCCTGCGCGGGCAGCGCCTGGCGTAGGGTCTCCGCCAGCCCGATCTGCACAGCGCGCTCCATCTCCAGCTCGGCCTCCAGCTCCAGTAGCTCGGTGGCGTGCAGGGCGGACAGGTCCTCGGTCTCGTCCGGGTCGCGGGCCAGGTCGTAGAGCTCGCGTCGACCGTCGGAAAACAGCAACATCTTCCAGTTTTCGCGCCGCACGTACTCCTGGAAGAGATCCTGGCCGAAGTGGTAGCGGCGCCCGTAGCTACCTCTGCCGGAGAGCAGTGGGACGAAGGAGTGGGCGCCCGTGTCCAGCAGGGGCTCGATGCCCACCAGCTGGTAGAGCGTGGGGGCGATGTCCGCCAGGCTGACGGGGGCGCGCACGTGCCGGCCCTGGGACAGGCTGGGGTGGCTGAGCAGGAAGGCCGCCCGCACCACGCCCTGCCAGGCCTGGCCCACGCCGATTTCGCGCCCCTGCTCGCCCAGGGACAGGCCGTGGTTGGCGTAGAGCAGCACCAGGGTGCGCTCGCGGCCCGGGCGTTCGCGCAACGCGGCGAAGACCGGCTCCAGGGCCTGGTCCACGGTGCGCACGCGCGCCTGGTAGGCGCGCTGCAGCAGCTCGGGATCGTCGGTGCTGCGCTGCACCAGCTCCCCCTCCAGGTCCGGGTGGGGGTAGGGGAAGTGCAGCGCGTTGCTGTGGTAGTAGAGCAGCAGGGGCTGGTCGCGCTCCTGCAGCAGGGCCTGGCGCACCTGCTGCAGCTGCTCGTCCAGGGGCACGGTGGTGGTGCGGTCGGACTTGGTGCGCAGGCTGGTGTCGGTGAAGTCGGTGTAGTCGGCGTAGCCCCGGTCCAGCAGGCTGTGGCGGCCGGTGTGGATCCAGTCGTTCAGGGCCACGGTCTGGTAGCCGGCGGCGGAGAAGGTCTGGGCGATGGTGGGCAGCTCGTCCACCAGGTGCTTGCCTTCTTTTTCCAGCATGCGCAGGACCAGCCAGCGCCCGCCGCCCTTCAGCCAGCGCCGGTCCTCCACCGTGTCCAGGCCCTGGTTGATGTCGTGGGTGTTGAACATGGACTCGGTGGCCGTGGCGATGGCGGTGGCCGAGAAGTAGGTGGCGCCCGATGGGGCCATGGCCTGGTCGAAGACGACGGCATCGGCGAAGTGGCGGTCGATGTGGGGGGTGGCGTCGCGCACCGGGCCCAGCAGGCCGATGTGGTCAGCTCGCAGCAGGCCGATGTTGAGCAGCACCACGTCGCAGCGCGAGCAGCCGGGATCGAAGCTGGCCAGCGGCTCGGGGGGCGGGGCCTGGACCGGGGCGGGCTCTGGCTGGCCGGAGCAGGCCGCCAGCACCATGGCGCCCCAGGCAATATGCGACAGCGGATTCATAGTCCCTCGCAGTCCAGCCTGGCGAGCAGCTCGTCGAGTCGCTTGGGGGCCTGCGGATCGTCGTTGATGTCGATCTCGGCCAGCAGGCCTTTTTCGCAGACCAGGTAGCCGTGCAGGTTGGCCCAGCGCACCAGGTCGGCGGAGCAGGCCCCGGGCACGCCGTTGGCGTTGGCCCAGCCACGAAAGGCCCGCAGATTGCCGCCTGGGACCGCCTGTTCCACGGGCACGGGCCGGTAGGCCTCGGGACATTCCACGGTGGTGGTGATCTGCCCGGGATAGCCGGTGCGGCTGGGCTCGAAGGTGGAGGCGAAGCGCCGCAGCCGCTCCTCGGCGATGCGCTGGGCGGTCTCGGCGCTCAGGCCCTCTTGCAGTCGCAGGCGCAGCTCGAATTCCTCTTCGTGCAGCTGCAGCCAGACCAGCGCCTCGCGGCGCTCCACCTCTTGCAGGCGCAGGCCCCAGATCTGCCGGCTCTGCGGGGCGGCGGGCTCTGCAGGGGGCGCGGCAGCTGCGTCAGCGGGTGGGCTGGCAGGCGCTTCGGAGGCGGGCTCGCAGGCAGCCAGCAGGAAGACGGGGAATGAAAACAGCAGATGTTGGGCCATGGCGAGGGGAGTGTAATCCGGGCACCGAGCAAAAAACACCGATCCTGCCGACAGTTCGAGGGGCTTCCGCAGCGCTGTTTCAGGGCTGCGTGAGCAGCCCTGCGCCGCTCATCAAGCGGCGAAGATGGGGGTGAGAGGCAGTGTCCGCCTCGGATAGGGGGGGGAGAATCTGTCTTCCCCCCAAAGAAGCGGCTGCGACCATTTCCGCCGACACTGTCGGTGGAAATGGTCGCTGCCGTAATCCGCCGGGGGGCCGACTGGTGGCTGGCCGGGATACCTACGGGGTGCGCCGCGCCGCTGCGCGCGGTTGGTGCCCTGGAGGAAGATCGTGAGCGCTGGACGAACCGCCGCCCTGACCGCTTGGCTCTTCGTGGCCTGTTCGAAAGCGCCGGAGCCGGAGCCGGAGGTCGAAGCATCGCCGAGCGAGGTCTCGGCGTGGCCAGGTCAGGGCCGTCCGCGCTCGCCAGGTCCGGTCCCCTACGCCACGCCCGAGGTGGGCCATGACGAGGATTTCCGCAGGCTCTACCAGTACACCGAGAGCTCGGTCGAGTCTCCGGTTCGGGTGGGCTTTGCCCATGGCGGCTGTTGTCGGTCGTTCTTTCGCGCCTACCTGTCCGATTCTTTCGACCAAGCCGGCGTGGACGTACGGCTGCGGACCAGCTTCGCCGACGATCCCTATCGCTTCGAGCTGGTGACCAGGAACTTCGAGCGCGAGCACGAGCGCCGTGGCTACGAGGGCATGGGAGCCGTCTCCGGACGGGTGCTGGACGAGATGATTGTGGCTGGCGAACTGGACGGGGCGCTGGTGTCCGAGAGCGACCTGCTGCTCGACTACCACGAGGGTTTGCCCCTGGTCGTCGTGGCGCGCATGGGGCATACGGAGGCGGACCGGCCGGGCTTGATGCTGGTCACCCGCTCGGGGTTCGAGCCGCAGAGCGTGGAGGACCTCCACGGCAAGACCCTCTCCACGCGTCAGGACAGTCCCAGCGACAGGATCTTCCTGCAAGAGCTCCTCTCCCAGCACGGCATGGAGGAGGGAGTCGACTACCAGATGCTGGAGGGGATCCCCGACGAGGAGCAGTTCAAGTGGCTGGCGAAAGGGAGCTTCGACGCGGGCCTGTACCGCACCTGCGGTGCGACCAAGCTGATCAAGGAGGGGAAGGCCGAGCTCTTCAAGCCCATGGACTGGATCGAGCCCGAGCTGGCTTCGGCCTACCTCGTCTTCCACCGTGATTTCGTGGAGAGCCGTCCGGACGATGTGCGGCGCCTGCTGCGGGGCCTGGCCTGGCGCCTGGATTACGAGAGCCGCATCCCCAGCGGCGAGCGGCTCGAGAGGCGGGATTTCAACTACATCATCGATTTCCCCTTCATGGGTTCGCGCCTGCCGCACACCACCTTCCCCTTTGAGGCCAAGGCTTCCCAGCTGGAGCCCGCGCAGGCCCTGCTCGTCAAGCACGGCCTGCTGGAAGGGCCGCGGGACCTGCGCCCCCTCGTCCGGAGCGCGCCCTTCGTGCGCCCTCTGGTTGCGGAGCGGCCCGAGGGTCCCTGGCTGCCCCCCGCCGCCGAATCTACGCCGACCGCGATCGACCAGGCCGAGCTGGAGGCCTTGGCCGCCTTCACCGAGGTCAGCCTGGCATCCATGGAGTCGCGAAGCAAGGGCCTGCCCATCTTCGATGCGCTGCTGGGCGTGGACCGCAGCGTGGCTTCCGGCATGCTCTCTCGCAAGCTGCAAGAGGCCGACGTCGCCATGGGCTTGCTGCATTGGGTGGCGCTGGAAGGGGACGTGAGTGATCGCAGCGGGCCGGTGCGGGTGGCCTACCCGGAGCGTTTCCTGGCCACCAGCAACGCCCGCGGACTGCCCGAGCAAGCGCTCGATCGCCGAGCCGTGGGTCCGGTGGACCTGCGCCTGGCGCGCCGGAGCTGGCCCGGCTTCGTCAACCAATCCCAGACGCAGGCCGAGGTGAATGCCGCCGCCCAGGCCGCGGCGCGCCTGGGCGTGCCGCTGCTGCTGCGCCAGGAGGGATTGACGAGCTACGAAGACGGCCTGCTGCTGCGGCAGGTGCTCGGCGACCACCCCTCGCTGACCGTGGTCCTGATCCTCTCCAGCCTGGTGTCACCGGAAGAACTGCAGCCCTTCCTGCAGCGTCATGTGGGGCTGCACGTGGTCTTGTCGGGGCTGGAGCGCCGACTGGATCTGGACATGGCGGAGCGCAGCTACCCGACCTCCATCTACCGCACACGGGTCGTCAAGGGGATTGGCAGCCCGGTCATCGGGTTCCAAAGCGAGTGGAGCACGCTCTTCAAGGAGTATCCGGATCGCTTCATGTTCGGATCGAGCGGCTTCACCTCGTTCTACTACGAGACCCGCTACAAGGCCGAGGTGAAGCGCTACCGGCGATCCATCAGGAAGCTGCCCCGCGGCCTGGGCGAGGCCATGGCCTGGCGCAATGCGGCGCGGCTCTTCGGTACGGCACCTTGAGGCCCGGATGCGGGCCTGCGGTTCCTACTCGCCGGCCGCCAACTCGCGCAGGATGCGGGAGTACTCGGAGATCAGCTTCTGAGCGGGCTCTGAGCGCAGGTCGCCCGAGGCGATGGCCTCTTGGCGCAGCGCCTCGTCGGGCATCAGCTCGGCCAGCTCGCGGCCCTTTTCCTTGGCCAGGGCTTCCAGCCGCTGCTGCATGATGCCGTCGAGGCGCTCCACGGCAGCCTCGGACTCCAGGGTCCAGCGGTTGGAGAGCTCGTCGTCGCCGGGAGCGGGAGGAGTGCCCTGGGCGCCCGCGTCGGCGCCGGCCTCGTTCTGCTCGCCGCCCCCCCTCCTGTTGCCTCTCTGGCCGCCTTGCCCGCCCCGTTGGCCGCCCTGCCCGCCCCTCTGACCGGTCTGCCCTCCGGGCTGGGTCTCGACGCCAGCCCTGCGCCCGCCCGTGCGCCACTTGCTGCGGCTCGCCGATGCGGTCTGGAGGGATTCAGCGTCGATTTGCCGGTTGGCAAGGAACCAGGTGGACAATGATTGGCCGCCAAGGATCACCACCGCCAGGACGATGGTGTGCTTCCACTGCCGCCAGAACGAACCGCGTGCCCGGTATGCCATCGATGTTTCCTTTCTTGGTGCTGCTGTCTAACATGCTGCCCCGCCCGCTCCACGCCTTGGTCGAGTTCCTGCCCGACCGGCCCGCGGCGTGGCCGCTCGGACGGCATGCGCCAGGGCCGCTTCCAGTCGGCCCCGGTCGAGTTATGCTGCGCCGGTCCTTCCCACCCCCATCGGGTTCCATGGCACACGCGTTTCGAATCCTGGCCGCTATCTCCCTGTGCGCCTTCCCGCTTCTGGCCTCCGCGACGCAGGACCAGGTCCAGCCAGCGGGCGACGCCGCCGCCGAAGAGCCGCTTCCTCCGCCGCCCGGCTTCCAGTACCCTGAGGCCTGGAGTGCCGGCTTGCTGGTGGTCGCGTCTGATCCGGATGGTGTGCTGGGCGGCCGGCCACCCGTGCTGGCGGTGAAGACCACGCAGGCCGTGCGCATCCCCCTGGCGGACGACGGGCAGGCCCCGGACGCCGCGGCGGGCGATGGCGTCTACACCGGTCTGGGCCAGGTTCCGCCCGCCCAGAACGCGAACTTCGTCCTGCTCGATGCCGCGGGCGCCGAGCTCTGGTCCGATCAGGCCCCCTTGTCAGAGGCCGAGACCCGCCCCCGCTTGGGCTTTCACCTGGGCTCCTTCGGCGTGCTGGCTTCCCTGCGCACCATGAACGATCCCCTGGGCGAGCCTCTGGCCAAGGCGGATGAGCAAGAGCAGGAGCTGCTCGAGCTCTTGTCGCAGCGGCAGCCACTGCCGCCCTTCCTGCCCGATCTGCTCACCTACATCGCCGTCCTGGGGCTGGCTGGCGGCTTCCTGGTCAGCTGGTTGCTGCGGCATCGCTTGCAGCGCCCTCCGGTCACCGCGCCGGTGGGGGGCGCGGCGGAGCGGTCTGACGGGGTCTAGGCCTGCAGGTGTCCGTCACGAATGGCGAAGCGCGGACCCTCGCCGCGGCTGGCCAGCGCGTCGTCGCCCAGCTCCAGCACCTGCTGGGGGGGCGCGGCCAGGGGAGCGTCGGCGTCGGCCAGAGCCAGCAAGGTGAGCCCTTCCGGGCGCTCTGAGAGCAGCTCGGCCAGCACGGCGTCTGGCGCTTCGTCGGGAGCAGGCGGCTCCAGGGCGCCGGGGCCATCCACCAGGACCGCCGGCGGTCCCTGCTGGCGGCAGGCATCGGCGGCGTCCAGCACGGTGTCGGGCGGGGGGCCGTCTTCGGCCAGCCAGGTCACCCCGGATACGCCCGCCAGGCGCGCGGCGAAGGCCTCGCGATGGTCGGCCTGGGGCACCAGCAACACAGGCCCGCTCTTGGCCCAGCTGCGGGCCATGAGGATGATCAGCTCACGGCGCCAGCGGGCGTCGGGCACGCCCCAGACGCTGCCGCGCCCTAGAAAGTGGGGGGCTGCCGGGAGCGAGGCCTGCGGCCCCAGGTCCTGCGGGGGCAGGGCGCGTTCGGCTCGCAAGGCGGCGAGCGTGCGGGCGGCGGCCCAGCCGATGGCCGTGGCGGCGAGCGCCACGAGCACGCTTGAGGTCAGTGTGAGGAGTGTTGCTGGTGTCACGGCCTGGTTTCCTGGTGCGGATGGGGCTCGAACGCGGTCGGTCGTGAGTCTAACCGCAAATCTGTAATACATACCAAATCCTTGTAACATGGGGTTTAGCATGT
>CAYVQL010000129.1:0-27998 GCA_964454135.1 uncultured Enterobacterales bacterium | reverse complement strand
GGAGACCGAGTAGCCGAAGAGGTCGTCGGAAGCGCCGTCGGAAGCGGTAAGCTTGGTCTCGCTGCTCGTGTCGATACCTGCTGAGCTGCCGAGGTAGACGTAGGCGGACCCGGAGAGCGAGCCGTTGTCGTCGTCTTTGTAGGCCCCGACGATGACGTCGTCGTAGCCATCGCCGTCCACGTCGCCAGCCCGGGAGACCGAAAAGCCGAAGTAGTCTTCGAAGGCGCCGTCAGAGGCGTACAGCTCGGTCTCGGTGCCCGAGTACAGGCCGCCTGAGCTGCCCAGGTACACGAAGGCAACGCCGGAATCGGTGATGTAGCCCGTGCCGTCCCAGGCGTTGGCGCCGTAGGCTCCCACGATGACGTCGTCGTAGCCATCGCCGTCCACGTCGCCAGCTCCGGAGACCGAGCAGGCAAAGTAGTCTCCGGACACGGCGTCCGAGTCGGTGAGCTTGACGTCGGCGCCCGTCTCGATGCCGCTCGAGCTGCCAAGGAAGACGTAGGCGGATCCGGTGTCAAAGTTGCCGTCGCCGAAGGCCCCTACGACGATGTCGTCGTAGCCATCGCCGTCCACGTCGCCGGCGCCGGAGACCGAGTAGCCGAAGACATCACCGGATGCGCCGTCACCGGCGTACAGCATGGTCTCGCTGCCTGTGTCGATGCCGCTGGAGCTGCCAAGGTACACGTAGGCGGAGCCGCAACTAGTGGTGTTGCCGTAGGCACCCACGACCACGTCGTCATAGACGTCGCCGTCCACGTCGCCGGCACCGGAGACCGAGTAGCCGAAGTAGTCTTCCCGGGCACCATCGGAGGCCGTCAGCTTGGTGTCCTCGGTCAGCACCGGGTCCACGGTGACCGGGTAGATCGCGCCCGCATCGTCCAGCACGATGCGCAGGCCCGAGCCGGCGGCCTCCATCAGCACGGTCAGGGACTGGCCGCGGGCGTCCCAGGCGGAGAGCCCGGCGTAGCGCCAGGCGCGGCCGGCCGAGTCATGCAGCTCGGCGCCCAGGGCATCGTGGTCGACTTGCCAGTGCGTGGCACCTTCGATGTCCACCTGCAGCAGCAGCGCGCCGTCGCCCGCCGGGCGCCGCGCGATCTCCCAACCCTGTTCCACGCCGCCGGGCACCGCGCGCCAGTACTCGGTCAGGCCTGGATGGAGCAGCTCCACGCGGCGCGGGCAGAGGTCGCCGACAAGCGGCTGGCCGCCGGAGGCGCAGCCGCCCAACATGGGCTCCACCGGCTCGATGGGCTCCACCAGGCCCTCGCGGCCCCAGGCGGAGAAGCGCAGCAGCAGCTCGCCGTCGCTCCTAGCGCTGGTCGCCAGCAAACCGTGGGAGTCAAGCTCTGCACGCAGGCCACGCAGCTCAGCGGTGAAGCGACCGGGCTGTCGCTCCTGGAAGCCGCTCGCTTCGGTGGCGACGCGCTCCCTGAGCTCGGCGAACCCGGAGCTGTCGGTGCTGCCATGCTGCTGGCAAGCGAGCAGGAGCATGGACGACGAGACGAGTGAGGCGTATCGAATCATGGGAGGTCCATCAGGCTGGGGATGACGAGGTGTCATGGACCAGCTGCAGCTCCGGGTCGAGCGCTTGCGGTATTGCCGTTCTCGTCCGCGGATTTACGTCGTGGGGAGGTGGTGCGAACTCCTCGTTGATGGACTCGGATAGTACCACGAGCCCGAACGGGTCGGGCAGGGGAGGCGCAGGGGCAAAAGGGATGTGCGGGAGCGGGTGGCGTCTCCATGGCGCCATAGGCGACACGGCGCCCTCCAGCTCCCTCCTCCACCCGCATCCTCCACCCGCACCCGCACTCGCACCTCCACCTCCCCTGTCAACAGACGGTGGAGCAGCCCCACGTCTGGACATATGACCTTCATAAAGGTTAAGCTGTGTCGAGTATAACCTTTATAGAGGTCAAGATGTCCCGCGACACGCTGCTCGAAGCCCTCTCGCACTGGAATCCCTGGGGTCGCGGGCCTTTCCATACGGGGATTCGGCGCGAGGCCCGCGCGGCCTGCTTGCCCTGGCTCGAGCGTCCCGAGGTGGTGGCGGTTTGCGGCATGAGGCGTAGCGGGAAGTCCACGCTGCTACGGCAGCTGGCGGTCGCACGGATGGAGGCAGGCGTTCCGGCCCGCGACATCCTCTTTGTGAACTTCGAGGATCCGGTCTTCCTCGACGCACCCCTGAACACGCGCGCCCTGGACCGGGTCTTCGACGCATGGTTCGAGCGCGTCGCGCCGCAGGGTACGCCCGCCCTCTTCCTGGACGAGGTGCAGAACGTGGATGGTTGGGCTCGCTGGGTGCGTACGCGTGTCGAGACTGGCCGGGCTCGCGTGGCGGTGAGCGGCTCCTCCTCCCGCCTGTTGGAGCCCGAGCTGGGCACCGTGCTCACGGGCCGCCACTGGACCCTGGACTTGTGGCCCCTTTCCTTTCGTGAGTATCTGCGCTTTCGAGATCTCGAGATCGACGACGAGCTCGATCTTCTGGGCCACGGCCCCCAGCTGCGCCAGGCTCTGGCGCGCTACCTGCGCTTCGGGGGACTGCCCGAACCCGCCTTGACGAGCGACGACGAAGTGGCCCGAGGCCTGCTACGCCAGTACTTCCGCGACATCGTCTACCGCGATGTGGTCAGCCGTCACGGCGTGCGCGACGTGCGCGCGCTGGAGCGTGTGGCCCACTGGTATCTGACGAACACCGCCAACCTGGCCAGCTACAACCGCGTCAAGAACGTCCACGGTCTGGCCATGGACCAGGTGCGCGCCTATACCGCCCACCTGGAGCAGGCATGGCTCATCCGCCAGGTGCCGCGGTTCTCCTGGAAGACCGCCGCGCAGAGCCGCGCGCCGCGCAAGGTCTACGCTGTGGACCACGGGCTCCGCAACGCCGTGGCCTTTCGCTTCTCGCAGGATCTGGGGCGTCTGGCCGAGACCGTGGTTCATGCCGCCCTGGCCCGCCAGCCCAACCAGCGGCTGTTCTACTTCAAAGGGCGCCGGGAATGCGACTTTCTGGTCTGGCAGGGAGAGCGGGCGTTGGCCGCCCTCCAGGTCTGCTACCAGGACGATGAGCAGCTCCCCGAGCGGGAATTGGCCGGGCTCTGCGAGGCCATGGAGGCCACCGGACTGAGGGAGGGCACGGTGATCACGCGCGATCTCGAGGGCGTGCGCGAAGTCGATGGGCGCAGGGTATGGCTGCGCTCGCTGTGGCGGTGGCTGTGGGAGCAGGGATAAGGCGAGCATCCGAGCCTCATGCCCCCCCGACCTCCCCCAACCCTGCTCGCCGCCCTGCTGCTCTACGGCTTGCTGGCCGCCTTCACCGTGCGGGACGTGGGCGTGGTGGGCGAGGTGGCTGCCGCGTTCACGGCGGGGGATCCCCCGCGCGTGGCCGCAGCCATCGACGCCCAAGGCCCCACCTGGAGCGGTCCGCCCGCCCAAACCCACGCCGGCTCCAGCTGGGGCCCGCTGCGAGCCAGCCAGACCCGTCCCCTGGAGCGCCTGCAGCTGGGCGGCGTCTCCCTGCCCCTGGCGGTCAACAGCTACACCGGCGGCCTGGCCGACTGGCCGGCGCGCCTGCTGAACGGCCTGGGCGTGGGCTTTGCCGGCCTGGTGGCTCTGCACGTGCTGCTCGGAGCCCTGCTGCTCTGGGCCGTTCATGGGATCGCCAGCCGCCAGGCCGGCCCGCTCGCCGCCTCCGCGACCGCGGTCTTGCTGGCTTGCGACTGGAGCTTCCTCTTCTACCGCAAGGTGCTGGGGGGCACCGAGATCCTGCTGCAGGCCGCCGGCCTGCTCCTGCTCTGGGCGCTCTGGCAGCGGCGTTGGTCCGGAGCGCGTTGGACCGGCTGGGGGCTGGCCCTGGCGCTGGGCCTGGGCCTGCTGGCCAAGGTGACCTTCGTGGCCACGGTCGCCGCCCTGCTGGCCGCGGCCTGGCTGAGCTGCCGCGACTGTCCCGCGAACAAGTCCCCCCGGCCGCCCTTGCGCCCCCTGCGAGGTCTGCTGATCCTGGCCGCCCTGTGCGCGCCCCTGTGGATCAGCTTCCTGCACCACCTCGCCCTGCCCGCTGAACCCAGCGTGGTCAGCCACGACACCCTGACCCTGCAGCTGGCACGCCTGCAGCACGGCCTGAGTGGGCTCTTCAGCGGCGGATCGGCGCCTGATCGCGAGATGGCGGCCAGCGCGCTCTACTTCCTGTTCGCGCCTCTGCGGTGGTTCGAAGGCGCCCTGGGCGCCAGCGCGCCCCCTCTCCCCAGCGCGGCCCTGCGCGCCCTGTCCTGGGTCCTGGTGCTGGCAGGCGCCGGCCTGGCCTGGCGCGACCGATTGCGCGGCAAGCCCCAGCTGGCCGCCGACGCCCTGCTGCGCCTGCTCTCTCTGGCCGTGCCCCTGCAGCTCTTGGCGCTCTGGCTGCTCAACCGCGATCTGCACCACCTGGCCCAGACCGCTCCCATGGTTGCCCTGCTCTGCGGCCTGAGCCTGGCGCGCCTGGTCCGCAGCGCGAGCAAGCGCCGCGCCGCACTGCTGGCCCTGCTCTGCCTGCCAGCCGCCCTCGCAGGCGCCTGGGATCTGCGGGCCACGGATGGCTTGCTGGCCAGCCTGCGCACGCCGGCCTTCACGGAGCGGGGCCAGGTCCAGCTGGAGGAGCTGCTGCAGCGGCAGGGCGTGCAGCAGCTGTGGACGAGCGACTACGATCTCTACGGCGTCTTCGAGCTGCGAGCCCCCCAGCTGCAGGTGGCCCATGCCTGGGGCGCCGCCAGCTGCAGCCGCGATCGGGATGCGCTGCTGGGGAACCTGCTGCGCGCCGTTCAGGGCGGCCACTACCTGGTGGTGCGCCCCAGCGCCCCGATGATCTACAACCTCACGCCCTCCGACAAGGGGCTGCGGCTGGCCGCGGCGGGGGTCGGCCTGAGCGTGGACTTGCAGGGCCAGCTCCAGGACGGGGAGGGGACCTGGGCGCGCCTGTACCGCGTGCGCTGACCAGGCGCGGCTGGACAATTCTGGTCAAGTAGACCAAAATAGGTCTACAAGATCAGAACGGGAGCCCCGCCATGCCAACGGTGAGCATACACGAAGCGAAGACCCACCTCTCTGCGCTCATCGCCAGCATGGAGCGGCTGGGTGAGCCTGTCGTGATCTGCCGCTATGGCCGCCCCGTGGCCGAGCTGGTTCCCATATCAAAGGGGAAACGGACGGTTCCCGATCCGGAGTTGTCCCAGATCGAGATCCGCTACGATCCCACCGAGTCCACCGTGGATGAGTGGCAGGATGCCTAGGCGGGATCTGGTGCTCGACACCTGCGCGGTCCTGTGGTTGGCCAGCGGAGGGGGCAGGCTCTCGGAGCGCGCCATGCGCAGCATAGACGTGGCGGACAAGGTGTTCGTGTCGGCGATCTCGGCTTGGGAGATTGGGCTGAAGCAAGAACGCGGAGCGCTCTCCTTGCCGATGCCCGCCGAGTCCTGGTTTCCCAGCGTACTGGAGAGGCATCACCTCTTGCTCGCGCCGCTCACCCTGGACATCCTGATGGCAGCGAATCGCCTGCCGTGGCACCATCGCGATCCGGCTGATCGCTTCATCCTCGCGACGGCTATCGCGCACAGGGCGGCAGTTGTGACCGCAGATCGCATGTTTGCGTCCTACGACGAGGTGGAGATCCTCGGTTGAGGGAGACCGTCGCTTCTGCCAAGAGGCCCTGGAGGTAGGCCTGAGCGTGGACCTGCAGGGCCAGCTCCAGGACGGGGAGGGGACCTGGGCGCGCCTGTACCGCGTGCGTTGAGCGCGCAGCGCATGACCGTCCATGGCGGACATGGGTTTTCCGGTCGCTTCCAGGGAGGTATGATGCCATCCATGATGCGCAGCACCCAGCCTTTGTTCCTGGCCCTGCTCGGGGCCCTCTACGCCCCCGTCGCCCAGGCCGGTCTCAAGATCGGCGAGCCCGTGGAGCGCGCCCTGGCGGTGCACATCACCAATGGCGGCCTGGAGCATATCGGCGATGCCATCGAAGGCTTCGTGCCCACCAGCTTCCCCATCTCCGACGTCTCGGGAGAGGTCTTCTGCAGCGAAGAGGACGCCTATCCGCTGATCTACTCCCTGGACTCGTTGGAGCTCCGGATCGCGGCCGACGACGTGGCCATCGTCGCCTCGGAGAACCGCCTGGACATCACGCTGTACGGCACCTTGAGCAGCACCGACAGCGTGTTCTACGTGGTGGGCGACTGCAGCGTGCTGACCGAGCTGGACGAGGTCTGCCAGTTGGAGCTGCCCACCACGGCGCTCTCGGCCCACCTGGGCCTGGAGATCACCGAGTTCAACGGCGTCTTCGACGCCACGGTGGACGACATCTCGGTCACCATCTCGCCCATCAGCAACCCGCTGGAGGACTGCACGCTCTCCAGCGTCATCGGCACCCTGCTGGGGCAGGACGAGAGCGCCATCGGCAACCTGCTTCTGTCCTACCTGGAACCCGAGATGGAGGACCTGGGCCCCACGGTGGAAGAGGCCGTGGAAGACGCCCTGAACAGCCTGAACATAGACACCGAGCTGGACCTGGGGGAGATCCCCCTGGACCTGTCCATCTACCCCAGCCGGGTGGAGTTCGGCGACAACGGCGTGATCCTGGGCCTTGGCGCCGTGCTCGGCGCCAAGGGCACCGCCGAATGCGTGGACGCGAGCCAGGGCTCGGAGTTCTACGACGCTCCCTGGCCCGACTTCGCCGAGACCGCTGGCAGCAGCTCGCTGGAGTACGACGCGGCGGTGATGGTGGGCAAGGACTTCGTGGATCACATGCTCTGGGCCGTCTGGGCCACCGGGCTGCTCTGCATGGACCTGGAGGACCTGAGCGGCATCGAGCTGAATACCAGCTTGCTGGAGACCTTCTTCGGGGAGAGCTTCGCCGATCTCTTCCCCGAGGCCCAGCCCGCCATGATCTCGCTGCGCGCACCAAACGCCCCCAGTGCGCTGTTCAGCCACGATGAGCCGCCCCTGGCCGTGGCCATCGATGACCTGGGGATCAGCACCATCTCTGCGCTCGACGCGCGCCGCAGCCGCATCTTCCGCGTGGGCATCGACGCCGAGGTGGGGATCGGGGTCGACCTGAGCGCGGAGGAGATCACCCCCGAGCTCTACCTGGACCCCAACGACTTCACCTACTGGGAGACCCACAACGACCTGCTGGACGAGGGCTTCAGCGGGGGCTTCGTCGACCTGGTGGACATGGTGATGGGCATGTTCCTGCCCGACGACCTGCTCTCGGCCTATCCGCTGCCCGACCTGATGGGCGTCGGCATCGGGGCGGTCTTCTGGATACCGTCGGATGACGAGCGCTGGCAGGGCCTCTACCTGCTGGTGGACAGCAGCGAAGTGGAGCCCATCGACCTGGGCGGCTGCTCGGGCGGCAGCCTGGGCTGCGACGGCACGGATACCGGGGGTTCAGGAATCGATCTGGGCGATCTGGGCTGCGACGAGAAGGGCTCGGGCTGCGGCGGCATGGGCTGCGATGACAAGAAGGGCTCCAGCTGCGACCAGGGCTGCGAGGGCGGCTCATGCAGCGCACCGGGCACCGCACGGGTGCCCGCGCTCTTCCCCTGGCGCCTGCTGCTGCTGTTGAGCCTGGCCTCGGTGAGCGTGCTACGGCGCCGCGGCTGAGCGGTCGCGAGATTCGTGCGTGAAAGACCGCTCTGCGCGTCCGGGGCGAGCCAGCAGGGCCCGAATCCGTTAACATCTTTTTGGCCGGGCGATTGTACCCCTGGCAACTCCAAGTTCAACAAGTGGGTAGAAACAAGATGACGAAGCAAATCACCCTGTTGTTTGCTCTGCTCGCCGCGCTCTTCGCCATGGGATGCGATGCTCTCAAGGACATGATGGGTGGCGACGAAGAGACTGTCGTGGTCACCGAGCCCGCCGACGAGGACGTCGAGGACGAGGGCCTGGACATCGACACCGTCCAGATGACCACGCCCTGGACATCCTACGGCCTGCCGGTCAGCGATGGCTACGTGGTCCTCTCCAACGAAACCCAGGTGGGAGTGATCTACGAGACCGGTCCCGCCGATGCCCTCAAGCGGCGCTATGTGCGCGCCATGAACGGTGCGGGCTGGGGCGATGGGGAAGACTACTCCGACTCGACCTACGAGATCGTGATCTTCACCAAGAGCGACGGCGCGTCCTGCGGCTTCGCCGCGGGTATCGAAGATGGGCTCTACTGGGCCTATATGGAGATCCTGTCCGACGCCGATCGCGACACCTGGAAGAGCAACCACAGCAGCCGCTCCAGCACCGTGCGCAAGTGGAGCAAGTCCGGCAAGAGCTCCTCCTCCAAGAAGAGCTCCTCCTCCAAGAAGGGCTCCTCCAAGAAGAGCTCCTCCTCCAAGAAGGGCTCCTCCAAGAAGAAGAAGAAGAACAAGAAGTAGGCTGGCACAAGAGCGCTGGCCGGGCCGGCGCTCGTTCCTGCTTTCCGCACCAACCAGCCCCCCTCGACGTCCGTCGTGGGGGGTTGTCTCGCCTCAGCGCTGCGCGCCCAGGATGGCCTGCAGTCGGGCCATCTCTTTTTCGAACTCGGGCATGGCGGTCGCCGGCAGCCTGCGCCGCGTGGTGCCGTGGTAGTCCGCCGGGTCCAGGATGCGCTCCCCGCGCTGCAGCTGGTAGTGCAGGTGCGGCGAGGTGGAGTGGCCCGTGTTGCCGGTCTTGGCGATGACCTGGCCCGCGCTGACGCTGGCCCCCGGCTTCACCAGGTTTTCCGACAGGTGCAGGTAGTAGGCGTTCACGCCGTCGTTCTGCAGGATGTCGATGCAGTTGCCGTTGGCGGCGTGGCTCCAGTTGGAGCGCACCACCTTCCCGGCGCGCGGCGAGGCGATGGGGGTGCCCTCGGCCGCCTTGAAGTCCCAGCCCTTATGGCCACGGCGGTCGTCGAGCAGGGCTGTGATCTGGATATAGTCTTTGAGGGGGCCGTTCTCGAGGCGCAGCGGCACCTCGGTGCCGTCGGGATACCAGAAGCTGGGGTGGGCGTCGCCCGGTGCCTGGAAGCGATAGGCCTTCAGCTCGCGCTTCAGCTTCTGGGAGTGGAAGAAGGCCAGCGGCATGTCGATGTCGCCGTTTTCCTCTACGTGCACCAGCGTGGTGAAGCCGTCGCCCTTCTGCAGATCACGCCGCAGGTCCAGGTCCCAGACGAACTGCCGGGCGAAGACGGCGGCCACGGCGTCGGCGTGCTCGTCCAGGTTCTGCTGGAAGCTGTGGGCCAGGTTCTTCTCCACCTCAGCGTGGATCAGCCGGTAGCCGGGGTCGTCCAGCGCAGCGGGCGGGGGCTGGGCGGGTGCGGGTTCCGCTGCCACGGGCGCGGGTTCCCGTTGGGCGGCCGTCAGCTCAACGGCGGTGGCCTCTGCGCCGCCCCTTGCCGCCTCGCCAGCCGGCTCGCGCGGCCACTTGATGGCCATCACCAGGTTCATGGTCAGGCTGGCGCCGAGCAGGCCGTAGAGGAGCCAGGGTTTGCCGCCGGGTGGTTGCATGGGACAGGCCTCGGAGACTGAGATGGAGGCCTCCGCCTATCCGCTTCCGAGGCTGCAGGCTCGGCTCAGCAGACCCGAAAGACCTCGGGCAGGCTGGTGCGTCCCGCCAGCACCGCGGCGTAGCCAGCCTGCCGTAGGCTGCGAATGCCCCGCTGCGCTATTTCGCGCTTGAGGGTCTTGCGGCCGCTGCGTTCCAGCTTGATCAGATCGCTGAGATCCTGATCGAGGCGCACCAGCTCGAAGAGAGCGGTACGCCCGGAGAAGCCGCTGTGGTTGCAGCCGTGGCAGCCGCTCTCGCGGTAGATGGGCTGCTGGCAGGCCTCGACCCCCAGCAGCTCCAGGGTACGGGCGTCGGGCTCCATGGGCTCGCGGCAGCGCTCGCAGAGCAGGCGCACCAGGCGCTGACCCACGATGGCCCGCAAGGCGGCGGCGACCACGAAGCGCTCGAGCCCCATGTCGATCAGGCGGATGACCGTTTCGACGGCGCTGTTGGTGTGCAGCGAGGAGAGGACCAGGTGGCCGGTGAGGGCGGCCTTGAGGGCCACGTCGGCCGTCTCGAAGTCGCGCATCTCGCCCACCATGATGATGTCGGGGTCCTGGCGCAGCGTGGCGCGCAGGCCCCTGGCGAAGCTGAAGCCGGCCTTTGCGTTGGTTTGGCCCTGGGTGATGTGCTTGAAGCGATACTCGATGGGGTCTTCCAGGGTCATGATGTTGACCTGGGGCGACTCCAGGTGCCGCAGCAAGGAGTAGAGCGTGGAGGTCTTGCCGCAGCCCGTGGGGCCGGTGACCAGCACCATGCCCTGGGGCCGGGACACCACGTCGTACAGCCGTTGAGCCATGGACTCTTCCATGCCCAGGTCCCCCAGCTCGTGGGCCCCGATGCGGCTCAGCAGGCGCACCACGACCTTCTCTCCGCTCTCGCCGGGGAAGGTGGAGAGCCGGCAGTTGATGCGCTCGCCCCGCAGCAGCTCAGTGAAGGCTCCGTCCTGGGGCAGGCGCTTCTCCGAGATGTCGAGCCCGGCCTGCACCTTCAGGCGACTGATGACCGCAGCGCGAAAGTTGCGCGGGATGGGCGTCTGCTCGTGCAGCAGGCCGTCGATGCGGAAGCGTATGCGAAACGAGCTGGGTAGGCTCTCGAAGTGGATGTCGCTGGCGCGGGCCTGGTGGGCACGCATGAAGATCGACTCCAACATGCGGGCCACTCGCCCGTCCTCTCCGTGGATCTGCACGGCCATGTCCGCCTCCGGTCAATGCGCTGCGGGTACGCCTCAGAAGAGCACTTGCGTGCGCAACTGTCCGCCAAGTTGGCGATCTTCGCCTCCTCCGCTGCGCGAGGCGCCGAGCTCCAGCTTCAGGCTGGCCCCGTGCCCCAGAAACCACCAGTTCAGGCCGCCCCGGGCAGCGCTGTAGTCCCGCACGCTGCCGCCAGAGGCGTCGAAGAGCTCGTAGCTGGCCACCGGGCTGATGGGCCCGATGCGATAGCCCACCTCGCCGTACAGGCCGGTGCCGCTGTCGGGATGCCCCTGGCCGAAGAAGTGGCGCAGGGCGGCGGCCTGGACGGTCAGGGCTCGAGCGCCGCGTTCACCGGGCAGATCGGCGTAGATATCCGCCACGAAGGCGGTGTAGTCGCTGCGCTCGGCGCTCGTGGCCGCGCCGGTGAGGTCCAGGCCGTAGATGTAGAGCGCGTCTTGTTGGTGATCCACCGCCAGCCCCACGCTCAAGGTCTTGCGGCCGTGGACCAGCAGCCCGTCTTCCATCCGCAGATCGGTGCCGCGGTAGAAGTAGCCCGCCGCGCCAGCTCCTCCCTGGGGATCGAAGAAGTTCCAGGCCAGGCGCAGGGCTACCCGCGGCAGGTCGTCGGGATTGATGGGGCCGGCGTCAGGGCTGCCGTCGCCGTCGAAGTCGGTCTCTTCAAGGCCCTGGCCGAAATCCGCTCCGGCGGTTCCGGAGAGCCGGTATTCCAAGCGCCGTTCGAAGAGCTCACCGCGCGCCATCACCCCCACGTCGCGGCCCTGGCGGCCAGCGGGGGCGGCGGCCCAGGCCTGGTGGAAGTCCGCCATCAAGAGGCTGCCCGGGTGCTGCATGCGCTGGCGCGCGCCCGGGGGCAACAAGAGGCCCACGTCGAGCTGCAAGCGCACTCCGAGCGCGATCTCTCCGATGGCGTCCTGCATGGCGAGGGCCGCCGACCAGTCGCCGTCCAGGCCCTGGTCGATGATGGCGGCTTCGGCGAGGAAGTGCAGCTTGCCCTGCAGCTGGCCGCTCAGCTGCAACTGGGTGCGGCGCAGGTAGGGATCGCTGCTCCAGCTACTGTCCTTGGAGGCACCATCCTGCTGGAAGCGAAAGCTGGGCTGCAAGAGCAGGCCAGCTTCGAGCTGCCCGTGCTCGCCGAGGGCGATGGGCGCCCCAGCGGAGCAGACATCGATGCCAGCTAGCAATCCGAAGAGAATGCTGGTGCTAGCCGACAGAAGAGCCATGGCCTCCTCGAGGCGACCTCAGCCGGAGTAGCGCGACTCGTCGTGGGAGGCGCCCGGCGGGCCTTCGTCCAGCTCCTGGTTCAGCTTGTCGAGGATGTTGAGCGCAGCGTCGGCCGCAGAGTCGATCTCGGACTCGCTGCCGCTCATCACCAGGCGGCCTGTGGCGCCGAAGGGGCGGATGGTGATCAGCTTCACGTCGGCAGCCTTGAGGGCCTCGTTGGCGGCGACGATCAGGTAGGCGGCCGGGATGATCTCCAGGATGAAGACCGACTCGTCGGCCAGGACCATATAGCCCTTGGAGGTGCCGGTGAAGAAGATGGCGTGGTCCTGCTCGATGCCGCGGATGATCATGTTGGTGGCGATCTTGATCCGGGCGCGGTCGAACTTCGTGAGCCCGGTCTGGCGCAGCACGGCCTCGCCGGCCTCGATTACCTCGCCCTGGTCGGCGTGCTGGATCTGCATCAGGCCGAAGTGGCGCTCGGTGACCACCGAGCCAAGCCGAACGGCCGTGCTCTTGAGCGCCAGGTCGATCATGCGGTGGATCTCCATGGCGGGCGCCAGCTCGAGCATCAACGCGGCGTCGTATTCGCTCGGATCGTAGACGCGGTTGTCCTTGGCCACGAACTGGGCCAGCTGCGGCTGCAGCTGGTCGATGAACACGAAGGTGCGCAGCTCGAAGTTCGTGCCGCGGGCCACGGGCTGGGTGGTGGTGGTCGGCTTCTCAACGGCCATGGTTTGACCTCCCTTCGGGGGGATCGGATGTAACAGGGGGGGAGGCGTTGAGCACTCGGCCTCGGTCATCGTTGTGGCCACCCCGGAGAAAATCCCCTTGGACAAGCTTCAGTTTCCGGGGCAACTCCAGCACCTCCGGATTCCACCCCCTCATCCCTTCGCTCGAACCCGCACCCCTCCCTTCCACCTCGCCCGCGACACGCCGGCCCACGGCCAACTCCGAACCCAAGTCGAGAACCGGGTGGATGGGGAGGTGGACGTGCCAGTGCGCGTGCGGGTGGACGGTTCGGGGTGGAGGGGACCGACACCGAGGGAGTGGTCAGCTATCTGGGGCAGGAACTGCCGTCGAAGGCACTAGAGCTCAGCGGCTTCCATGTTCCAGGAGATGGTGTCGTCGGCTATCTGGCCCAGCACCTCCCGGTCGTAGCTCTTGGTCTCGGCGTTGTAGGTGAAGCGCTTGAGCTCACGCTGGTCGTCGGCCGCCACGTAGAGCTCCAGCTTGCCGTCCTTGTCCAGGTCCGCACCGTAGGCCACGTGCTCGAAGCCGCCCGAGTTGGTGTCGATGTTGGTGGCGCTCCACTCGCCGTCCACGGCGCCACCCTGCCTGTCCAGGATCCAGACGCCGGTCTTCATTGCCGCGGCCACCAGCTCCACTTCGCCGTCCTGGTCGAAATCGCCGGGCACCAGGAAGCGGCACTGCCGGTCCTGGATGGAGGCGATCACTTTGTGCTCGAAGCCCTCGGCCGTGGGCCGGTAGAGCCGCACCTGCACAGGGGTCACGATCTTCTTCTGCTCCAGCTCGGCCTCCATGACCGCGAAGAGCTCGTCCTTGCCATCGCCGTCCACGTCCGCGACGGTGATCTCCTTGGCGTGGGTGCCTTCGGCCTGCTCCACGAAGCTGCGCACGTAGCTCTGGCCATCGAAGCGGTACATCACCACGCCGCCCTGCTGCGAGGCGTTGGCCTTGTTGCGATCGCTGGGCGTGGCGAAGAACTCGTTCTTGCCGTCGCCGTCGATGTCGCCGATCTCGATCTCGTGCACGAAGGTGTCGGGCTTGGCGTCCAGCTCGATGGTGGGGGTGCCGGGCTCGTCGGGGTTGTAGACCGCTACCACGCCGTTGTCGTGGCTGGCGATGACGAACTCGTCCTTGCCGTCACCGTCCACGTCGCCGATCTCCAGGTCGCGCAGCCGGTTGAAGCGCCCGCCCCAGTTCTGCTCCCAGAGGATCTCGCTCTTCCAGGCGCCCTCGGCGAAGCTCCACTTCTTGAGCATGGCCTTTTCGGCGGCGATGGTGACGAAGCCGCCGTCGTAGGGGATGGCCTTGTGGAAGACGTTGGAGTCGCCGTCTTCCAGGCGGGAGGACTTCCAGCCCTGCTCGGTCTGGCGCCAGATCTCCAGGCGTGCCGGGCCCGGCTTGGGCTTGTTCTGGGCGTCCTTCCAGAACCAGGCCTGGCCCAGCAGCAAGGCCGGGAAGGGGCCGCCCTCCAGCGCGTCCTGCACGGGCTCCGGAGCCTTCACCGGCTCGGGCGCCGGGGCAGCGGGCTGCGTTTCCGCCACAGGAGGCGGCACGGACTCGCTGTCACAAGCGATCGCGAGGAAGAAGAGGGAGGGAAGCAAGAGTTCGCTGGGATTCATGGAAAGCACTCCTTTCGGGGCGTTCGGCTATCCCTCCCCCTGCGGGGGAGCAAGCAGGGGCGGCGTTCTGCACGGCTTTTGCGCGATCAGTGTGAGTGGTCGTGCGCGTGGTCGTGGTCGTGGGCGTCGTGCTGGTGCGCTTCGTCGTGTTGGTGCGCACCGTGATCGTGATCCCCGTGGTCGTGGCCACCGGGGCCGTGGCTATGGGGGATGAAGAGGTGGACGAGCAGCAGCAGGGTCACACCAAAGGCGAAGGACATGAAGTGCACCACGGCGCGCCGGCCGCGGCCCTCGCGGTTGATCTCGGGGACCAGGTCCACGGCGGCGATGTAGATGAAGTTGCCGGCGCCGAAGGGGATCAAGAAGGCCACGTCCAGCTGCTTGGAGGCGGCGTAGGCCACCAGACCGCCTACCAGGAAGGTGAGGCCGGAGAGCAGGTTGAAGAGCAGGGCCTTGGAGCGACTCCAGCCGCCGTGGATGAGGATGCCGAAATCTCCCAGCTCTTGAGGCACCTCGTGGGCCGCGGCCGCCAGCCAGGCCACCAGGCCCAGCCGGATGTCCGCCAGGAAGGCGCCGGCCACGGCCAGCCCGCCGACGAAGTTGTGCACGCCGTCCGCGATCAGGATCAGGTAGGTCAGCGGGGCCTTGTGCTGGTGGGTGGGGCGGTGGCAGTGGTGCCAGTGCAGGAACTGCTCAAGCACGAAGAAGGACGAAAAACCGGCCAAGACCCACAGGTAGGGCTCGAGACCCTGGCCCATCTCCTCGATGGCGGCGGGCAGCAGGTGGAAGAGGGCGCCTCCCAGCAGGGAGCCGGCCGACATGGCGACCAGGGGCAGCACCAGGCGCTTGAACACGTGGTCTTTCATGAGCAGCGTGATGCTGCCCACCAAGGCGATGCTGCTCATCGCGATGCCGCCGGCTACGATCCACCAGAACGCGTCCATCAGAGGGCATCCTCGCCGGCGGGTTGCCGGCGCTTCGAGAGGCGGGCAGGGTTATTCCGCTGGACGCGGGGACGCTACGTGCCCCCCAGGAACGCGCTCCAGGCCAGGCCAACCAGGCCCAGTCCCAGCAGGATCCTGCCGCCCCAGTCCGATTTCAGGTTTCCGGCTCCGGCTGCCAGCGCGATAGCGGCCAGGTGCACCAGGGGCAGGAAGTAGTGCGTGGGGTGGTGGTCGATGGTGCACAGCAGCAGCGAGTAGCAGAAGGCGGTCAGCAGCACCAGCAGTGGCCGGCCGCGGGCCACCACCACCGCCAGCAGGGGCGTCAGGCCCGCGTAGCTCAGCCAGGTGGCGTAGAAGCGCGGCGCCCGGGGCAGCAGCAGGGCGGGGGAGTACTCGCCGTGCCAGTGCTCGGGAAAGGTCTCGAACCAGAGGATCTCCATCCACTGGCCCAGCGCACCGGTGGCGGCAGCGATGACCGTGGCCGCCAGCGCCACCGCGGCCGCCAGCGCAGCGGCCAGGCCCAGCGGGCGCCAGAGAGACCCAGCGAAGCGGCGTGGGCCCGCCTCCAGCAAGCGCTGCAGCAAGGCCGCCCCCAGCAGCAGCACGGCCCCGGGGTAGCGCAGCAGGCTGGCGGCCACGGCCATGGCGCCGTGGCGCAGGCCGCCCCCAGCCAGCAGGGCGGCCATGCCCCCCACCACGGCCGCCGCGTAGAGGGAGTCGGGGAAGTTGAAGCTGCCGGGATCCGCCATCAGGCGGCCGTGCACCACGGTGGCCAGGGCTGGCAGGAACCAGGCCGGCCAGCGGGCCTGGGGCGCCATGACCTGCAGCAACCGCACGCCGCTGGCGCCGGTCAGCAGCAGAACCCAGAGAAAGAGCGCTCCAGCCCCGGCCATGTCCGGGTCCACCAGCGCCGTGGGCAGGGCCAGCACGTAGGCCCACAGGGGGGGCTGGTTCAGGGTGGCGCGCTGGTCCCGCAGCATGCCGGCCGCCCAGCGCTGGTTCTCCACCATGTTCAGCAGCTGGTAGTAGTGTACGAAGCGCAGCTCCTTGGCGTGATGCAGGGACCAGACGGCCTCGCTGCCGGGCAGCAGGTAGACCAGCGCGTCCTGGCTCAGGTTCAGCTGCAAGGCGCCCGCCCGCACATGGGCCGCCACGGCGACGGCGCCGTGGGACAGGTAGCGTGGCACCGGGCCTTCCTCGGGAACCTCGACCGGATCCAGCTGCACCACGCCGCGATCCAGCAGGCCTCCATCCTGCTCCAGGCTGAGCTCGAGACCTGCGGGCCCGCGCGCCACCGCCAGCAGACGCCCCTCTCCCAGCGCCCGAATGGCGGTGCTTCCGGTGCCCAGCGCCGCCTTGGCCGCCCCCGCCTCGGGCCAACCCACGGGCTCGAAGCCGGCGGCCTCCAGCGGCAGGGGATCGAGCCCCTGCTCGTCGGCGCGCGCGTCCCACCAGCTGGCGTCCAGCGGACGCAGCAGGTCCTGGGCCTTGAAGGCGCCCAGCGCCATGACGGCCAGGAGAGTGGCCAACAGCCCGACACCAGCCTTGGCGGGCAGCTGCCAGCCGGGGGCTGGCCGCCGATGGGCCAGCCACAAGCCGGGCAAGCCCAGCAGAGCGGCCAGGGGAAGCAGGGTCCACGGGGGCAGGCCCAGCTCGCGCACCAGGCTGACGGAGATCACGGCGACCAGGAAGCTGATCCAGGTGGCGTCGATGGTGGCCTGCAGCCCGACAGGGCGCTGCTTGCGCGCGGCCAGCCAGCGCGCCCAGCCCCAGCCAGGCGCCCAGAGCAGGGCCGGCAGCACCAGCAAGGCGTTGAGCCAGACCGGCGCGTTCAGTGCCAGGCAGAGGGCCGCTGCCAGCCACATGAGAAGGGCTACCAAGGCGGCTCCAGGGCAAAGGCGTGTACATCGCCCGCGTCGTGAGGGCGCTCCATGGCGGCGGCCACCAGGCAGGCCTGGTCGGCGGGGGCGAAGATGGCGTGGGCCAGGCCCGCCGGCACGAAGACGCGCATGCCCGCCAGGGGCAGGACCCGTCGGGCGGGCTGACCGGGCTGGGCCAGCACCAGCAGCGGGGCGCCCTGCAAGCCCGCGAAGCGCTCCCAGCTGCGCAGGTGGAGGTGGTGCCCGCGGGAGACGCCGGGCTGCAGCGTGACGGTGTAGACCTCGCCTGGCACCGGGCCCGGGAAGAGCTTGGTGAGCGTGCCGCGGGCGTCGCCGTACCGCTGCAGCGCTGCGCTGCGCACCTGCGCCAGCAGGTCAGGCTGGGCCATGGCGCCTCCAGTGCCGGATGGCGCTGCTCAGGCCCTCGTTCAGCCCCACCCGGGGCTGATGGCCGAGCAGCTCGCGGGCCAGGCGATGGTCGCCGTAGAAGCGCTCCGCCTCTCCGGCCCGCCGCGGCAGCTGGCCGCGGCGCACCAGGCCCTCATCGGCGCCCGCCAGGTGAAAGACGCGCGTAGCGATTTCGAAGACGCTCAGCTCGGGGCCGCCACCGATATTGATCAGCCGCCCCTCGGCCGCGGGGAGGGCGGCTGCCGCGATGCCGCGGGCGACGTCTTGCACGTGGTTGAGCTCGCGGGTCTGGCGCCCGTCGGTGATCTGAAGGGGCTGTCCCACCAGGGCGCGCTGGATGGCAGAGGGCACCAGCCTGCCGGGCGGTTGACCGGGGCCGTAGGTCAGGAAGGGGCGCACCACGGTGGCGCGCAGGCCGGCGATGCGTTGCAGTGTGAGCAGCCACTGCGTCGCGGCCAGCTTGAGGCAGGAGTAGGCCGAGACGGGTCTGCCAGGGGAGTCCTCGCAGAAGGGGGCCTGCTGGTCGCCGTACTCCTCGCAGGTGCCCGCCGCCACCAGGCGGCAGCCGCTGGCCAGACAGCTGCGCGCGATGCGATCGCTGACGTCCAGGATGCCCGGGCGCAGCTCGGCGAAAGCCGAGGGAGCCCGACTGAGCGCCACAGGCGCCGCCAGGTGGAAGACCACGGCGGGATCCGCGGCATTGAAAGCCGCCTGCCAGGCGGCCTCGTCACGCAGGTCGAGCAAGTGGGCCTGCACGCCGGCGGGTGCCGCTCGCCGGCGTATCGCGCCGTGCACCTGCGCCCCGGCCAGCATGAGCTGTCGGCAGAGCTCGGCACCGATCAGCCCGCCGGCACCGGTGACGAGTACGCGCTCGCGCTGCCAGTTCATGGTGCCGGGATCTGGTCCGCTCATCCGATGGGAGGCCTGGAACGGGTGCAGCGGGTGGCCGCCCGCGGCGTTATCCTGGGGCGACCCTCGCAGGAGGATTGTAGCCCATGACGACCCGTGCGCTCCTCTCGGCTCTGCTCGTGCTCGCTGGTTGCGACCTGGGAGCGGCCACCGCGCTGGGTCTTGAGGGGGAAGACTCGGCGACACCAGCCGACAGCTCGGCCCCGCAAGATACGGCCGATTCCGTCGTCGAGACAGACCCCTTCGACAGGGACGACGACGGCGATGGCTACAGCGAGAATGAGGGCGACTGCGACGACGCCAGCGCAGGCATCCACCCCGAGGCCGAAGACATCTGCGACGGCATCGACAACGACTGCGACGGCGACCTGGAAGAGGACTCCGCGGCGGATGACATCTACGAGCCCAATGACGAGGCCAGTGAGTGGTTCTACCTGGGCAGCCTGGCGGATTCCAAGAACTTCACGGTCACCGGGCTGCTGCACAACGACGACGACGTGGATCGCTTCTCGTTCTACATGGCCGACTCGGGCTGGGACTGGTACGAGGGCTTCGAGGTCAGCCTGTCCAACATCCCCTCCGGCGCCAACTACGTGCTGACCATCGGCAAGGTCGGCGCCCACGGAGAGCTGGAGGGCACGCAGAGCGACTTCGGCGACGGCACCCTCACGCTCTCCTTCGAAGAGGACACGGGCGGCGAGGACAAGGGAACCTACGGTGCCGTGATCGAGGCCTACGGCGGCGCGGATTGCAGCCAAGGCTACCTGCTCTCGGTCACCTCCACCTGAACCCGCTCGGCGGACCGCCGAAGGGCCAGAGGCCCTTGCGTAATCCTTCGTACTGGCCCAGGGCAGAATGCTGCCTCTGCGCACTCGTCAATCCACGCCCACAGCAATAGGATGGACAGCCCGCACCTGCCCGAATCCGGCACGCGGGGAGCTTGACGGAACGCGTGGTGGAAGAGGTCCTGGAAGGAGGGCGCCTTGAGCAAACCTGTCGATACCGGCCCGGCATTGGCTCGAGATGTGGCAGCCAAGACGGGGCTCAACCCGGCGCGTTGCTACCAGTGCGGCAAGTGCACGGCAGGCTGCCCCATGGCCGAGGAGATGCCCACCCGGCCTCACCAGATGATGCGCCTGGTGCAGCTGGGGCGCCGCGCCCTGTTGAGCGATCCCTCGATCTGGCTCTGCCTGACCTGCGAGACCTGCTCCAGCCGCTGCCCCATGGACGTGGAGCCGGCGCGCATCATCGACGCGCTACGGGAGCTGGCCCTGGCCGCCGATCCCGAGGTTGCGCCGCGTCGCATCAGGGCGCTGCACAGCTCCTTCCTGGAGCAGATCCGCAGCAACGGCCGCATGTTCGAGTTCGGTCTGGTCCTGGGCTACAAGCTGCGCAGCGGTGCCCTGTTCGCTGATGTGACCGCCGCGCCGGGCATGATGACCCGCGGCAAGCTGTCATTCTCTCCGCAACGCATCGAAGGCCTGGACGAGATCCAGCAGATCTTCGACGCCTGCGAGCCCGCCAGCGGGCGATGAGGACGAGCCAATCCCCGGGGGCACGATGTCGAAGATGACGAGTCGCTTTGGCGACCAGGGGCCCCGCAACGGAGGAGATGCGATGAGGATCGGTTTCTACCCTGGCTGTTCCATGCACGGCACCGCCCGTGAGTATGGAGAGAGCCTGGCGGCCATCTGCGAGGCGCTCGGGGTCCGGCTGCAGGAGGTGCCCGACTGGGCCTGCTGCGGCGCCAGCTCCGCCCACGCCACCAACCACCTGCTGGGCGTCGCCCTGCCAGCTCGCACCCTGGCGCTGGCCGAGGCGCGCAAGATGGATCAGGTCATGGCACCCTGCGCCGCCTGCTACGGGCGCCTGGCTGCCGCTCGCCACGAGCTGGCGCGAGATGCCGAGCTGCAGGCACGCGTGCGCCGCATCCTGGAGCGGCGCTTCGAGAACCAGGTCGAGGTGATCAACGTGGTGGGCTTCCTGCAGCAGCTGTTGCCGAAGATCGAGAGCCGCATCGAGAAGCCGCTGAAGGATCTGGGCGTGGTCTGCTACTACGGCTGCCTGCTGCTGCGACCCCACCAGGTCACGGGCTTCGACGATCCCGAGGCGCCTTCATCCATGGAGCAGGTGGTCAAGGCCCTCGGCGCCGAGCCCCTGGAATGGAACCGGCGGGCCGATTGCTGCGGTGCGGGTTTCTCCCTGTCGCGCACTGGATCGGTGATCCGCATGGGGCGCGAGATCCTGGACGATGCCCGCAGGGCCGGAGCCGAGGTCATCGTCGTGGCCTGCCCCATGTGCCACGCCAACCTCGACATGCGCCAGGCGGCCATGAACCGCGGCCAGGCCGGGGCCGACGAGCTGCCCGTGCTCTACATCACGGAGCTGGTGGGGTTGGCCCTGGGGCTCAATCCCAAGCGCCTGGGCCTGGGCCGGCACTACGTCTCCACCAGCAAGCTGCTGGGCCGCCTCGAGAAACAGGTGGCCCCCGGCCAGGAGGTGCGCTGATGGCCCGCGTCGGCGTCTTCGTCTGCCATTGCGGCGAGAACATCAGCCGCACCGTCGATTGCGCGCAGGTGGCTGAGGCCCTGCGCGATCATCCCGGCGTGGTCCACTCGGTGGACTACAAGTACATGTGCTCCGATCCTGGCCAGACGCTCATCAAGCAGGCCATCGAGGACAATGACCTGGACCGGGTGGTGGTGGCCTCCTGCTCGCCCCATATGCACGAGCCCACCTTCCGCCGTGCCGTGTCGCAGGCCGGTGTCAACCCCTTCCTCTGCGAGATGGCCAACATCCGCGAGCAGTGCTCCTGGATCCACGAGCGCGAGCCCGCCACCACGGAAAAGGCCATCGACCTGACGCGTACCCTGGTCGAGAAGGTCAAGCACAACCGGCCCCTGGATCCCATCATGATCCCGGTCACCGACCGGGCCATGGTGATCGGGGGCGGCATCGCCGGCATCCAGGCCGCCCTGGACATCGCCGACGGCGGTCGCGAAGTGGTGCTGGTGGAGAAAGAACCTTCTATCGGCGGCCATATGAGCCAGCTGTCCGAGACCTTCCCTACGCTCGATTGCTCGCAGTGCATCTTGACTCCGCGCATGGTGGACGTGGCGCAGCATCCCAGGATCAAGCTGCTCACCTGGAGCGAGGTGGAGAAGGTCGACGGCTTCATCGGCAACTTCGACGTGACCGTGCGCAAGAAGGCCCGCTCGGTGGACCTGGACCTCTGCACGGGCTGCGGCGCCTGCAGCGAGGAATGCCCCAGCAAGAAGACGCCCGACGAGTTCGACATGGGGCTGCGCAACCGCAAGGCCATCTACAGCCCCTTCCCCCAGGCCGTGCCCAACAAGCCGGTCATCGATCGGCCAAACTGCTTGTTCTACAAGGCCGAGGCGCGTGCCAAGGCCCGGGGGCGCAAGACCAAGAAGCCGGTCTGCCAGCGCTGCGCCAAGGTCTGCGGCCCCAAGGCCATCGACTTCGCGCAGCAGGACGAGCTGGTGGTGGAGAAGGTGGGCGCCATCGTGGTGGCCACGGGCTTCCAGCTCTACCAGATCACCAAGGAGCAGCCCGAAGGCCTGACCGGCTACGGCGAGTACGGCTACGGCACGGTCCCCGACGTGATCGACGGGCTGCAGTTCGAGCGTCTGGCCTCGGCCTCGGGCCCCACGGGAGGAGAGATTCGCCGCCCCTCCGACGGCAAGCTCCCCAAGACCGTGGTCTTCCTGCAGTGCGTCGGCTCGCGCGATCCCGCAAAGGGCATCGAGTACTGCTCCAATATCTGCTGCATGTACACCGCCAAGCACGCCATGCTCTACCGGCACAGCGTGCACGACGGGCGCGCCATCGTCTTCTACATGGACGTGCGCGCTGGCGGAAAGGGCTACGACGCCTTCACCCGCCGCGCCCAGGAAGAGGACGGCGCCCTCTACATTCGGGGGCGCGTCTCGTCGCTGCACCGCGAGGGGGGCGTGATCAAGGTGCGGGGCGTGGACACCCTGAGTGGCGAGCCGGTCTCCATCGACGCCGACATGGTGGTGCTGGCCACCGCCATCCGGCCCCAGCCGGGCATTGAGGGCCTGGCCCAGAAGCTCTCCATCTCCTACGACCAGCACGGGTTCCTGAACGAGGCCCATCCCAAGCTGCGGCCGGTGGAGACCAACACGGCGGGCATCTTCCTGGCGGGGGCCTGCCAGGCGCCGCGGGACATCCCCGACTCCGTGGCTATGGCCTCGGCCACCGCCGCCAAGGTGTTGGCCCTGTTCAGCCGCAGCGAGCTGGAGCGCGAGCCCCAGGTGGCGGTGGTGGACCAGGCTCGCTGCTCGGGCTGCTTCCACTGCCAGCGCGCCTGCGCCTACGGCGCCGTCGAGCGCCTGGAGGTCAAGGACCGCGCTGGACGCGTTTTGCGGGTGGTGGCCCAGGTCAACCCCGGTCTCTGCCAGGGCTGCGGCACCTGCGTGGCCAACTGTCCCTCCAAGTGCGTCGAGCTGGATTGCTTCAACGACAGCCAGATCTTCGCCGAGATCCAGGCCTTTTAGGAGCTCACGATGTCAAGCCCCGCCCTTGCCCCTCAGAGAGCGGTTGCGGCTTCCGGCTTCGAGCCGAAGATCGTGGCCTTCGTCTGCAACTGGTGCACGTACACGGGTGCTGACCTGGCCGGCACCAGCCGGCTGGCCATGGCCACCAACGTGCGCATCATTCGCCTGCCCTGCACCGGCCGCATCGATCCGCTGCTGGTGGTCAAGGCCTTCGAGCGCGGCGCCGACGGCGTGATCGTCTCGGGCTGCCACCCCGGCGACTGCCACTACGCCGAGGGCAACTACCACGCCCGACGCCGCTTCCGGCTCTTTTCCGAGCTGCTGGACTTCATCGGCGTGAGCCCCGGGCGCATCACCTTCTCCTGGGTGTCCGCCTCCCAGGGGCAGAAGTGGTCCGAGGTGGTCAACAGCACCACGGAGCGCGTGCGCGCCCTGGGGCCCTACGACAGTTACCCGAGTGCTGTGATGGAGGAAGCATGAAGCCCCTGCGCGATCTGGCCCGCCAGCTGCTCGCAGACGGCTCGGTGGCGGTGGTCATCGGCTACGAAGAGGGAGCACGGGATGTGCGCCCGACCTTCATCACGAGCCCCGACGACGCCGACCGGTTGATCTTCGACGCCCGCTGCGTACAGAACCTGGCGGCCTACCTGACCCGCAGCCGCAGCCACGTGGCTCGGCTGGGCAAGCCCGCGGTGGTGGTCAAGGGCTGCGATGCGCGCGCCGTGGCTGGCTTGATCCGCGAGTCCCAGTTGGAGCGCGAAGATGCCGTGCTGATTGGCGTGCGCTGTGGCGGCGTGCTGGCGGACCCCCAGCAGGGGGGAGAGCTGACGGCCCAGACGGTCGCAGGCCGCTGCCCAGGCTGCGAGATCCGCGAGCCCACGCTGGCGGACCACCTGCTGGGCGAGCTGCCAGCGGCGCCTCCGGGCGAGGCCCCCGCACCGGTCAAGCTGGCCGAGCTGCAGGCCATGAGCGCCGGGCAGCGCGCCGCTTTTTGGCAGGCCCATTTCAAGCGCTGCGTGCGCTGCTACGCCTGCCGTCAGATCTGCCCGCTCTGCTACTGCGAGCGTTGCATCGCCGACAAGACCCAGCCGCGCTGGGTTGAGGCCTCGGCCCACCCACGGGGCAACCAGGCCTGGCACATCATTCGGGCGCTGCACCTGGCTGGTCGCTGCGCGGGCTGCGGCGAGTGCCAGCGGGCCTGCCCGGCGGACATCCCCCTGGGCCTGCTGAACCGAAAGATGGCCGCTGTGGTGGAGGAACAGTTCAACCAAGTGGTGGGTGACGACCCCAGCGTACCCGCTGCCGTCGGCGACTTCCGACGGGAAGACGCCGAGGAGTTCATCGTCTGATGGATACTCAGGAAAACCTGAAGCTGGAAGCCGAGGGGCTGGCGGGCCTGGTGGACGATCTTGTCGCGGCCGGCACCCCTGTGATCGCACCGCGGGTCACCGCCTCGGCGGTGGAGTACGGCGCGGTGTCGAGCTTCGAGCAGGTCGTTATCGACCAGCGCCCCGCCAATCCGATCAAGCGCATGTTCCTGCCGGTCACCGAGGCCCTGTTGGGCTACCGCAGGCAGGGGGCCGACGTGATCCTGGACGAGGTGCCGACCGAGTTCGCACCGCGGGTGGCACTGGCCGTGCTGCCCTGCGACGCGGCGGGCCTGGACATCGTGGATCGCGTGATGGACTGGGACTACCACGACGAGCTCTGGTTCGGCCGCCGCGAGGCCACCACCGTGGTAGCTCTGGCCTGCGACAAGCCGGACGAGAGCTGCTTCTGCAGCGCCACCGGTGCCGGTCCCTGCGACCCACGGGGCGCCGACCTGCTGCTGGTGCCGCTGGACCAGGGCTACGGGATCGAGGTCTTGAGCGAGAAGGGTGCGGCCCTGGTGGAGGCGCATCGCGAGCGCTTCACGGCCCTGGATGACGAGGGCGCGCTCGCAGAGGCCAAGACCGGCCTGAGCGCGGCGGTGGAGGGCAACCTGGCCATGGATCCCGCAGCCCTGCGGGCCTGGCTGGAGGAGAACTTCGTCCACGACTTCTGGTCCACGCTGGCGCTGGCCTGCCACGGCTGCGGCGTCTGCACCATGGTCTGCCCCACCTGCCACTGCTTCGACATCGTGGACGAGCAGGAGGGCCTGGGGCAGGGCACGCGCCGGCGCAACTGGGACGGCTGCCAGTTCGGGCTGTTCACCTTGCACAGCGCCGGGCACAACCCGCGTCCCGATCAAAACGCGCGCTACCGACAGCGCATCCAGCACAAGTTCGCCATCTACCCGGCACGCTTCGGGGAGCTGCTCTGCACGGGCTGCGGCCGCTGTGTGCGCGCCTGCCCGGCGGGCATCGACCTGGTGGAGATCCTGGAGCGGATCCAGGGCCTGGCCGGGGCAGGGGAGGCCCCATGAACATCTACCAGCCACACCTGATGCGGGTGGAAGAGATCACCCGCGAGACGGTCGACACCCTGACCTTGAAGCTGGCCTTCAAGGACCCGCAGGTGGCCGAGGGCTTCGAGTTCAAGGCCGGCCAGTTCGGTGAGTACTCCATCTTCGGCGAGGGGGAATGCACCTTCTGCATCGCCTCCTCGCCTACGCGCAAGGGATACATAGAGTGCAGCTTCAAGCAGCTGGGCAAGGTCACCTCGGCGCTGGCGCGGGTGGATGTGGGCGACACCGTGGGCTTCCGCGGTCCCTACGGCAACAGCTTTCCGCTGGATCGCATGGAGGGCGGCAACCTGCTCTTCATCGCCGGTGGCATCGGGCTGGCCCCTGTGCGCTGCGTGATCTGGAACGCGCTGGACCTGCGCGAACGCTTCGACAAGGTCACCATCCTCTACGGCGCGCGCTCGGTGGGTGATCTGGTCTACAAGCGCGAGCTCGAGGAGTGGAGCGCGCGCAAAGACGTGGAGTGCATCCAGACCGTGGATCCGGGCGGTGAGACGCCCGACTGGGCCCATCGCGTGGGCTTCGTACCCACGGTGCTGGGCGAGGCGGCGCCCTCGTCCGACAACTGCTGGGCCATCGTCTGCGGCCCGCCCATCATGATCAAGTTCACGCTACCCGTGCTCGAGAAGCTGGGCTTTTCGCCGGAGCGCATCTACTCCACCCTGGAAAACCGCATGAAGTGCGGCCTGGGCAAGTGCGGGCGCTGCAACATCGGGCCGGTCTACGTCTGCAAGGATGGCCCGGTGTTCACGGCGGCGCAGATGGCGGAGCTGCCACCGGATATGTGAGTGGACCATTCCCCCCTCGCCGCGCACGTTCCCAGGGATCGCCGGCGCGCCCTGGCCGGCGGGCAATCGCTCGACGGCCGCGTGCATGGCTCAGCGCTGTGGGCGGATCTGACCGGCTTCACGGCCGTCACCGAGAACCTCTCCCGCACCTGGGGTCCGCGCCGGGGAGCCGAGGAGCTGACAGGACTGCTGGACCGGATCTGCGGCGCGTTGGAGCGCGAGGTGCACGCCCGCAATGGGAGCGTGCTGTGCTTCGCGGGCGACGCCATCTTGTGCTGGTTCCAGGGAGACCGGGGCGTGGAGGCCTATCGCTGCGGCGCGGCCATGCAGCGCGCCATGAGGGACCTGGCCCGCGCGGGTGCCGAGGTCGATGCCGACCTGGGCTTGAAGGTCGCCTTCGTCTCGGGCGCAGCCCGCCGCATGCTGGTGGGCGATCCCGACCTGCACGTCATGGAGGTGCTGGCGGGCGAGGCGGTGGATCGGCTGGCAGTGCTGGCGCGCGCGGCCAGAAAAGGAGAGGTGAAGACGGACGCCGCCACGCGTGCCGCTCTGCCCGGGTTGCTGCGTGGTCGCCCCTCGGGCCTGGAAGATGCGGCGCTGCTGACCGACGAGCGACCGCTTGCGACGCAGGCGCCTGGCAGCCTGCTCGACGGGGCCTCCGCCAAGGGCTTGCAGGCCTGGGTGCTGCCTCCGCTCCGCCAGCGGCTGTTGGCTGGCCAGGAAGCCTTCATCGCCGAGCTCTCGCGTGCCACGGTCTTGTTTCTGCGCTTCGACGGCCTGGATTTCCGACGCGACGTGGCTGCGGCGCGCAAGCTGGATGCCTTCGTGCGCCACGTGCAGGCCGTGCTGCTGCGCTACGAGAGCTACCTGCTGCAGGTGATCAGCGATGACAAGGGCAACCACCTCTACGCGGCGTTCGGCGCACCCCTGGCGCATCGCGACGACCAGCAGAGGGCGGTCTCGGCAGCCCTGGACCTGATGACCCTGCCTACGACCCTCGATTTCATCACGGAGTTGCGCGCGGGCATCTGCAGCGGCCACGTGTTGGCCGGCACCTACGGCGGCCATGATCGGCGCACCTACGGCGTGCTCGGCGATCCGGTGAACATCGCCGCCCGCTTGATGGAGCGCGCGCAACCCTTCTCGGTGCTGACGGAAGCGAACCTCGCCGAGAACGCGGCCTACCCCTGCGGGGCTCGCCTCGAGCTGCGGCTGCGTGGCAAGCGTGCGCCCATCCGCGCCTGTGCCATCCTGGGGCGCCCCGAGGCGGCACCGGAGAGCCTGGCCAGGCCCTTGGTGGGGCGCGAGAAGGAGCGCAAAGGACTGGATCGCGCCCTGGACGATCTCTGCGAGGGCAGCGCTGGTGGCTTGGTGATGCTGACGGGCGAGGCGGGGATCGGCAAGTCCCGCCTGGTGCTGGATTTCATGGACTCAGCCCGTGGACGGGGATTGCAGCCGCTGCTGGGCCACGCCGACCCCATCGAGCGCAGCAAGGCCTACGCTGCCTGGCGGCGGGTCTTCGCGACGCTCTTCGAGCTTCCGGAGGGCGCGGATCCCGAAGTGCGGCGCCAGCAGGTGCGCAAGGGACTGGAGGCCTTCCGCAGGGAAGAAGAAGGGGAGGCGCTGGAGCGCGCCCGAGAGCTGCTGCCCTTGCTCAATCCAGCACTGGGGACGGATTTCGCTGAGACCCCAACCAGCAGAGCCCTCTCCGGGAGCAGGCGACAGAACCGGGAGCCAGCCTCCACGGGTGGCCTGCGCCGCCAGC